>CAXTBU010000001.1:0-17198 GCA_964242885.1 uncultured Actinomycetales bacterium
GGCTGGCCCCGGGCCGGCGCGGGCCCAGCCGGCTGGACCAGCCGGTCGACCTGCACCGACCCCTGCTGCGCGCCAACTACGACCCGGACAGCTTCGGCCGGGCGTCGGAGCGGATCGCCCGCTTCCTCGGCACCGGCCGCTTCCTCGTCTACATGACCCTCGTGGTCGTCCTGTGGCTGCTGTGGAACACGGTCGCCCCGCCAAGCTGGCGCTTCGACCCGTACGCGTTCACCTTCCTGACGCTGGTCCTGTCGCTGCAGGCGTCCTACGCCGCACCGCTGATCCTGCTCGCGCAGAACCGGCAGGACGACCGGGACCGGGTGAACCTGGACGCGGACCGGCGCGCCGACGCCCAGACCGGTGCCGACATGGACTACCTGGCCCGCGAGGTCGCCTCACTGCGGGTCGCGGTCGGCGAGGTGGCGACCCGCGACTACGTTCGGTCGGAGATCAGGTCGTTGGTCGAGAGCCTGAGCGAGCTGCTCGAACGGGGCGACGACGACGCCGAGCCGGGCCGCCGGCCCAAGAAGGGCGCGGGCGGCAAGGGCAAGGACCGGGTCCGCTCGCGCAAGGTCGCCGACCTCGGGCCTGACGGCCCCGACGGAGCCGGTGCGCCCGACGGGGCCGGTGCGCCCGACGGGGCCGGCGCGGACGGCGGCCCCGACGCGGACATCCCCGACGACAGAACAGGTGGGACGGTCAGATGACCGCGACGAGCACGGTCGCCCCCGGGCGCGAACAGGTCCTCGCTGCGCTGGCCACCGTCAGCGACCCGGAGATCCACCAGCCGCTGACCGAGCTGGACATGATCGGCGAACTCGAGCTCGTGCCGACCGCCGGCGGGATCCTGGTGGGCGTCGAGGTCCTGCTGACCACGTCGGGGTGCCCGCTGCGCGACACGCTGCTGCGCGACGTCAGCGCCGCCGTGCTCCGGGTGCCCGGCGTCGCCGACGTCCGCGTGCGGTTCGGCGCGATGGACGCCGAACAGCGCGCGGTGCTGCAGGCCAAGCTGCGCGGCGGCCGCCCGGTCAAGGAGATCCCGTTCGGGCGCCCGGACTCCCTCACCCGCGTGTTCGCGATCGCGTCCGGCAAGGGCGGCGTCGGCAAGAGCTCGGTGACCGCGGGCCTGGCGGTGCAGCTGGCCTCCCGCGGGCTGACCGTCGGCATCCTGGACGCCGACATCTACGGACACTCGATCCCGCGGCTGATGGGGCTGGCCGGCCGGCACCCGACGGTCATCGAGAAGATGATCCTGCCGCTGGAGGCGCACGGCGTCCGGATCGTGTCCACGGCGATGTTCAAGCCGGACACCGATGACGTGGTGGCGTGGCGCGGTCCGATGCTGGACCGGGCGCTGACCCAGTTCCTCACCGACGTGCACTGGGGCGACCTCGACGTCCTGCTGCTGGACCTCCCGCCGGGCACCGGCGACGTCGCGATCTCGGTCGCCCAGCGGCTGCCGACGGCGCAGATCGTCGTGGTGACGACGCCGCAGCAGGCCGCGGCGGAGGTCGCCGAGCGGGCTGGGACCCTCGCGCTGCAGACCAAGCAGCGGGTCGCCGGGGTCGTGGAGAACATGAGCTGGCTGTCCTGCCCGCACTGCGGGGAGCGGACCGACGTCTTCGGCTCCGGCGGCGGTCAGCGGGTGGCCACGGCACTGACGGGCCGGCTCGGCTACGACGTGCCGCTGCTGGCCGAGATCCCGCTGCAGCCCGGCGTCCGGGAGGCCGGGGACTCCGGTGACGCGGGCGCGGCGTTCGCCGACCCGACGGTGGCGGGACCGCTGCTGGGCATCGCCGACGCCCTGGTCAAGCCGGGCCGCGGGCTGGTCGGGCGCTCGCTCGGGCTGACCCCGGTCAGTCGCTGACGGGCGGGCCGAACCCCGTTGGTCGGTGACGGGCCGCCCGGTGGTCGCCGGACGAGGGGACCCTGGCGGTCGGCCTCAGGTGGCGTCGAAGTCCACGTGCGGGTGACGACGGACCGGCGGGTCGCCACCGTCCGCGGCTGACCCGTCGGCGCCTGACCCGTTGGCGGCTGACCCGCCGGCGCCTGACCCGTTGGCGGCCGATCCGTCGGCGGCCTGACTCTCGGTGGCGGCGACCGCTGAGTCGGTGACCGCCACGGTGTCCACGCGGACCAGGGAGCCGTCAGCCTCCTCGAGGTCCACCCCGGTGGCGGCGGGCGACAGCGTCCCCGTCGGCGACGAGCCCCCCAGGGAGTCCACCGCCGACGCGGCGGTCGCCCCGGACTGACCGGACTCGCCGGCGGCGCGGCGACGGGCCGCCTCCTTCTCGCCGTCGAGGTCCAGGTCCAGGTCGTCGAGCCCTTCGAGAAGGTGCTTCTGCACGAAGCGCTTGGGGTTGAGGTCGGCGAGGTCGAAGTTCTCGAACTCCGGGCCGAGGGTGTCGGTCAGCTCCGAGCGGGCGCGGACGGTCCACCGCCGCACGTCCCGCAGGACCTTCGCCGCCGACTTCGCTGCCCCGGGGAGTCGCTCGGGCCCGAAGATGAACAGGGCCAGGAGCGCGATGATCACGAACTCGGACCCGCCGATGCCGAACACGTCCGATGCCCTCCTCCGTGCTGCCCGTCCGACGGTACCCCGGTGTGGGGCTCAGCCGGGCCGGCCGTCGAGGGTGACCGTCACGGTGCGCCGGGAGGTCCCGCGCTGCACCACCAGGCTCACGGTCTCCCCCGGCGTGCGCTGTCGGATCGCGACGATGAACGCCTCACCGTTCGCGATCCGGCGCCCGTCCACCTCCACGACCAGGTCACCGGTGACCACCCCGGCGTCGTCGGCCGGCCCGCCGGGGGTGATCGCGGACAGCCTGGCGCCGACGTCGGCGCTGGCGACGCTGGTGTCGACGCTCGCGCCGATGACCGGGTACCGCGCCTGCCCGGTGCGCAGGATCTGGTCGGCGATCACCCGGACCTCGTCGACGGGCAGCGAGAACCCGAGCCCGATGCTCCCGCTCTGCTCACCGGCGGACCCGCCGAGCGAGGCGATGGCGGTGTTCATCCCGATGACCAGTCCACGGGCGTCCAGCAGCGGGCCACCGGAGTTGCCCGGGTTGATCGCGGCGTTGGTCTGCAGGGCGCTGACGAAGGTCTCCGCACCCGACCCGTTCCCGCCGAGGGCGACGGGCCGGTCCAGCGCGGACACGATCCCGTCGGTCACGGTCCCGGTCAGTCCCAGTGGCGCGCCGATCGCCAGGACCGGGTCACCGATCGCGACGCCCGCGGAGCGGCCGAGCGGAACCGGGCGCAGGGACCGCGCGCCGGTGACCTCCACGACCGCCGTGTCGTACGACGGGCTCGTCCCGACGACGCGGGCGGCGGTGCGCAGCCCGTCCGGGAACACGACCTTGAGCTCCGCGCGCCCGGCCACGACGTCGGCGACGACGTGGTTGTTGGTCAGGACCAGTCCGATGCCGTTGCCGGAGTCCCGCACCACGATCCCGGACCCGGTGCTGCTGGCCGCCCCGGAGCCTGTGCCGTCGCCGGTTCGGGCCGCCGTGGAGACCAGTTGGACGACGCCGGGCAGCGTCGCCCGGGCGATGGCGCCGATCGACGCGCCCGCCGGCACCGAGGGCTGGCCGTCGGGCAGCGGCGACGGGTCCGCCGGCGGGGTGAACGCCGCCTGGGCCACCGGTGTCGGCGACGCGGCGCCACCCGGAGCCTGCGGGTCGTCGGTCGGTCCCGGGTCGGCGGGGGGCTGCCCGAGCCACGGGGTCGGCTGTCCTGGCTCGGCGCTCGGCTGTCCTGGCTCCGCGCTCGGCTGTCCTGGCTCGGCGCTCGGGTCGGCGGGCTCGCCCGACGGCTGGGGCGGCTGGGACGGTTGCTGGGACGGGAACGGCTGGGGGGACAGAAACGTCGGGCCGACCCCCGGGAACGGACTGCGCAGACCGGGCGAGGTCGAGGAGCCCCCGAGGACGGGGACCGAGCTGTCGGAGGTCCGGCCCGACCACGGGAGGAAGAAGGCCACCGCCACCCCGAGGACCAGGACGCTGGCACCGAGCACGGCGAGCACCGCCGGCCAGCGCCGGGAGCCCCCGTGCGTCGGCGCCGGTCCCGGATCGGCGATCCACGGCCGCGGCATCGGCCGGTGCTCCGGCGGGAGGAAGTCCGGTCGCCCCGGGGGGAGCGGCCGCCGCTGGTCCGGGTCGGGCTCGTCCATCGATCTCCTCGCTGGGCTGCGGGTCCGTGCCCTGCGGCCGGCGGCGGAGGCGGCCCGGTTCGACCAGGCACCAACCCTCCCACGGACGACAGGTCGCCACCCGGTGGGGAGGACGGACCTGGACCGTCCGGGCGGCGACCGAACCGGTCAGCTGACCGGTCCCCTCGTCACCGGACCGGAGCGGTCGCCCCGGTCGACACCGACCGGACGAAGGTCGTGCGGGCCGTGGGCGCCCCCGGCCGGGCGACGTCGGGCAGGACCGGGTCGCGCACGAACGGGGCCCGGTCCGCGCCGGTCCGCTGCTGCCGGGTCCGGACGGCGCTGGTCCCCGGCGTCCCCGGTTCGGCTCCGGCGCGCGGCGTCCCCGGTTCGGCTCCGGCGGGCGGTGTCGTCGCGCCGGCCGCGGGCAGGGCGAACGCGACGCGGACGACACCTCCGGTCGACCGCCCGGTCGGCTGGCGGACCGCGGAAGCGGACCCGACGGGTCCGCCGACCGGGCTGCCGGACGTGCGCAGCGGTGTCGGGCTCGTCGGCACCAGCGCCGCGGCCGCCAGACCGATGCCCAGCCCCAGCACCGAGAACATACCGACGGCGCCGGGACGACCGCCGGTTCGCCCAGGTCGTCCCGTGCCCACCGCGCTGCCCTCGCCTGTGCCGCCACCCGCGACCGCGGGAACGGCGGTGCCGGACGTCGGGCCCGGCCCGGGTGGCCGCAGCCAGGAGCCGGCCGCTCCGCCGGGGAGCCGGCCGGCGCCGAGGGCGAGCAACACCCCCTGCAGCTCACCGGAAACCGGTGGGACGCCGACGGACAGGGCGTTCACCGCGTCCTTGGTGGCGTGCTCGAGCTCGAGCCGGTCCCGGCACCCGCTGCACCGGGACAGGTGCGAGAGGACCCGGGCCCGGTCCCGCTCGGCGACCTCGGAGTCGACCAGCGCCGAGATGATCGCGCCGGACAGGTGCGGGGGCAGGCTCACAGCGGAGAGCTCACAGACTCGGTTGTGCCCAGGGACGGACGGCGATCCCGGACTCGGTGCCCGCGGCCGGCGCCGCGTCGTCGTCGGCGCGCCGCAGGCCCGGGGCGCGGTGGGCCAGCCGCTCGCGCAGCTGGCTGCGACCACGGTGGATGCGGCTGCGGACGGTCCCCAGCTTCACGCCGAGGACGTCGGCGACCTCCTCGTACGGCAGACCCTCGATGTCGCACAGCACGACGGCCGCGCGGAACTCCGGGCGCAGGTCCATCAGCGCGTCCCGGACCTCCCCGTCGAGATGGGTCATGTCGAACCGTTCGACCGGCCCGGCGCCGGCGTCGGCGAGCCGGCCGTCGGCGTCCTCGGCCAGCGCGTCGAACCGGATCCGCTGGCGGCGTCGTGCCCCGTCCAGGAACAGGTTGGTGGTGATCCGGTGCAGCCAGGCCTCGAAGTTGCCGGGGACGAACGTGTCCAGCGACCGGAAGACGCGGACGAACACGTCCTGCGTGAGGTCCTCGGCGTCGTGGGGGTTCCCGGTCAGCCGGTAGGCGAGGCGGTAGACCCGCGGCGAGTGCTCGCTGACGATCTCCGCCCAGCTCGGCGGGGCCCACGGCGCCGCAGCCGGAGCCGCGGACTCGGCCGGCGCCTCGGGAACGCCCGCTGGCGCAGCCGATCGGGCCACCGCGACCCGCGGCGCGGGCGGGTTCCCGGCGGGCAGCGCGCCCCGCTCGGTCCCGTGCTGGAACAGCCGACGCGGCAGGACTGCGGTCATGAGTCCCATGATCCGGCCCGCCCTCCTCGCTGTCGCCGTCGCGAACCGATCCTTAGGCCGTTCTCAGCGGGTCCCGTGCCGCTGGCACCCACCGGTCGAGTGCCGCCGGCACCCACCCGTCGAGATCGGCCGGCGTCTGCTCAACGCGGGGGCCGGTGGCCTGGTTCCGCAGGTCCCCACACCTGCTGCGGGCGACGACACCGACCGCGACCCGGGCCGGCGCGTCGGCCGCGCCGGGCGACGGCTCGATACGCTTCCTCCCGGCCGTCGATCACGGCTCGGCGCGGGTGTGCCGGTACCGCAGGGACGACGGGGTGGGCTGATGAGCACGGGACCGCGCGGCACGGACGGCAGCGGCACGGGACCGCGCGCCGGACGCGGGACCGGCGAGCGCACGCCGGCCAACCGGCCGAGCGCAGCCGCAGCGGGCCTGGCGACACCGGGTCGGTCACCTGGCGGGAGCCCCGCCGACGTCGCCGGTCCGAGCCCGGCGGGTCAGCGGTACGCGGAGACCTTCCGGGCCGAGGACCCGGCCGCCGCTGCGGCCAGGGCTCGTGCCGCCGAGGTCGGGGTGGTCCCGGTCAGCCCCGGCGTCGCGGCCACGCTGACGTTCCTCGCCCTCACGGTCACCGCCCGCTCGGCGGTGGAGATCGGCACCGGCACCGGGGTGTCCGCGCTGGCCCTGGCTGCCGGGCTGCGCACCGGCGGCATCCTGACCAGCGTCGACATCGAGGGCGAGCACCACCGGCTGGCGCGGACCGCGATGACCGAGGCCGGGATCGCGCCGACCCGGGCCCGACTGATCAACGGCCGCGCCCTCGACGTGCTCCCCCGGCTGACCGACGGCGCCTACGACGTCGTCTTCGCCGACGCCGACCCGGCGGAGAACGAGGAGTACCTCACCGAGGCGCTGCGACTGCTCCGGCCCGGCGGCATCGTGGCGTTCAACGGTGCCCTCGGCGACGACGCGGTGGCGGACGCGGCCCGCCGCGACGCCGGGGTCAGCGCGATCCGCTCCCTGCACGCGGCCGTTCGCGACGACGAGCGGCTGTCCGCCGTCCTGCTGCCGGTGGGCACCGGACTGCTGGTGGCCACCGTCACCGGCTGACCGGCGGCAGGTCCGTGGACCCGCGTCCCCGCCCGATGGCGACGGTCCGGCAACGGGTCAGGGCAGGATCTTCTGGCCCTTGCCGACCACGGTGATGCCGCCCGCGGACACCGTGTAGCCGCGGGCGCGGTCCGCGTCGTGGTCCAGGCCGATCGTGGCGTGCGGCGGCACGACGACGTTCTTGTCCAGGATCGTGTTGCTGACGTGTGCCCCCGGGCCGACCTGGACGTTCTCCATCAGCACCGAACCGCGGACGTGCGCGCCCTGCCGGACGACGACCCGCGGTGACAGGACGCTGTGGTCGACGAATCCACCGGCCACGATGCAGCCCGCGCCGACCAGCGACTCGTAGGCGTGGCCCCCCTCGACGAACTTCGCCCCCGGCAGCTGCGGCTGCTCGGACAGGATCGGCCAGCGCGCGTTGTACAGGTTGAACACCGGGTCGATCGACACCAGGTCCATGTGCGCCTCGTGGTAGGCGTCGATCGTGCCCACGTCGCGCCAGTAGCCGCGGTCCCGCGGGGTCGACCCGGGGACGTCGTTGGCGCCGAAGTCGTACACGCCCGCGTCGCCCGCGGCGACCATGGTCGGGATGATGTTGCCGCCCATGTCGTGCAGCGAACCCTCGTCGGCGGCGTCGATGCGCAGGGTGTCCAGCAGCGCGCCGGTGGTGAAGACGTAGTTGCCCATCGAGGCGTACGTCTCGTCCGGTGCGTCCGGCAGTCCGGGCGGGTCGGCGGGCTTCTCCAGGAACGCGTCGATCCGGCGGCCGTCGGCGGTGTCGATCACGCCGAACTGGTCCGCGCTCTGCCGCGGGACGCGGATGCCCGCGACGGTCACGCCGTACCCGGACTCGATGTGGGCGTCCACCATCTGCGAGCAGTCCATGCGGTACACGTGGTCGGCGCCGAACACGACCACGTAGTCCGGCTGCTCGTCGTGGATCAGGTTCAGCGACTGGAAGATCGCGTCCGCGCTGCCCTGGTACCAGCGCGGGCCGAGCCGCTGCTGGGCCGGGACGGGCGTGACGTAGTTGCCGATGAGGTCCGAGAACCGCCACGTCTTGGAGATGTGCCGGTCCAGGGAGTGGCTCTTGTACTGCGTCAGCACGCAGATCTTGAGGTACCCGGCGTTGACCAGGTTGCTCAGGACGAAGTCGACGAGACGGTACGAACCGCCGAATGGCACCGCCGGCTTCGCGCGGTCGGCCGTCAACGGTTGCAACCGCTTGCCTTCGCCGCCGGCGAGGACGATTGCCAGGACCTTCGCTGCCCCTGCCATGGGCGACAACCTATCGGTGCCGGCGCCGTCGGCACAGGGGAGGCCAGCCCGCGGACCAGCGTGTTGCCCGCGGGATGACCGCGGCCGGGTCGGCGCGTACGTTCCACGCCATGAAGGTCGCCCTGCTGACCCGGGAGTACCCACCGGAGGTCTACGGGGGTGCGGGCGTCCACGTCGACTTCCTGTCCCGGCACCTGCGCGACCTGGTCGAGCTGTCCGTGCTGTGCATGGGCGCACCGGGAGCGCGGCCTGCTCCCGACGAGGCGGAGCGGGACGCCGCCGCGGGCCCGCACGCCGGTGCGATGGCGGTGACCGGCTACGCGGACACCGATCCCTCGCTGGCCGACGCGAACCCGGCGCTCAAGGTGTTCTCCACCGACCTGGCACTGGCCGCGGCGGTCGCCGGGGCGGGCGCGGACCTCGTGCACTCCCACACCTGGTACGCCAACCTCGGCGGACACCTGGCGTCCCTGCTCGCCGACATCCCGCACGTGGTGACCGCCCACTCCCTGGAGCCGCTCCGGCCGTGGAAGGTCGAGCAGCTGGGCGGCGGCTACCGCCTGTCGTCGTGGGCAGAGCGGACGGCGTTCGAGGCCGCGGCGGCCGTGGTCGCGGTCAGCGACGGCATGCGCCGCGACGTGCTGGCCGCCTACCCGGCGCTGGACCCGGCGCGGGTGCACGTCGTCCGCAACGGCATCGACACCGAGCTGTACGCCCCGGTTCCGGTCGCCGGCCCCGCCGCCGAGCACGCCGAACGGGTCCGTCGGGAGCTGGGCATCGACCCGGACCGGCCGTACGTGGTCTTCGTCGGCCGCATCACCCGGCAGAAGGGCGTACCCCACCTGCTGCGGGCGGCGCTGCAGTTCGACCCGGCCGCCCAGGTGGTCGTCCTGGCTGGCGCGCCGGACACCCCGGAGCTGGCTGCCGAGACCAACGCCGCGGTCGAGACGCTGCGGGCCGCGCGGACCGGCGTCGTCATCGAGCCGTCGATGCTGCCGCGGGAGGACCTCGTCGCGGTGCTGGCCGGTGCCGCCGTGTTCGTCTGCCCGTCGGTCTACGAGCCGCTGGGGATCGTCAACCTCGAGGCGATGGCGTGTTCGGTGCCCGTGGTGGCCAGCGATGTCGGCGGGATCCCCGAGGTCGTCGACGACGGGATCACCGGGCTCCTCGTCCACCACGACCCGGCAGCGCCCGCGGACTTCGAGGCAGGACTGGCGGCCGGGGTGAACGCGGTGCTGGCGGACCCGGCCCGGGCTGCCGGGATGGGGGCCGCCGGCCGCAAGCGCGCGGTGTCGGAGTTCGGGTGGCGGGCGATCGCCGAGCAGACCCTCGCGGTCTACGGCGCCGCAGCCGCCTGACGGGGTGATCCCTGGCGCCGCCGCCTGACGGGGTGATCCCTCCCGCCGGCGCCTGACGGGGGTTTCCCTGCCGCCGGCGCCTGACGGACCGTCAGGCGCCGGCCGGCGGGTCGATCAGGAGACGACGGTCTTCAGCGCGTCGCCCAGCGCGCCGGCCTCCGCCGCCGACAACTCGACGACGAGCCGTCCGCCGCCCTCGAGCGGGACACGCATGACGATGCCGCGACCCTCCTTGGTGACCTCGAGCGGACCGTCACCGGTTCGCGGCTTCATGGCCGCCATGCGGTACCTCCTCCATCGATGCGTACTGGCCTCCATCATCCCCGAACGGCACGCGTGTCCCCGACACGCGTGCGCCCGGTGGACGCGGTGTGCGGGCCCGCCGCCCCCGCCGGACACCCGGGACGCTGCCCGCGTGGGACACCCGCGAGGCGGTTGCCGGACCGGGCGGCGCTCGGCGTGCTCAGCCGATCCGGCCGGCGGCGACCAGGTCGGCGAACCGCTCCAGCGACCGGCGGACACCGGCGGCGAACACCGGCCGGACCAGCGGCCACCCGGCCCGGCCGAGCGCGCCGAGCGGGAGCGCCAGGTCCTCCGACCACACGAAGCGGGACCGGGCCGCTGACTCCGCCTCGACGGCGAAGGTGCCGGTGCCGCGCACGACCCGGCCCAGGTGCTGCACGACGCACACCCGCGGCGGGTCCCACACGGTGATCTCGAACTCGTCGGAGAAGCCGATCGGCCCGACGGCGGTGACCGCGGTGACGCGGTCCCCGACCTGCCGGCCCGCACCCCGGGTCGCCCGGACCCGGGTGCCGAGGATCCAGCGGCCCTGGGCCTCCCAGTCGACGATCGCGTCCCAGACCCGCTGCGCGGGTGCGTCGACCTCCACCGGGATCGCCAGGTGCACCGACCGGCTCACCGGGGGTCCCCCGGACCGCCAGCAGGTGCCGGGGCTCCAGCGGGTGCCGGCGCGGCAGTGGATGCCGCAGCACCCCCGGGCGGGCTCGTCGACAGGGCGTGGGCACCGGACGCACGCGGCTCCGCCGGGCCGACAGCGGATGCCGGGCCGGTGCCAGTCGCGGGCTGGGCGTCACGGGCCGCGAGCTCCGCGGCGAGGCGGGCGAGCAGCGCGTCGACCTCGTCCATCCGGTAGCCGCGCACCGCGACGCTCAGCTTCAGCTCGGCCAGGTCGGTGGGCGTCAACGGACGGTCGGCGGGCAGCTCGACGTCCGGGCGGTCCGGCAGCGCCGGCTCGAGCCCGTCCCCGCGCCCGACCGCGACCATCGCGACCGCGGCGACCACGGCCACGACGAGCGCGATGAACACCCACTCCACCTGCTGGTCTCCTCTGTGCTGCGGCCGGTCGGCCGGGCGGCCCGCCGGGATCGTGTCACGGGCCGGGAGCTGTCCGCGGGGCGGCCTCGAGCGGTGCCGGCGCTGGCCGGCCGGGCAGCGGTCGGGCCTCCCGCAGGACGGCGGCGACCGCCTCCTGCGCCGTGTCGACGATCGTCAGCAGGTGCGCGTCCCCCTCGCCGATCTTCCCCGCGGCCAGCACGGTGGTGCGGATCCAGTCGACGAGGCCGGACCAGTACTCCCGTCCGACCAGGACGATCGGGAACCTGGTGACCTTGCCCGTCTGCACCAGGGTCAGCGCCTCGAACAGCTCGTCGAAGGTGCCGAGCCCGCCGGGCAGCACGACGAACCCGCTCGCGTACTTGACGAACATCGTCTTGCGGACGAAGAAGTACCGGAACGTGACGCCGAGCCCGACCCAGTCGTTGAGCCGCTGCTCCCACGGCAGCTCGATGCCCAGGCCGACGGACATCCCGCCGGCCTCGGTAGCCCCGCGGTTGGCGGCCTCCATGGCGCCCGGCCCGCCACCGGTGATGACCGCCATCCCCGCCCGGGCCAGCCCGGCGCCGATCGCGACGCCGAGGGCGTACTCCGGGCTGTCCGGCGCGGTGCGGGCGGAGCCGAACACGCTGATCGCGGGGCCGAGCTCGGCCAGCGCACCGAAGCCCTCGATGAACTCCGCCTGGATGCGGAGCACCCGCCACGGGTCGGTGTGCACCCAGTCGCCGGCCCCGGTCGAGTCCAGCAGCCCCTGGTCCGGTGTGCGAGGTCGGTCAGGCATCTGGGTTCCCCCGGTCAGACGTCCGCGGCCCCGCCGGGGGGCGGTCGGTGAGCCAGGCGCGCAACAGCTGCTCACAGGCGAGGATCTGCGCGGTCGGCACCGCCTCGCCCGGCGTGTGCGCGCGCGTCGGGTCGCCGGGCCCGAAGTTGAGGGCGGGGATGCCGAGCGCGGCGAAGCGGGCGACGTCGGTCCACCCGTACTTGGCCCGGGGCGGCCCGGCGACCGGCTGCACCAGGGCGGCGAACTGGGCGGCGGCCGGCCGGTCCAGCCCGGGCCGGGCGCCGGGCGCGCTGTCGACCAGCTCGACGTCGAACCCGGCGAAGACCTCGCGCACGTGGTCCAACGCCTGCGCCTCGGTCCGGTCCGGCGCGAACCGGTGGTTGACCAGGACGGTGCACCGGTCGGGCACGACGTTGCCGGCGACCCCGCCGCTGATGCCGACGGCCTGCAGTCCCTCGCGGTACTCCAGCCCGTCGACGACCCGGCGGACGTCGTGACGGGAGCCGAGGCGGGCCAGTACGGACGCCGCGGCGTGGATCGCGTTCTCCCCCGCCCAGGCCCGTGCGGTGTGCGCCCGCCGGCCGGTGGTGGTGACGGCGACCTTCAACGTCCCCTGGCAGCCGCCCTCGACCGCGCCGCCGGTGGGCTCGAGCAGGATCGCCAGGTCGGCGTCGAGCACGCCCGGGTCGGCGGCGGCGAGCAGCGCCAGCCCGTTGCGCTCGGCCTCGACCTCTTCGCAGTCGTAGAAGACGAAGGTCAGGTCGCGGGTGGGCTCGGCCAGGTCCAGCGCGAGGCGCAGCGCGACCGCGTCGCCGCCCTTCATGTCGACACTGCCCAGGCCGGCGAGCTCGGGCCCGGCCGGGCCGTCCACGAACCGGGCACCGGCGTTGCCGGCTTCCGGGACGGTGTCCAGGTGGCCGGCCAGGACGACGCGTTCGGCCCGGCCGAGCTGGGTGCGGGCGGCCACGGTGTTGCCGGTGCGGGTCACCCGCAGGTGCCCGGCGCCGCGCAGCAGGGCCTCGACGGCGTCGGCGAGCGGCCCCTCGTCCCCGCTGACGCTGGGCACGTCGACCAGCGCCGCGGTCAGCGCCACCACGTCGGCGTCCGCGCGCAGGGTCGGCGCGGGCGGGCGCGTCCGGGTGGAGGTGGCGGTCGAGGCGGACACGGGCTCACCGTAGGGCCGCGACCCGACAGCGGCCCGGGCGGCCGGGACCTGCCGTCCACCTAGGGTGACCGGCGTGACCGACGCGAGCAGCCCGGACGTCGCCAGCGCACCGACGACACAGGCCGGCCGGGGCGCCGGGCGGACCGGGCGGGGCGTGGGCCTGTGCACCCGGGCCGCCGACGGGACCGTGCTCGACGTGTGGTTCCCCCGCCCGTACCTCGGGCCCGGTTCCGCCGAGGACGACCGGGGAGACCGGGCCGCACTCGCGCCGCTGGCCACGGTGGACGACGTCCGCCGGGTGACCCGCGAGGTCGTCGTGGTGGAGGCGGACCTGGACGCTCCCCCGGTCGACACCGCCGACGTCTACCTGCGGCTGCACCTGCTCTCGCACCGCCTGGTCGCCCCGCACGGCGCTGACCTGACCGGCGTGTTCGGCCTGCTGTCGACCGTGGTGTGGACCGACGCCGGACCGTGCGCGGTGGACGGGTTCGAGCAGACCCGACTGCGCTTGCTCGCACTCGACCGGGACGTCCGCGTGCTGTCGGTGGACAAGTTCCCGCGGATGGTCGACTACGTGGTGCCGGCCGGTGTGCGGATCGCCGACGCCGACCGGGTCCGCCTGGGCGCGCACCTGGTGGCGGGCACGACCGTGATGCACGAGGGGTTCGTCAACTACAACGCCGGCACGCTCGGCCCGGTGATGGTGGAGGGCCGGATCTCCGCGGGCGTCACCGTCGGCGAGGGCTCCGACGTCGGCGGCGGCGCATCCATCATGGGCACCCTGTCCGGCGGCGGTACCGAGGTGGTGAGCATCGGCCGGCGCAGCCTGCTCGGCGCGAACGCCGGGTTGGGCATCGCCCTCGGCGACGACTGCGTGGTCGAGGCCGGCCTCTACCTGACCGCCGGCACCAAGGTCACGCTGCCCGACGGGACCGTCGTCAAGGCCCGGGAGCTGTCCGGCGCGAACGGCCTGACGTTCCGGCGCCACAGCGTCACCGGCGCAGTCGAAGCTGTCGCCACCAGGGCGTCCGGCGGGGTCACGCTCAACACTGCCCTGCACACAGCGCAGTAGGCGCCGGCTGCCCCGAGGTCAGGCGCCGGGTCAGCCGCGGGCGTCCATCGGGACGTAGTCGCGGGCGTCCTCGCCGGTGTACACCTGCCGCGGGCGGCCGATCTTCGTCGCGGGGTCGCCCATCATCTCCCGCCAGTGCGCGATCCACCCGGGCAGCCGGCCGATCGCGAACAGCACCGTGAACATCGAGTTCGGGAACCCCATCGCCCGGTAGATCAGGCCGGTGTAGAAGTCGACGTTCGGGTAGAGCTTGCGGGAGACGAAGTAGTCGTCGGCGAGTGCGACCTGCTCCAGCTCGAGGGCGATCTCCAGCAGCGGGTCGCTCACCCCGAGCGCCTCCAGCACCGAGGTCATCGACGTCTTCACCAGTGCCGCGCGCGGGTCGTAGTTCTTGTAGACGCGGTGGCCGAAGCCCATCAGCCGCACCCCGGCCTCGCGGCTCTTCACCCGGGCGACGAACTTGCCCACGTCGCCGCCGTCGTCGCGGATCGCAGCGAGCATCTTCAGCACTGCCTCGTTGGCGCCGCCGTGCAGCGGCCCGGACAGTGCCGTCACCCCGGACGCCACCGAGCCGAACAGGTTCGCCTGCGCGGAGCCGACCAGCCGGACCGTTGAGGTGGAGCAGTTCTGCTCGTGGTCGGCGTGCAGCACGAACAGCATGTCCAGCGCCGCGACCAGTTCGGGTTTGGGCTGGTAGTCCTCGGCCGGGACGCCGAACGACATCCGCAGGAAGTTCTCCACCAGGCTCCGGGAGTTCTCCGGGTACAGGAACGGCTGGCTCGTCGTGCGGCGGTAGGCGTAGGCCGCCAGCGTCGGAAGCTTCGCCAACAGCCGGATCGAGGCCAGGTCCACCTGCGCCGGGTCCAGCGGGTCCAGGCTGTCCTGGTAGAAGGTCGACAGCGCGTTCACCGAGGACGACAGCACCGCCATCGGGTGCGCGTTGTGCGGGAACGCCTTGAAGAAGTCGCGGAAGTCCTCCTGCAGCATCGTGTGCCGGCTGATCCGCGCGGTGAACTCGGCCAGCTGCTCCGGTGTCGGCAGCGCCCCGTAGACGAGCAGGTAGGACGTCTCGAGGTAGGACGAGTGCTCGGCCAGCTGCTCGATCGGGTACCCGCGGTAGCGCAGGATCCCGGCGTCGCCGTCGATGTAGGTGATCGCCGACTCGCACGACGCGGTGTTGACGTAACCCTGGTCCAGCGTCGTCATCCCGGTCGTCGCGAGCAGCTTCGGGATGCCGATGCCGGCCGGTCCGACTGTGGCGGGGGTGACCGGCAACTCCAGTTCCCCGCCGTCGTAGCGCAGGGTGACGGACTGGTCGGTCATGCTCGCTCCTCCTCGGGCAGGCGTGCAGCCGCGCCTGCATCGGCCGCGGTGCCGCCGACCTTACGGACTGCGGACGCGCGTCCGGAACGGCCCGCGATGTGACGTGAGCCCGGTGTCCGGGGCAGCGCTGCGTTCACGCGGGAACCCGGCCGGACAGCCGGCCCACCGCGGCCGCGACGCGCTCGTCGGTGGCGGTGAACGCCACCCGCACGTGCCGCGCGCCGGCCGGGCCGTAGAAGGACCCGGGTGCGACCAGCACGCCACGGTCGGCGAGCCGGTCGACGGTGACCATCGCCGGCTCGGCAGCGGTCGCCCACAGGTACAGCGCGCCGGCCGAGTCGGTGACGGTGAGTCCCTCGGTGCGCAGTGCGCCCGTCAACGCCGACCGCCGTCGTGCGTACCGCTCCCGCTGCACGGTGACCGCGGCGTCGTCGCCGAGCGCCACGATGGCCGCCTGCTGCACCGGGCGCGCGACGATCAGCCCGAGGTGCTTGCGGATGGCCAGCAGCCGCGCGACCAGCACGGGATCGCCGGACAGGAAGCCGATCCGGTAGCCGGCGAGGTTGGACTGCTTGGACAGCGAGTGCAGCGCCAGCAGCCCGGCCAGGCTGTCGCCGTGCACCGCCGGGTCCAGCACGGAGACCGGCGTCGCGTCCCAGCCGAACTCCGCGTAGCACTCGTCGGATGCCACGACAGCGCCGCGGGCGCGGGCGCTGTCGACGAGCCGGCGGGTCGTGGCGAGGTCCAGCACGGCGCCGCTCGGGTTGGCCGGGGAGTTCAGCCAGACCAGCGCCAGCGGCCCGTCGGGCAGGCCGACCGCCGGGTCGTAGCGCACGACCTGCGCACCCGCGGCGAGCGCGCCGACCTCGTACGTGGGGTAGGCGAGGTCCGGCACGGCCACCCGGTCCCCCGGGCCGAGGCCGAGCTGGGTCGGCAGGCCGGACACCGCCTCCTTCGAGCCGACGGTGGGCAGCACGGCGTCCCGCTCCAGCGCGGGAGTCGCGCCGATCCGGCGGAGCGCCCAGTCGCGGAACGCGGTCCGCAGCGGCACGACGCCGTGCACCGTCGGGTAGCCGGGCGCGTCGGCGGCTGCGGCGAGCGCCGCCTGGACCGGCTGCGGCGTCGGGTCGACGGGGGTGCCGATGGACAGGTCCACGATCCCGCCGGGATGCGCGGCCGCCCGGGCCTTCGCGCCGGCGAGGGTGTCCCACGGGAAGTCGGGCAGCGTCGCGAACCGGTCGCCGGCCCGCGCCGGCCCGGAGGTGGTCACCCCTCGCTGTTGGCGGGGGCGGCGGCGACGGTCGGGTGGTCGGCGTTGATCAGGCCGAGCTTGCTGGCGCCGCCCGGCGAGCCGATCTCGTCGAAGAACTCGGCGTTCGCGGCGGTGTACGCGCTCCACTGGCCCGGCACGTCGTCCTCGTAGTAGATGGCCTCGACGGGGCAGACCGGCTCGCACGCACCGCAGTCCACGCACTCGTCGGGCTGGATGTAGAGCATCCGGGTGCCCTCGTAGATGCAGTCGACCGGGCACTCCTCGACGCACCCGCGGTCCTTGATGTCGACACACGGCTGCGCGATGACGTAGGTCACGGCGGCGCACTCCCTCCTCGGCGTCCGCCGGTCCGGGTGTCCCGGGCGGCGGGTGCCCCCGTCCGACCGGACGGAGCACGGTTGCCCACTCTGCCGGACCCAGCCTGCCAGGCGCGCCCGGGGCCGCGGCGGGTCCGGCCCCGGCTGCCAGGATGCGCCCCGTGTCCGCCGGGTCCGATCCTCCGCGCGGTTCCGGGTTCCCGGTCGGGCAGCCCGGTCCGGGGTTCCCGGTCGGGGAGCCCGGTCCGGG
>CAXTBU010000001.1:17298-19926 GCA_964242885.1 uncultured Actinomycetales bacterium
CGGCGCCCACCGGGGGTGCGGCTGGGGGGCTGGCCGGGCGCGGGCGGGCCGTGGTGTCCGACGGCTGGGCAGGCCTGTCGTGCCTGGCTGTCGCGCCGTGGCTACGCCGCCGCGGACTGGCCCGGCTGCTCGTCGCCCACCTGCTCGACGCAGCCTTCGACGCCGGCGCCGTCCGCGCCTACCTGCAGGTGGAGTCCGACAACGCGCCGGCGCTGGCGCTGTACCGAGCGCTGGGCTTCCGCCCCTCCCACACGACGACCTACCTGCGCCCCGGGCCGCCCGGCTGAACCGCTGGTTCCGCGCCCCGGGCCGCCCTGCTGAACCGCCGGCTCCGCGCCCCGGGCCGCCCCGCGAACCGTTGGCTCAGTCGCACAGCACGCGCGGGGAGGCCCGGTAGGTGGTGATGAACACGTACCTCTCCGCTGCCGCGCCCGGGCGGGTCCGGGTGCGCCGGTCGGTCACCCGGAACCCGTAGGACCCCGACCGCGGGACGCAGGACGGCCCGGCGCCCCGGACCGTGGCCGGACGGACCACGGCGGCGGGTCGGGTGGTCGTGGTGCGCACCGACCACCACGGGCGCGACAGCAGCCGGACCGTGAACGTGCCGTCGGCGGACGGCGTGGCGGGGCGGTGGTCGACCTGGACGTAGGCGGCGGCCGGCGTGTCGTTGCGCAGCGCCAGGTCGATGCCGGGCCAGGAGATCGTCGCGTCCCGCCCCGCCGGACCGATCCCGGTCCACACGCTGGCCGGCGTGTGCGCCTGGATCCCCCAGCCGGCCGCGTGGGCCGCGTTGTACAGCACGGTCGCCACCTGACCGACGCCGCCGCCGAGTGCCGTGGTGAACTGCCGGCCGCTCAGGGCCGGCCCGTCCACGTAGCCGGCCGCGCGGGTCCGCTGGCCGAGCAGCCCGTTCAGTGACAGCACGGCACCCGGCGCTACGACCTGCCCGTTCAGCCGGGTGCCCGCCCGGGTGAGGTTCGCCGACAGCCCGGGCTCGGCGCGGTAGCGGCCCGTGTACTGCCCGACCACCCGCTGGATCCCGAGCGCGGCCAGGGCCCGGGTCGGGACGGCCGCCGGGACTCGGCGGGTGCCCACCGCGACGGCGCGGGCGCCGCCCCGGCCGGCCGCTGCCCGGGTGACGGCGGCGGACAGGTCCGCGTCGTCGACCGCGACGCCGTCGACCGCGGGCGCGACGACGGCGGCGGCGCCGGACACCGTGAACCCCGCGTTGCGGGCCGGGGACTCCAGGCCGGCGAGCGGGTTGGGCCGCTCGGCCCGCAGGCCGGCGCCGTCCACGGCCAGGACCAGCGCCGCGCCCTGCGCGCGGAACGACGTGTGGTCGGCCAGCTGGGCCGGGAGCAGGTCGGCGTGCCGCGTGCCGGCGACCAGGCGGACCGGTCCGGCCAGCAACCCGGGGACCGTCCGGCGGAGAACCACCTGGACCGCGGCCGCTGAGGTCCGCGGCAGGGCCGGCGCGACGACGGCGGTGGCCAGCGAGTCCCCGCTCGCCACCGCGCGGACGACGGCGTCGCCGGTCCGCGTCCGGTCGACCCGGCGCCCGGCGAGCGGCTGGACGACCTGGGGCACCGAGCCCACGAGGGTGACCGACGCCTCCCGGACGGGGCGGTCGTACCCGGCGGCCACCGCCGCCACGGCCGCGTCGAGCCGGGTGCGGTCCACCGACAGCACCGGGTCCAACCGGCGAGGGGTGGCGAACAGCCCCCGGACCAGCGCCGCCGGGCTGCGGCTGGTGACCGGGCCCGCGGACGCCAGGCTCGCCGTCGTGTCCACGGCCACCCCGGCCCGGGCGGGGACGACGGTGCCGCTGACGCCGGCCCCGGTCAGCTCGACGGGCCGCGCCGCAGCCGTCGCGGCGGCGCGCTGGATCCGCTCCCGGGCCTGCGGGTACGGCAGCCCGCCGATGTCCACGCCGGCCAGCACGGTGTTCCGCGGGATCCGGTTGAACGCGACAGCCGAGAGCACGGCGTAGGCACCGCCGGCGACGATGCCGAGCGCGACGAGGACCAGGCCGATCGCCAGCGCGCCGCGGCGTCGGCTGCGCCGGCGCCGCCGCGCCTCGTCCCCCGCCCGCGGCTCGGCCCGGCTCGGTGCCCGGGGACCGGGCCGGCGCGCCGACATGCCGCCAGGGTAGGGAGCCGGTCCGACAGCAGGACGGTCAGCTGCACGGACGGGGGCCCGTCGACCGCCCGCCCGCGGGAGAGGATCGGGACCATGACCGCTGACGGCCGCCCGGCCGACTCCCCGACCCCCCCGTCCTTCCCCCGCCTGTCCGCCCGCACCGGACGGTTCACCGTCGGCCAGCCGCGGGCCGCGACGCTGTCACCCGACGGCGCCCGCGTCACCTTCCTGCGCAGCCGGTCCGGCACCGACCGGGCCGGGCTGCTCTGGGAGGCCGATGCGGTGTCCGGCGACGAGCGCCTGGTCGCCGACCCCGCGACAGTGCTCGTCGGGTCGGGCGAGGCGGCGCTGTCGGCCCTGGAGCGCGCGCGCCGGGAGCGCAGCCGCGAGTCCGGCGCCGGCATCGTCGGCTACGCGACGGACGACGCGCACACCGTGGCCGCGTTCGCGCTGTCGTCGCGGCTGTTCGTCGTCCCACTGGGACAGGAA
>CAXTBU010000001.1:20026-93769 GCA_964242885.1 uncultured Actinomycetales bacterium
TCGCGCTGTCGTCGCGGCTGTTCGTCGTCCCACTGGGACAGGAAGGCGGGGCCCCACTGGGACAGGAAGGCGGGGCCCCACTGGGACACGAAGGCGGGGCCCCGCTGGGACACGAAGGCGGGGCCCCGCTGGGACAGGAAGGCGGGGCCCCGCTGGGACCGGAGGACGCGGCGCCGCGGGAGCTGCCGGCCAGCGGACCGGTGATCGATCCCCGGCCGGACCCGACCGGCGGCTGGGTCGCGTACGCGTCCGGCCCGGCGTTGCGGCTGACCGCCGTCGACGGGTCCGGCGACCGGGAGCTGGTCGCACCCGGTCCGGACGAGGGCGACGTCGCGTGGGGCCAGGCCGAGTTCACCGCTGCCGAGGACATGGGCCGGCCCCGCGGCTTCTGGTGGTCACCGGACGGCGGCGGGCTGCTGGTCGAGCGGTACGACGAGACGGCGGTCGCCCTGCGCTACGCCGCGGACCCCGCCGACCCGCGCGCCGAGCCGGCCGCGGTCCGCTACCCGTTCGCCGGCACCGCCGACGCGGACGTCAGCCTGTGGTGGGTGCCGCGCGAGGACCCGGCCGCGCGCGTCCGCGCGGTCTGGGACGTCGCGACGCTGCCGTACCTGACCCGGGTCGCCTGGCCCGACGGGCACCGGCCGCTGCTGGAGGTCGTCAGCCGGGACCAGCGTCGCCGGGTGGTGTTGGAGCTCGAGCCCGCGACCGGCACGACGACCGTCCTGACCGAGCACACCGACGCCGCCTGGCTGCAACCGGTGGTCGGCGTCCCGACGCGCGCACCGGACGGCCGGCTGCTCGAGGTGCTGCCCGACGCCGCCACCGACACGTTCCGGTTGGTGGTCGGTGGCGTGCCGCTCAGCGGGCCCGGCCGCCAGGTCGAGGCTGTGCTCGGGGTCACCGAGGAGGGCGCGCTGCTGCGGGTCAGCCCGGACAGCACGACCAGCCACCTGGACCTGGTCGGCTGGGACGGGACACGGACTCCGCTCACCGACGGGGTCGCGGTGAACACCGGGTCCCTGGCCGGCGGGACGCTGCTGGTCACCCGCGCCGACCTCGACGAGCCGCGGCCGACGACGACGGTGACGGCGCGCGGCGGCACCGCCCAGGCGCTCCGCTCGCTGGCCGTGGAGCCGCCGTTCCGGCCGGTCGTGCACCTGGCCACCGTGGGGGCCAACGACCTGGACACCGCAGTCCTGCTGCCCCGCGACGGGACGGATCACCCGCCGGGGTCGCTGCCCGTCCTGCTCGACCCCTACGGCGGGCCCGGGGCGGCCCGGGTGGTGGCCTCGAGCCGGAGCTACCTGGAGTCCCAGTGGTGGGCGGACCAGGGGTTCGCCGTCGTGGTCGCGGACGGCCGCGGCACCCCCGGGCGCGGGCCGGCCAGCGACCGGTCGATCCGGCACGGCTTCGCGTCCATCACCCTGCAGGACCAGATCGACGCCCTGACCGCGCTGGCCGCCGAGCACCCCGAGTTCGACCTGACCAGGGTGGCGATCCGCGGCTGGTCCTACGGCGGGTACCTGTCCGCGCTGGCCGTCCTGCGCCGCCCGGACGTGTTCGCGGCCGCCGTCGCCGGCGCCCCGCCGACCGACTGGCGGCTGTACAGCACCTACTACACCGAGCGGTACCTGGGCCACCCGGATGAGGTGCCGGAGGTGTACGCGGAGAACAGCCTGCTGACCGACGCGGCGGCGCTGCGCCGCCCGCTGATGCTGGTGCACGGCCTCGCCGACGACAACGTGCTCGTCGCGCACACGCTGGCGTTGTCCGACGCGCTGCTGGAGGCCGGGCGGGCGCACACGGTGCTCCCGCTGTCGGGTGTCACCCACATGGCCTCGCAGGAGTCCGTCGCGGAGAACCTGCTGCTGCTGCAGCGCGACTTCCTGCGCGAGGCGCTCCGGGCACCGACCGGCTGACCCGCCGGACGCGCGACGCCGCCCGGGTCGGGAACCGAGCCGGGCGGCGCGTGTGCGGCTGGACCCCGCAGCCGGCCTCAGACGACCTGGCGCACCTCGGGGTGGTGGCACGCGACCTGGTGGTCCGGCGGCGACCCGGGGATGACGGCCAGCGGCGGCATCTGCGTCGTGCAGACCTCCGTGGCCTTCCAGCACCGGGTGTGGAACGGGCACCCCGACGGCGGGTTGAGCGGGCTGGGGACGTCCCCGGACAGCCGGATCCGGTCGCGGCGCTGGTGGGCGTCCGGGTCCGGCTCGGGAACCGCCGACAGGAGCGCGTGCGTGTAGGGGTGCAGCGGTGCCTCGTAGAGGTGCTCGCGGTTCGCGATCTCCACGATCTTGCCGAGGTACATCACCGCGACGCGCTGGCTGAAGTGCCGGACCACCGACAGGTCGTGGGCGATGAAGACGAACGCGATGGAGAACTCGCGCTGCAGCTCCTGGAGCAGGTTGATCACCTGCGCCTGGATCGACACGTCGAGTGCCGACACCGGCTCGTCGGCGATGATCAGCTTGGGCCGCAACGACAGCGCGCGGGCGATCCCGATCCGCTGACGCTGACCGCCGGAGAACTCGTGCGGGTACCGGTTGTAGTGCTCCGGGTTCAGCCCGACGATCTCCAGCAGCTCCTGGACGCGCGCCTTGATCCCGCGCTCGGGGTTGATCCCGTTCATCTGCATCGGCATCGCGACGATCGACCCGACGGTGTGCCGCGGGTTCAGCGCGCTGAACGGGTCCTGGAAGATGATCTGCAGGTCCTTGCGCAGCGGGCGCATCTGCGCCGTCTTCAGGTGCGTGATGTCCCGGCCGTCGAAGACGATCTTGCCGTCGGTCGGCTCGAGCAGGCGCACGAGCATCCGGCCCAGCGTCGACTTGCCGCAACCGGACTCCCCCACCAGGCCGAGGGACTCCCCGCTGCCGACGGTGAAGTCGATGCCGTCCACGGCCCGCACCTGGCCGACCGTGCGCTGGACGACGATGCCCTGCTTGACCGGGAACAGCTTGCGCAGGCCGGTGACCTGCAGCAGCTCCTCGCCGGCCTTGTCGGTCGTGAGCTTGGGCAGTGTGGTCGGCGCGAGCCCGGCCGAGTGGGCGCCCGCACCGGAGGTGATCGTCGTCTGGTCGCTCATCGCGCACCCACCGCCTCTCGCTCGCCCGCCATTCGGTCGCTGGAGTCCAGGTGGCAGGCCATGACGTGCTTGCCGCCGTCGACTGCCGGCCGCAGCTGCGGCGCTTCGGTCACGCACCGGTTGCCCTCGACCAGGTGGCGCGCCGCGCAGCGGGTGTGGAAGGCGCAGCCGGACGGCTTGTTGATGAGAGACGGCGGCGCCCCGGCGATCGTCCGCAGCTGCTGGCTGACGTCGCCGTCCATCCGCGGCATGGACTGCAGCAGACCCCAGGTGTAGGGGTGGTTCGGGTGCGTCAGGATGTCGCGCACCGACCCGTACTCCACACAGCTGCCGGCGTACATCACGAGGATGTCGTCACTGATCTCGGCCACCACGCCGAGGTCGTGGGTGATGACGATGATCGCCGAGCCGAACTCCTTCTGCAGGTCCCGCATCAGGTCGAGGATCTGCGCCTGCACCGTCACGTCGAGCGCGGTGGTCGGTTCGTCGGCGATCAGCAGCGACGGGTTGCAGACCAGTGCCATCGCGATGACGACGCGCTGGCGCATGCCCCCGGAGAACTGGTGCGGGTGGTCCTTCACGCGCCGGTCCGGGTTGGGGATGCCGACCAGTTCCAGCATCTCGACGGCGCGGCGGAGCGCGGCCTTCTTCTCGCGGGGGTGGTGGACCGTGTACGCGTCGGCGATCTGCTTGCCGATGGTCTGGTAGGGGTTCAGCGCCGACAGCGGGTCCTGGAAGATCATGGCCATCTCCTGGCCCCGCAGCCGGCGGACCGTCTCCTCGCTGGCGCCGACCGTCTCGGTGCCGCCGACGGTCACCGTCCCGGTGAGCTCTGCGCGGCCGCCCTTGTGCAGCCCCATGATCGCCAGGCTGGTGACGCTCTTGCCCGAGCCCGACTCGCCGACGATGCCCAGGGTGCGTCCCTTGGCGAGGCTGAACGACAGGTGGTCCACGGCGTTGACGACGCCGTCCTCGGTGCGGAACCGCACCGAGAGGTCGTCGACCTGCAGGAACGGGTCCCCGGTGACGGTGGGGCGGGCGACCGGTGCGCTGACTGTCACGGGCTCTCCTAGTCGAAGCCGACGGAACGGGCTGACGGACCCCGTGACCGACCGCGTGGTGCCGGGTCGGCGGGGAGCGGGCCGATCCGTCAGGACAGGCGGACGCGGGGGTCGATGACCGCGTAGAACACGTCGACGATGACGTTGGCCACCACGATGAAGAAGGCGGCGAGCAGGACGGTACCCATGATCAGCGGCAGGTCGGTGTCGGCGATCGACTGGATCGCCAGCCGGCCGATCCCCTGGATGTTGAACACCGACTCGGTGATGACGGCACCGCCGAGGAGGCCGGCGAGGTCCAGGCCGAACAGCGTGACGATCGGCGTGACGGCACCGCGCAGTCCCTGGCGCAGAGTGACGGTCGACTTGGGCAGGCCCTTGGCGCGCGCCGTCCGGATGAAGTCCTCCTGCAACGTCTCGAGCATCGAGGCGCGCATGAAGCGCGAGTAGCCGGCGGCGTAGAGCAGCGTCAGGGCGATCCACGGCAGGATCAGTCCCTGGAACCAGGCCCCCAGCCCGGCGGTCCCGAGCGGGTTGTACTGCGCCGCCGGGAAGATCTGCAGCTTGTAGACGAAGAGCAGCTGGAGCGCGAGGCCGAGGACGTACAGCGGCACCGAGTAGAAGAACAGCGAGACGCTCATCAACCCCTTGTCCACCGCACTGCCCCGCCGAAGGGCGGCCACCACCCCGATCCCGACCCCGACGACCAGGAACAGCACCGCCGACCCGATGGCGATCGAGATGGTGGCGGGCAGGGCCTCACCAAGGATTTTCCGTACCGGTTCGTATCGCTTGAAGGAGACGCCTAGACACGGCGCCGGACAAGCGGTGGTCTGACCGGATCCCGTAGCGACCTCATCGCCGGTGACCAGGTTCTTCATGTAGTCCGCGTACTGGACCGCGACCGGCCGGTTCAGGCCGAGCGCGGCGTTGATGGACGCGATCCGGTCGGGCGTGCAGGTCTTGCCGCACGCCAGGTCACCCGGGCTGGTCGGGAGCGCAAAGAAGACCGCGAAGGTGATCGCGCTGATGACGGCGAGCAGGACGACGGCCCCGAGGAGGCGCCGGATGATGTAGCGGACCACTCAGACCCCCGGTGTGGACGAGCACGGGACGACAGCAGCGGTGGGGCGACACCGGCTGGTCCGGTGCCGGCGGGTCGCCGCCGGCACCGGACGCACGAACCGGTCGGGTCGTGCTGCGCAGGACCGGTCAGGCCTTGCTGATGTACGCGTTCGTCACGTCGACGGTGCCGAGCACCGGGGAGACGTAGGCACCCTTCACCTTCGAGCCGATGATCGGCGCGACCTTGTAGACGAAGCGCGGTATGACCAGCGACTGCTCGACGATGTACTTGTTGATCTGCTGCCAGATCGGTAACGCCTCCGCCGAGGTCGGCTTGGCCAGAGCCTGCTCGATGAGCTTGTTGACCTGCGGGTCGTCGAGCTTTGCCTGGTTGGACGTCCCGTCGTACAGGTTTGCCCCGCCCTGGAAGAGCGGCGGGAAGATCGTCGACGCGTCGGGGATGTCGTAGCCCCAGGTACCGCTGACGAAATCGTACTTGTTCGCCAGGGTCGAAACGGTCTTGTAGTAGGCGCTGGAATCGATCGGCTTGATGACAACCGTGATCCCGATGCGCGCGAGCGCACTGACGATCGTCTGCGCCACCTGGATGTTCGTCGGCAGATTGCTGACCGCGTAGGTGACGGTGAGCGAAGTGACTCCGGCTTCCTGCAGCAGCTGCTTGGCCTTCTCCGGATTGCCCTCGTCACCGATGTCGAATGTGTCCGGCACGTCCTCGAAGCCCTTGAGCGTGGTGGGAGCGAAGCTCTGGATCGGCTCGCGCAGCAGCGGGCCGCCGATCGCCTGGATCGACGCCTTGGGGTTGAGGCCGTAGGCGATGGCGTTGCGGACCTTCACGTTCTTCAGCGCGGCCTGGTTCTGCTGGATGGCCAGGTAGTTCACGAAGATCGTCGTCGCGGTGAGGGTCCGGCTCTTCAGCGGCTCCTGGGTGACCTTGTTGATGTCGGCCGGCGTCGGGTCGTCGGAGAACATGACGTTCGTCCCGCCGTTGGTGTCCGAGATCAGGTCGTTGTCCAGGCGCGCCTCGTCCAGGCCCATGGTCATGACGATCTGCTGGAAGTTCTGGCTGCGCAGGGGGTCGGTGTCCTTGGACCAGTTCGTGTCCTTGACCAGGACGATGCGGCTCTGCTTGTTGTAGCTCTGGAACTTGTACGGGCCCATCGTGACCGGGTTGAGGTCGTAGGACGCGCCCGTGTCCTTGGCCCGCGGGACCGGCACGAAGGTGTAAAGGGTCGCCAGCTGGTCCCAGTACCCGACGACCTGCTTGAGGTTGAAGGTGATCGTGGTGTCGTCCGGGACGACGATCGACGCCAGCGACCCCTTGGCCGGGCCGGCATAGGTGTCGGCACCGGCCAGGTAGAGCTTCGCGTACTGCGGGCCGTGGCTGATCGCCGGGTCCATGGACCGCTCGACGCCGTACTTGATGTCCCCGGCGGTGATCGGCGTACCGTCGGTGTACTTCAGGCCCGGCTTGATCTTGAACGTCCAGGTCTTGCCGCCGTTGCTGCTGACCGGTGCCTCGGCCGCGAGGTCCGGGACCAGCTCGTACGTGCCCTTCGCCGGGTCCTCCTTGTACGCCATCAGGGTGCGGTAGATCAGCCGGCCGAAGGAGGCGGAGTTCGTGATGTAGACCTGCTGCGGATCGAGGTACTCGAACGCCGTTGTCTGTTCGAGGTTGACGATGCCGCCCGGGTTGATGTCGTCGGCCGAGCCGCTGGCGGACGCACCGGGCGTGGCCGCGTCGCCGCCACCGCAGGCGGACACGACCGCCGACGTGGCCACGAGGGCGCCGGTCGACGCTATGAGACGCCTTCTGGAGATCATGCGTAGAGCCCTTCTGTCATCGGCAGGAAGATGCCGTCGGGCGGACGGGAGCGCTGACGCCCTCGTCCGCGGGTGGGAGACCCGGCGGTTGACCGGATCAGCGGGACGACTTGGGGTCCAGGGCGTCCCGGATGCTGTCGCCCAGGAGGTTGAAGGCGAGCACGAGGACGACGATGACCACGCCGGGGAACACGAAGTACATCGGGTCCGCGCTGATCCACTGGACCGAGCGCTGCAGCGTGCGGCCGAGGTCGGGGATGGGCTCCTGGATGCCGACGCCGAGGAAGCTCAGCGCGGCGGTCGTGGTGACAAGTGCTGGGACGTTCAGCGACACCGAGATCAGGATCGGCGCCCACAGGTTCGGCAGCAGCTGCTTGAAGATGATGTGGCCGTTGCCCGCGCCCATCGCCCGCGCCGCCTCGATGAACTCTCGGTCGCGGAGCACCACTGTCTGGCCCCTCATCAGCCGGGACAGTCCCGCCCAGCCGAACAGCGTCAGCAAGATGAGCAGCAGGATGAGCCGAACTCCGTTGCCAGATTTGTTCGGGTCCGGTTCGAACTTGATGACCAGCACCGGGATGATCGCGATGAGGAACAGCAGTGTCGGGAACGCCAGGAACAGGTCCATCACCCGGGAGATCGCGCCGTCGGCCCAGCCGCGGGCGTAGCCGGCGGTGATGCCGGCGATGACGCCGATGATCGTCGCGGCGACGGTGACGGCGACCGCGATGCCCAGTGATGTCCGCATCCCGATGAGCACCTGGCCCAACAGGTCCCGCCCGAGCTGCGGCTCCACCCCGAACGGGTGGTCGGCGGAGATGCCGCCGAGGCGCCCGAGGGGTGACCCCGACTCGTCCAGCAAGTTGTTGTTCTGGGCATTGCGGTCGATGCCCAGCAGGCGCAGCCACAGCGGACCGGTGAGTGCCAGGAAGACGTAGAGCGCCAGGACGATCGCCGACACCATCGCGAGCCGGTCGCGCCGCAGGCGCCGCCAGGCCAGTTGGCCCGGTGACCTTCCGCGGATCGGCGCGGTGCCGACCGCCTCACCCATCACCTCACCCGAACCGGTGCCGGTGGCCAGGTCGGTCCGGCCGGCCGCCGCCGGTTCGGTCGCCGGGGTGATCGTCACAGATCGGTCTCCTCGGGTCGGCGAGTGAGGCGCAGCGGATGACGCGGACGAAACGGTGCGAGTGGTGCTGCCCGCCGACCCTCACCGGGACGGCCGGACGGACACCCGGCGTCTGCCAGGCGTCCAGGAGGCGAACTCGCTCAACGTACGTCAGCCGCTGGAGGCTCTGACTCACCCGGTAGGCGATGCGATGCAATCGTGACCGAAACAGCGCGATCGGGCACTCACGTGCTAACGCGGTTGTCGTGGTTCGCACGGGGCGTGGCACCGGGGTGGCGATGTCCTGCCGGCGGGCTCAGCTGGCGCCTCCGGCCGGACGCGTCGGCCCCGTGCCCGCCCGGCCGATCACTGACGAGCCGGCGAGCAGGTCGGCCAGCGGTGCGAGCAACGGCCGGTCGGGGGCGAGCCACCCGAGAGCCGTCAGTTCTCCGGCGGACACCCACCGCAACTCGTCGTGGGACCCGGTCACCGCGGGCTCGCCGCAGGTGAGAGCCGCGGTGAACACCCGCAGGACCAGCCCGGGCCGGATCACCACCTCGCCCAGCCAGCCGGTCAGCACGACCTCGACACCCAGTTCTTCCCGGGCCTCGCGCACGGCGGCCACCTCCGGTGTCTCACCGGGCTCGACCGAGCCGCCCGGGAACTCCCACCCGCCGCGGACGGCCGGCGGGCCGACCCGGCGACCGGCGAGGACCCGGCCGTCGCGCACGATGGCGACCGCGGCGACGATCCGGTCGGTCGAACACGGGGTGGCGCTCACGGCGCGGGACGTTACCGGCGGTGTCGCCATCGCGGGCGGGACGGCAGGGCGCCCGCTCATCCGGTCTCACCGCAGTGGCCACTTGCCAGACCCGCCCCGAGTGCTGGTATCCTGCAAGTGGTTTGCAGGTGTTCCTCCCTCGTTCGTTGTGATCGAAGCGCCCGCGGATGTCCAGCAGGGCGCTTTTGTGCTGTCTGGGGCAACCCGGGTCGCGGGGCCCAGTCGGGCGGGGTCAGCGCCTGGAACCGCGGACCCGGCACAGTGCCGGGACTGCAGCACCGGAACGACGAAGGAGAACACATGCCTCAGGGCACCGTTAAGTGGTTCAACCCCGAGAAGGGCTTCGGGTTCATCGCGCAGGACGGCGGCGGCGCCGACGTCTTCGTGCACTACTCCGCCATCATCGGCGAGGGTTACCGCGAGCTCTCGGAGAACCAGCGGGTGGAGTTCGACATCACCCAGGGCCAGAAGGGCCCGCAGGCCGACCAGGTCCGCGCGGTCTGAGACCCACTCAGACGTCCCGACGGGGCGACCGGTGCGCAAGCACCGGTCGCCCCGTCTGGTGTCTGGAGCAGCTCGCCGCGTTGTCCTCGGCCGAGTGGATGGCGCGGCCGCAGAGGTGACCGCGTCCTGTGTCGCCGTCGGTAGGCCTCGTCGGCACCGGCAGTGGCCTCAGTAGCTGAAGGTGTTGGCTGCTTCGTCGCCGATCCACTCCCACATCGGTACAGTTCCGCCGAGCGCGGCGTCGGGGACGAGGTCGTCCTTCGAGAGATGCCTGCTGTCGAAGCAGATCGGGCAGACCAGGTACCGGCCGCCGGCCGCGGCGTACCTGCTCACCAAGCCCTCCAGCGGTGGACACCCCTCGCAGGCTGTGCCGCGGGCGGTGGCTCCGGTGACGAGACGGACCGCCTCCTTGGTCAGGAACATCAGGGTTGGCCGTCCGCCCTCTGCGGAAGCCACGGCCACCAGGAAGGCGACGGTCACTCTTTCGGCGTCCTCCAGCCCAGTGCTCAGGCTGATCACTGTCTTCGTGCTCATCCGGCTCCCTCGCTGCGGGTTTGTTCGGTCAGCGATGGTTGCGCGCAGGGCAGCCCCGGGTCATGGGGCAGCTGCCCCATCTCGAGAGCTGCCGACCAGCCCGTGCTCCACGGCGAACAGTGCGATGCCGGCCCGGTTGTTGACGCCGGCCTTGAGGTAGATGTGCTCGAGGTGGTTGCGGACGGTCTTCGAGCTGATCGACAGCCGACGGGCGACCTCCGTGCTGCTGCACCCACCCGCGACCAACCCGAGCACCTGCACCTCGCGCGCCGTCAGGCCGCCGGGCCCGGAGACGCGGGCCGTCGTGGAGCGCCCGGCAACGGCGAGCACGGCGTCCACGGCCGCGGGGTCCAGCCGACCGACGCTCGCCTCGGCGCGTAGCCGGACGGACGCCTGCGCGGCCACCATCGCGGGACGATGAGGTCGGGCCTCGAGCGATCCGCGGTAGCTGTCGGCGGCCCCGAGGACTCGGTGCGTCATCGGCAGGGCTGATCCGCCGAGACCGCGGGGATAACCCGACCCGTCGATGCGTTCGCGATGGGTCTCGGCGATGGACGCCTCGACCTCGAGGCCGCGGACGCGGCTGAGGATGCGTCCCGTGAGGTAGGGGTAGAGCCGGATGCGCTCCTGGTCGGACTCGGTGAGTGGTCCGGACTTCTCCCACACCGAGTTGGGGACGCCCATACGTCCGAGGTCGTGCACCAGCCCGGCTCGTCGTACCCGGTCGACCTCGGCTCGCGGCAGCCCGAGTCGAGCCGCGGCAGCCGCGGCGAGGTCGGCGACCGCGCGGGCGTGCCCGATGGTGAACGGGCACTTGAGGTCGGCGAAGTCACCGATTGCGCTGAGCAACGAGTCGAGCTCCGCACCACGGAGCACGAGGCCGCGGTCGGGCGCGAGATCGATCGCGCGTGACCACACGTCCTGCTCGGGGAGCGCGTCGATCAGGCTCCGGGACCGGTGCAACGCCTCCACGAGGCGTGGGTCGAACTGCTTGCCGCTGCGCTGTCGGGCCATGGCGAGTGCGCCCGACGTGCCGTGGAGTCGTTGATGCACCTCGCAGGTCTCGGCCAGCTGCACCACACGAGTCGCCAAGGGGATCTCCTCACCGCGTCGGCCTCTGGGGAGTCCGCTTCCGTCCCATCGCTCGAAGGCGCACTCGACGGCCTCCCGCACTCGGGCGTGCAGGCCGATTCGCTCGGCCATCAGGCCCGCGGACAGGCAGTGCGAGTGGATCAGCGCCGACATGCGGGTCCGCGTGGTGAGAAGCAGGGTGAGCACCATCCGGGTCCGCTCGCGCGCGGGTGTGCCTGACCCGGCGTGCGTGAGGAGATGACGCAGGTACGGGAGCCCAGCCCAGTCGAGCGCGTAGCTCCCACGGCGCATCGCCAGGTCGTCACCGAACCACCGGCTGAACTCGTGGGAGTCCGTGTGACACCCGATCCACAGCACGAGGTCGGTGTAGTAGACGGTCGCTCGTTGTTCCTCGTCCAGACCGAGCTGATCGGCGAGCATCGAGGACATCAGGCACGAACGCAGCATGTGCTCCATCGGCAACCCGAGTCCGAGGTCGATGGAGATCGAGAGGGCCGCCAGGACTTCGGCGCGACGTGCTCCAGGGTCGTGGTCCGCCGTCTGCGCCGGCATGACGGGAAGTCTGGCACGCCAGGGGCCCGTTGGACGGCGTCGGCGTTGGGCGCATCGGACAGGCAGAAGACCGCGGCGAGGACCTGTGCCAGGAGCAGAACGCCCCGGGGTCCGGACTCTCATGGGACAACTCTGGAGACGACAGCCCCACTCGACGCCACGACGGCTGTCACCCACCGGTGCCCGACAAGGTGACGCAGGCAGCCGACCCGCGGTGACGGGGTGTCTCAGACGTTGAAGCGGAACTCCACGACGTCGCCGTCGGCCATCACGTACTGCTTGCCCTCGATCCGCACCTGGCCACGGGCCCGGGCCTCGAGCATCGAACCCGCGGCGACCAGGTCGCCGTAGGAGACGACCTCGGCCTTGATGAACCCCCGCTGGAAGTCGGTGTGGATCACCCCGGCCGCCTCGGGTGCCGTCGAGCCGGCGCGGATCGTCCACGCGCGGGACTCCTTCGGCCCCGCCGTGAGGAACGTCGCCAGCCCGAGGGTCTGGAACCCCACCGCGGCCAGCCGGTCCAGGCTCGGCTCGGCCATGCCGAGGTCGGCGAGCATGTCCGCCACGTCGGCCGGGTCCAGCTCCGACAGCTCGGACTCGATCTTCGCGTCGAGGAACACCGCCGGCGCGGGCGCCACCAGGTCGGTGAGCGCCGTGCGACGCGCCTGGTCGGCCAGCGTCGCCTCGTCGCCGTTGAACACGTGGATGAACGGCTTCGCGGTCAGCAACGAGAGTTCGCGCAGCGCGGCGGTGTCCAGGCCGGAGCCGAAGATGGTCGCGCCGTCGGCGAGCACCCGCTGTGCCTCCCGGAGCGCGTCCAGGAAGGCGGCGCGCTCCTTGTGCTGGCGGGCCTCCTTCTCCACCCGCGGCAGTGCCCGCTCGACCGTCTGCAGGTCGGCGAGGACCAGCTCGATGGTGATCGTCTCGATGTCGCGCTCGGCGCTGACGACCCCGTCGACGTGCGTGACGTCCGGGTCGTCGAAGATCCGGGTGACCTGGCAGATCGCGTCGGTCTCGCGGATGTTGGCCAGGAACGCGTTGCCCAGGCCCTCACCGGCGCTGGCACCGCGGACGATGCCGGCGATGTCCACGAAGGTCACGGTGGCCGGCACGGTCTTCACCGAGTCGAACAGCTCGGCCAGGACGGGCAGCCGCGCGTCCGGGACGTCGACGACGCCGACGTTGGGGTCGATCGTCGCGAACGGGTAGTTGGCGGCGAGGACACCCGCCCGGGTCAGCGCGTTGAACAACGTCGACTTGCCCGCGTTCGGCAGTCCGGTGATCCCGATCGACAACGCCACGTGGCAGAAGGTTACCGGTGCTGTCGGACCCGGCCCGCACGATGCGGTGCATGACCGTCGCCGCTCCCGTCCTCGTGCTGCTGGTGCTGCTGGCCGCCGCGCTGGGCGCTGCCGTGGGGTGGCTGCTGGCAGCCCGTGCCGGGTCGGCGCGGACCGCGACGGCCGCGGCGGAGCTCGCCACGGCCCGGGCCTCGGTGGCCCACCTGGACGCCGGCGCGCGCTCCGCCGACGAACGGATGCGGGAGGCCTTCGCCGCGCTGTCCGAGCGGGCGCTGCAGGCCAACGCGGAGACGGTGATCCGGCTGGCGCGCGAGCAACTCGGCGCCGCGGGTGCGAGCGCCGGCGGTGAGCTGGCCCGCCGGGAGGAGGCGATCGCCGGGCTGGTCGGCCCGCTGCGGGACTCCCTGGCCCGCCTGGAGTCCCAGAACCGGACGATGGAGACCGCCAGGACCGACGCCTACGCGGCGCTGCGGGAACAGGTCGGCGCCGTCCGGGTCGCCGGCGACGGGCTCCGCGCCGAGACCTCCCGGCTGGTGGCGGCACTGCGGGCGACCGGGGTCCGCGGCCGGTGGGGCGAGGTCCAGCTGCGGCGGGTGGTCGAGCTCGCCGGGATGACCGAGCACTGCGACTTCACCGTGCAGCAGAGCGTCCGGACCGAGGACGGCGCGCAGCGGCCGGACCTGGTCGTCCACCTGTCCGGCGGCCGCGACGTGGTCGTCGACGCCAAGGTCCCGTTCGAGGCCTACGTTGCCGCGGACGGTGCGGACGGCCCGCCCGAGCAGCGCTACGCCGCCCATGCGCGTGCCGTCCGCGACCACGTCCGGCGGCTGTCGGACAAGGCCTACCACCGGGCCTTCGAGCCGAGCCCGCAGTTCGTGGTGCTGTTCCTGCCCGGTGAGGGCTTCCTGGCCGCCGCCGCGTCGGCCGACCCCGACCTCGTCGAGTGGGCGCTGAGCCGGGAGGTGGTGCTGGCCACCCCGACGACCCTGGTGGCGCTGCTACGGACGGTTGCGCACACCTGGCGCCAGGACGCGCTGGCGGCGAACGCGGCCCAGGTGCAGAAGCTCGCCCGTGAGCTCTACGCCCGGCTGTCGACGATGGGTTCCCACCTGGCCCGGGTGGGCGCCGGACTGGGGTCGTCGGTCGAGGCCTACAACGCCGCCGTCGGGTCGCTGGAGGGCCGGGTGCTGGTCACCGCCCGGCGGATGGCGGCCCTGCACGACCCGGAGGTGTCGTTGCCGGCGCCGGAACTCGCCGAGCTGCGCCCCCGGCCGCTGACCGCCGCGGAGCTGACCGACCCGGCCGACGAGCACCCCGACGAGCACCCCGTCGAGGGCCGGGCAGCGGACTCAGTCGGGATCGACCGGACCGCCTGACCGGGCCTGCTCGGTGAGGTCGGCGCCGGCCGCAGCCGCCGGGTCGGTCGCGCGTGCGGCCTTGAGCTTGCGGCGCAGCTCCGGCGGCAGGGCGAAGGTCAGGGTCTCCGAGGCGGTCCGGACCTCCTCGGTGTCGCCGTACCCGCGCTCGGCCAGCCACGCGCGCACCTGGTCGACCAGCACCTCCGGCACCGACGCCCCGCTGGTCAGCCCGACCGTGCCCACCCCGGCCAGCCACGCCTCGTCCAGCTCGGCGGCGGTGTCGACCCGGTGCGCCGCGGTGGCGCCCGCGTCCAGAGCGACCTCGACCAGGCGCACGGAGTTCGAGGAGTTCGCCGACCCGACGACGATCACCAGGTCCGCCGCCGGCGCGATCTGCTTGACCGCGGCCTGGCGGTTGGTGGTGGCGTAGCAGATGTCGTCACTGGGCGGGTCCAGCAGGTTCGGGAAGCGTTCGCGCAGCGCGGCCACGCTGGCCATCGCCTCGTCGACCGACAGGGTCGTCTGGGACAGCCAGGCGACCTTCGCGGGGTCGCGCACCTGGACGGCGGCGATCGAGTCCGCGCCGTCGACCAGCTGGGTGCGCTCGGGTGCCTCGCCGGCGGTCCCCTCGACCTCCTCGTGGCCGTCGTGGCCGATCAGCAGGATGTCGAGGTCGTCGGCGGCGAACCGCTTGGCCTCCTGGTGCACCTTGGTCACCAGCGGGCAGGTCGCGTCGACCGTCACGAGGTTCTTCGCGACCGCCGCGTCGCGGACGGCGGGGCTGACGCCGTGCGCGGAGAAGACGACGACGGCCCCGTCGGGGACCTGGTCGAGCTCGTCGACGAACACCGCGCCGGCCCGGGTCAGTTCCGCGACCACGTGGGTGTTGTGCACGATCTGCTTGCGCACGTAGACCGGCGCGCCGTGCACCTCGAGCACCTTCTCCACGGCCACCACGGCCCGGTCCACGCCGGCGCAGTACCCGCGGGGGGCGGCCAGCAGCACCCGCCGGTCCCCCGGCGTGCCGGATGCCGACGGGCGGGGCGCCGGGGTGTCCGGTGCCTGCGCCGGGGTCCTCGCGGCCGGTCGTGCGGTGTGTGTCGCTGCTCCGGTCACCCGTCCACTGTAGGAATGCCCGCAGCAGGAAGGCCCGCAGCAGCGACGCCTGCGGCCGCGACCCCCGCACCGGCAGCGACCCCCGCACCACCAGCGACCCCCGCACCACCCGGACCCCCCGAGGAGACACGTGCCGCTGGACACCTCCGTCGAGCACCCGACGCCGGTCCGGACGGTCGCGAACATGCTCGGCCAGTGGATCGGCCGCCTCGGCTGGGTCTGGGTCGAGGGCCAGATCGCGCAGGTCACCCGCCGGCCGGGGACCTCGACGGTCTTCCTCACGCTGCGCGACCCCGTCGCCGACGTCTCGCTGAACCTCACCTGCCCCCGATCGGTCTACGACGGCATCGACCCGCCGGTCACCGAGGGCGCGCTGGTGGTGGCGCACGCGCGCCCGCAGCTGTACCCGTCCCGCGGCACCCTGCAGCTGGCCGCCGACGACATCCGCCCCGTGGGTCTCGGCGCGCTGCTCGCCCAGCTGGAGCGTCGCCGCCGGCTGCTGGCCGCCGAGGGCCTGTTCGACCCGTCGCGGCGCCGGGCACTGCCGTTCCTGCCTGCTGTGGTGGGCCTGGTCTGCGGGCGGGACTCCGCCGCCGAGCACGACGTGGTGGAGAACGCGACGCGGCGCTGGCCGGCTGTCCGCTTCCGGATCGAGAACGTCCCGGTCCAGGGCCCCAACGCCGCGGACGAGGTCGCCGCGGCCGTGCGCCGCCTCGACACCGATCCGAGCGTGGACGTGATCGTGCTGGCCCGCGGCGGTGGGTCCGTGGAGGACCTGCTGGCCTTCTCTACCGAGCTGGTCGTCCGGGCGGTGGCGGCCGCCCGGACGCCGGTCGTCAGCGCGATCGGGCACGAGACCGACACCCCCCTGGTCGACCTGGCCGCGGACCTGCGCGCGTCCACCCCGACCGATGCGGCCCGGCGGGTGGTCCCGGACGTCGGCGAGGAGCTCGACAGGCTGACCGCCGCCCGGACCAGGATCGACCGGCTGGTGACCGACCGGATCGACCGGGAGTCCACCCGGCTGGCCGAGATCAGCGCCCGCCCGGTGCTCGCCGACCCGGTTGGCGCGCTGGTGACCCGTCCCGCGGAGCAGCTGCGGGAGGCCGGGCGGCGGTGTCGCGCGGCGTTCGACACCCGGCTGGGCCGCGCCGGTGACGACGTGGGGCACGTCCGGGCGCGGATCCGGGCGCTGTCCCCGCAGTCGACCCTGGACCGCGGGTACGCGGTGCTGACCAGGCCCGACGGTGAGCTGGTCACCGACCCGGGCGTGCTGCGCGCCGGCGACCCGCTGGTCGCGCGGCTGGCCGGCGGGCGGGCCGACGTCACGGTTCGCGACGGTGCGGTCGACCGCTCCCGGTGAGCGGACCGATACGGTCGAGCGGTGGCGACGGCGAAGGTCCCCGGCAACCCCGCTCCCGAGCCAACCGGCAGCCCCGCTCCCGAGCCAGCCGGCGCGCCCGGGAACGGCGGCGCCCCGGGAAACGGCGGCGCCCCGGGCTACGAGCAGGCGCGGGACGAACTCGGTGAGGTCGTGCGCCGCCTGGAGTCCGGTGGAGTCGGCCTGGAGGAGTCGCTGCGGCTGTGGGAGCGCGGCGAGTACCTCGTCGGGGTGTGCCAGCAGTGGCTCGACGGCGCCCGGACGCGACTCGAGTCGGCGCGCACCGGGCGGTCCTGACCGACCGGCGCAGGGCCCCGACCCGGCCCCCGCAGCTGCCGATCAGTCGACGTCGGCCAGCGTGCCCGCCAGGGTCCGCAGGGCGGCGCCGTCGGCCGTGCCGGACACGACCACCGTCGTGGCGCCCCGCTGCTGGACCAGGCCGGAGCGCGCGACGCCCTCCGGGGTGGCCGCGGCGCCGAACTGCTGCCAGCGGCCCGACGCCAGCTGCACCGCACCCGACGACCGCCGGCCGGGCAGCGCCCGGTCGACCAGCTGCGCGGCCGGCCCGGCGACCTGGTCGACCGCCGCGAACCCGCCGTCCGGCGTCAGGAACTCCAGGTGCCAGACCTCCCCGGCCCGGATGGCGGCCTGCCGGCCACGCCAGCCGTCCGGAACGGCCGTCGGTGCCACCAGCTGGAACGGCGCGGTCCGAGCCCGGGCCGAGGCGGCGGCGACCACGTCCACGGCGGGGCTGACCGGTGTCCCGCGACCGACCTCCACGTTCTGCCACAGGCCACTGACGAGGAAGAACCCGATCAGGACGGCGGCCAGCACACCGAGGGAGGTCACCATGTCGCGGACGGTCCCGCTGCCGCGCCGCCTGGGCGGCGTGCCGGCTGCCCGGACCACCGGGGATCCGGGTCGATCTCCTCCTGCCGCCACCCGGCCATCGTCGCCGGTCGGCCCGACGCTCGTACCGCGGGTGGGCGCGGACAGGAGCGTGCCGTCCCGACGTGCGTTCTCGGGCGCTTCGTGACTGAATGGGCGCAGCAGGACGGCTCGCCTGGCGCCGTGATCTATCCGTGACCCCGTAGATCCCCGCCGGCCACCTTGGCGCCACCGCCGGTTCAACGGGCCAGGCCAGTCGCCCCCCGTTGACGGACGGCGCGCTTCCCAATTAGGTTCCGCGAGAAACCAAACGCGATCCGGCCTCTCCGGTCGGCCTCAGCCGCCTGGTGTGGGTCGTGTCCGCAGTCGACCAGGAACGCCCGGCCGCATGGCGCCGGAGTGTCAGACCCTCAAGGGGAGGTGCGTGGCGTGGCCCGTTCGGTACCGGCAGTCGTGAGAGCTCTGGACGTCCTCGAACTCTTCCTCGACGGACGGACCAACCTGTCCGCTCCCGAGGTCGCCAACGCACTCGGCCTCCCGCGGACCACGGTCCACGAGTTGCTCGCCACCCTCGTCGAACGTGAGTACGTCGAGCGGCTGCCGGACAACGCCCACCGGTTCCGTCTCGGGCTGCGGGTGTTCGAGCTCGGCAACACCTACGCCGAGGCACTCGACGTCGTCCGCGACGGGCAGTCCGTCGTCGACGAGGTCGCCGCCCGGTGTGGCGAGACCTGCCAGCTCGCCGTGCTCGACGGCCGGGACGTCGTGTACGTCGCCAAGGCCGACGGCAGCCACGACCTCCGGGTGCAGGCGCCCGTCGGTCGACGCTCGACGGCCCTGCGCACTGCGGCCGGCCGTGTCCTGCTGGCCCACCTGCCGTGGAGCGAGATGGACCGGCGGTTCCCGGTCCGTCCGGCCGGTGCCGTCCGCCGGCCGCTGGGACCGGACGCCGCCCGGGTCGGTCCGCCGCGGCTGCGCCCGGTGACCGCCCTGCGCGGGAACCCCGCCGAGTCCCCGCGTCCCGGCGACGGCGCTGCGGCCGGCGACGGCGTCGAGGCCGGGGTGGCCGAGGCCGTCGCCGCCGAGAACGCGCGCCTGCGTCGCGAGCTCGCCGGGATCAGCCAGCGTGGCGTGGGCGCGGACCCGGGCGGTTCCGACGCGGTCGTCCGCAGCGTCGCCGCTGCCATCCGCGACCACCTCGGTCACGTCGTGGCCGCGGTCGAGATCTCCGTGCCGGTCGCCCGGTGGGACCCGCAGCGTTTCGCGACCCTCGAGGGCCTGGTCCGCCGGGCGGCGGCCCGTGCGTCGTCGCGGCTCGGCTTCCGCCCGCCCCGGGTCACCGAGGCGGCTCCGGCGGTCGCCGCGGCGGGTCGGTCCCGGCGTCCGGTCACCACCTCCCGGCTGGACCCCCGCGCACTCGCCGGGGACGACGCCGCCCGCAGCCGGGTTGCCCGGCCGGGCCTGATGTCCTCAGGCCCCGCACGGCCGGACGACGGACGCCGCAACGGTGGCCCGTTCGGCAACGGCTTCCGGGGCACGGGCCAGCGACTGGCCGACCCCCGGGGCCCGGTCGCCCGCGGGGCCGACCCCCGGGCCGACGACCCGCGTCTGCCCGAGCCGCGGACCGCGACAGGACAGCTCGGCGCGGACGGGTCGGGCGCCGGCGCCGCCCGGCAGTTCCGACCCGACACAACGGACGCATGGACCGACCCGGCTGCGGCAGTCCGGTCCCCGGAGCACACCGGGGGCAACGCCGACGGGGACGCGGGCCACGCCGACCACGTTCGGCTCGGCCGCGGCCGCGCGGCTCCCGGACCCCGTTCCCCCGCCCTGGGTACCGCGCCCCGCCTGCGCCAGCTGCCGACCCTGCCCAACCCCAACCCCAGCTGACGCTCTCACCCCCAGTTGCGCTCCCGGAGCGCGGCGGCGTCATCGTCGGCGCCGCCGCCACGCCGAGGCCCGGTCGGCGACGATGGTCACCTTCCCGCCGACCACGGACCCCGTCACCCGGACAACGCCGGCCCCGGCATGCGCAGAGGCGGCGACCGGCGCCCTGTTGTCCCAGGTGCCGAAGACGGTGAGTCCCTCGTCAACCACCACCGGCACGCCTGCCGGAACCGTGATGGCAACGGTGCCGCCGGTGACGGCCAGGTCGAGCACGATCTCCGGGGTCCGGACCGTCGCCCGCGTCAGGTCGATCACCGCGCTGCCGAGGGTCACCACGACCCGCAGCCGGGGCGGCACCTCCCACTCACCGGTGCGCCGCTGGTCGCGGAAGAAGGCCGTGACCTCCTCCTCGACCGGCGACGACCCGGGGAGCGCGTCCCCGGCGGCGATCGGGAGGTCGGCCACCAGCGGCGCCAGCTCGTCGGCGGTCCGGGCCGCCCAGGCGCGTTCGAGCCGGTCGGTCACCTCGACGCCGGTCAGTCGCCCCTCGGCGGCCGCGGTGTGCAGCAGCTCCGCCACCCGGTCCCGGTCGGCGTCCCCGATCCGCACGGCCCGCGCGCCGGGCTGACTCCGGTCGGCACCCTCAGGCGGCCGCCCGCGCCCGCCGAGGCGCTCGAGGTGGCTGGTCAGCACCCCCTGCAGCCCGGCGACCCAGTCCTCGCCGCCGCGGCGTACCGGTCCCTCGTCGTGGCGGTCGCTCACGCACCCGGCCCGGGCCCGTCCGTCGTGCCGCGGCGCTCGGCCTCCGGGGTCTCGTCCGGGCCGGTCCCGCCGCGCACCCCCCGTCGGCGCCGGGGTCGTCTCCCGGGCTCGCGCTTCACCCCGATGCCGCCGAACATCGCGGACCCCCGGATGGTGAGGACCGGCGCGGCGGGGTCGGCCTCGTGCGCCCCGTTGGAGTCGAACCCGCCGAACATGCCGATACCGTCCGTGCGGACCGTCACCCCCGCCGGCACGGTGATCTCCACGCCGCCGAACAGGGCGAACGCGCTGATGACCACCTCGCGGGCGGCGAAGTCGGCGTCGCGCAGGTCCAGCGCGACCCTCCCCATCACCGCGACGGCGGAGAAGCGCTCGGGCACGACCCAGCGCCCCTTCCGGCTCGCGGCGGAGAACACCGCGACCGCCGCGCCACGGGCCGGACCCGAGACCACCGCCGGCACCCCGGCCGGACGTCCGCCCGCCGACCCGACCGCCCCCGGGCGTGGACCGGTGGGGACCTGCAGCTCGCCGGCGTCGGGCAGGTCCGCGGTGACCTGGGCCAGCTGGCCGTAGGTCCGGGACGCGGACACGGCACCGAGCCGCTCGTCGAGCTCGGGCAGGCCCAGTCGGCCGTCCCCCGCGGCAGCCCGCAGCACCTCGGCGACCCGCTCCCGGTCGGCGTCGGACGCCAGCAGGGACTGAGGGTCTGGTCGGGGGCCAGCGGGGTCCGGGCTGCTCGCACGGTCGGGGCTGCTCGCGGGGTCGGACATGACGGCAACGGTATCGGCCCTGGCGACCGAGGGGCCTCGCGAGCCGACCGGCTCGGCACAATGACCGGATGGGAGCAGCAGGCGCAGCCGGCGAACAGCGGTACCGGGTCGAGCACGACACGATGGGCGCGGTCCGGGTGCCCGCCGACGCGCTGTGGCGGGCCCAGACGCAGCGGGCGGTGGAGAACTTCCCGATCTCCGGCCAGCCGATGGACCTCGGCGTGGTGCACGCGCTCGCGCGGGTGAAGTCCGCCGCGGCCGCCGTCAACGCCAACCTGGGCGTGGTCCCCGCCGACGTCGCGGCAGCGGTCGCCGACGCCGCGGCCCGGGTGGCCGCCGGTGAGTTCGACGACCACTTCCCGATCGACGTCTTCCAGACCGGCTCCGGGACGTCCACGAACATGAACGTCAACGAGGTCGTCGCCTCGGTGGCCACCGCGGCGCTCGGCCGCCCGGTGCACCCCAACGACGACGTCAACGCCAGCCAGTCGTCCAACGACACGTTCCCCACCGCGATCCACGTCGCCGCCGCCGACGCGACGACCACGGCGCTGCTGCCGGCGCTGGACCACCTGGCCGCGGCGCTGCGGGACAAGGCGGCCGACCTGGCGGGCGTGGTGAAGTCCGGCCGCACCCACCTGATGGACGCCACGCCGGTGACGCTCGGCCAGGAGTTCGGCGGCTACGCCGCGCAGGTCGAGCGCTCGGCCGAGCGGCTGCGCGACACCCTGCCCCGGCTGTCCGAGCTGCCGTTGGGCGGCACGGCCGTCGGCACCGGCATCAACACCCCGCCCGGGTTCGCCGCCGCCGTGATCGCCCGGCTGGCGGCCGACACCGGGCTGCCGCTGACCGAGGCCCGCGACCACTTCGAGGCCCAGGGCGCCCGGGACGGGCTGGTCGAGCTGTCCGGCCAGCTGCGCGCCGCCGCGGTGGCGCTGTACAAGGTCGCGAACGACATCCGGTGGATGGGGTCCGGCCCGAGAGCAGGGCTCGCCGAGCTCCGACTGCCCGACCTGCAGCCGGGCAGCTCGATCATGCCGGGCAAGGTCAACCCGGTGCTGTGCGAGGCCGTCCGGATGGTGTGCGCCCAGGTGGTCGGCAACGACGCGACGGTCGGGTTCGCCGGCTCCCAGGGCGACTTCGAGCTCAACGTCATGCTGCCGGTGCTGGCCCGCAACGTGCTGGAGTCCGTGCGCCTGCTGGCGAACGTGTCCCGGTTGTTCGCCGACCGCTGTGTCGTCGGCATCGTCGCCGACGCCGAGCGCGCCGCCTTCTTCGCCGCCTCCTCCCCCGCGATCGTCACCCCGCTGAACCGGTACCTCGGGTACGAGAACGCCGCGACCGTCGCCAAGACGGCGCTCGCGCAGGGGCGGACGATCCGGGACGTGGTCGTCGGCGCCGGGTACGTCGAGCGCGGCGTGCTGACCGAGGCCCAGCTCGACGCAGCGCTGGACCTGCTGTCGATGACGCATCCCTGACGCATCCCTGACACGGCAGGTTGCGTGCCCTCGACGCATCGCTGACCCAGCGGATGCGCAACCGCGGCGCGCTGCCGACGATGACTCGTGAGCTCCGACGTCGCCGACACCTACCGCGCCTGCCTGCCCCCGGGGGACCTCGGGGAGCTGCGGGTGGACGCCCTGGACCGCACCGGCGTCGCGGTGGTGGCCGCGGACTGGTCCGGCCCCGGCCAGCCGCCGTTCTCCTCGTTCGGTTACGGGACCACCGCCGCTCAGGCGACGGTCGGCGCCCTGGGTGAGCTCGCCGAGTCGGTCCACCTCACCGCCGCCCTGACCGCCCGCGAACGCCGCCAGGCGTCCTGCGCCCAGCTGCGCAACGAGCTCGGGACCGACCTGGTCGCGGACCCGCTGACGCTGACGCTCCCCGCGGGCAGCGGCTACCACGCCGACCGGCCGCTGCAGTGGCTGCCCGCGACCCGGTGGCGGACCGGCGAGCAGGTGCTCGTGCCCGCGGAGTTCGTCGCCTGCCGCCCGGCGGACCTGCCCGGCGACGCCCCACCCGGCGGCTGGCTGACCACACCGGTCACCAACGGCCTCGGCGCCGGGGACACCGTCGAGCGCGCGCTGTCCCACGCGCTGCTGGAGCTGGTGCAGCGCGACGGCAACACGGTGTCGCTGCGGGCGCTGGAGCAGGGAACGCTGATCGACTGCTCGACGCTGCGCGACCCGGCGGTCCGCGCCGTGCTGGACGGCCTGGCCGCGGTGGGGCTGGAACCGCAGGTGCGGCTGGCCTCGACCGAGTTCGCGGTCGTCGTCCACGTCACCGCCCGCGACGACGACCCCGACGCGCCGCCGCTTGCGGTCACCGGCTGCGGGGAGGCTGCGCACCCGGACCGCGAGGTCGCGATCGGCCACGCCGCGCTGGAGTACGCCGCGTCCCGGGTCCGCAAGGTCTTCGCCCACGGCAGCCTGCACGCCGTCCACCGGCTCGACCCGGCGTACCTCGACCGCGAGCTCGCCCGGCCGCTGCCGCCGCCGGAGCAGCGCTCACTGGACGCGATGACCGCGTGGTCGCGGATGACGGCGCCTGAGCTGACAGACCTGCTCACCCCGACGGTGCTCAGCCGGCGCCGAACCGTCGCCCTGGAGGACCTGCCCACGGTGCCGACCGGGTCCGCCGACGACCCGCGAGCACTGCTCACGCTGATGCTGGACCGGCTGGCGGCGTTCGACGTGCTCGTCCTCCCGGTGACCGCGACCGCGCCCGACGGCCGGGAGGTCACCGTCGTCAAGGCGATCGTGCCCGGACTGGAGGTGGAGACCCTGTCCTACCTGCGGATCGGCGAGCGGGTGCTGCGCCGGCTGCTGGACCGGGCCAGCCCGCTGGTCGGGCTGGGCACGGCCGGCGGGACCCGGCTGCCCGTTCGGCTGACCGAGGACGCCACCGCGCGGGTCGGCGGTCCGGCGTGGTTGGACGCCGCGGCGGTCGACGCGACCGTCGGGCCGCTGTACCCGCTCTACCGCGAGCCCACCCGGCACGCCGTGCCCCGGCTGGCCGCGGCAATCTGACCAGGTCTGACCGGGTGGGCCGCGCGGTCAGACCTCGAGGTCCTCGAGCATCTCGGTGACGAGAGCAGCGATCGCGGACCGCTCGGAGCGGGTGAGCGTGACGTGGGCGAACAGCGGGTGGCCCTTGAGCTTCTCCACCACCGCGACCACCCCGTCGTGCCGTCCCACGCGGAGGTTGTCGCGCTGCGCCACGTCGTGGGTCAGCACGACGCGGGAGTTCTGCCCGATCCGGGACAGCACCGTCAGCAGCACGTTGCGTTCCAGGGACTGCGCCTCGTCGACGATGACGAACGAGTCGTGCAGCGACCGGCCGCGGATGTGGGTCAGCGGCAGGACCTCCAGCAGGCCGCGGTCGACGACCTCCTCGACCACCGCCGGGGAGACGACGGCGTTGAGGGTGTCGAACACCGCCTCCGCCCAGGGGTTCATCTTCTCGCCCTCGTTGCCCGGCAGGTAGCCGAGGTCCTGCCCACCGACGGCGTACAGCGGCCGGAACACGACGACCTTGCGGTGCTGGCCGTGCTCCATCACCGCCTCCAGCCCGGCGCACAGTGCGAGCGCGGACTTCCCGGTCCCGGCGCGCCCGCCGAGGGAGACGATGCCGATGTCGGGGTCCAGCAGCAGGTCCAGGGCCACCCGCTGCTCGGCCGAGCGGCCCTGCAGGCCGAAGGCGTCCCGCCCGCCCGCCACCCGGCGGACCCGCTTGTCGACGGTCACCCGGCCGAGCGCGGAGCTGCCGTCCGCGGCGATCAGCTGGACCCCGGTGTGGCACGGCAGGTCTGCGGCCGCGGCCACCTCGGCGGTCCCGAGGCGGCGCAGCTCCTCGACGTCGGCCGCCTCGGCGCTCACCTCGGCCATCCCGGTCCACCCGGACTCCACCGCCAGCTCCGCGCGGTACTCCTCGGCGGCCATGCCGACGGCGGCGGCCTTGACCCGCATCGGCAGGTCCTTGCTCACCAGGGTGACGTCGTGCCCGTCGGCGGCGAGGTTGCGGGCGACGGCCAGGATCCGGCTGTCGTTGTCACCCAGCCGGAACCCGGCGGGCAGCACCGCCGCGTCGCTGTGGTTCAGCTCGACGCGGACCGTCCCGCCGGCGTCGCCGACCGGGATCGGCGCGTCGAGGCGGCCGTAGGAGATCCGCAGGTCGTCCAGCAGCCGCAGGGCCGACCGGGCGAAGTAGCCGAGCTCCGGATGGGCGCGCTTGGCCTCCAGCTCGGTGATCACCACCAGCGGCAGGACGACCTCGTGCTCGTGGAACCGGCGGATCGCCTGCGGGTCGGCCAGCAGCACGCTGGTGTCGAGCACGTACGTGCGGCGCCCGTCCCCCGTCCGGTGGCTGTCCGTCCGGTGGCTGTCCGTGCGGTGGCTGTCCGTGCGGGGATCGGCGGTGCGGTGGGAGTCCGGGTGTGCCACGTCAGCTCCTCGTCCGGTCCGCCGCGCCTGCGCCGGCGGGAACCGGTGCTCAGCGGGTGGACCGGGAGGGTCCCGGGTCGTGCACGAACGCCTGCCGGCGGCCGGGTGGCCAGGCCACCCGGCCAGCTGGCGCAGACATCTGCACGAAGCGGCCTCCCGGAACGGCCGGTGCCCCCGGCCGTCTGCCGCCGACGCTAACCGACCGACCTGTCCTGTCGGCGTCGGCCCGCCGTGGCGCGTCGGAGTGCTGTGTCAGGCGCCGAACCGGCGGTGCCGCTGGGCATAGGACCGCAGGGCCCGCAGGAAGTCGACCTTGCGGAAGGCGGGCCAGTAGGCCTCGCAGAAGTACAGCTCCGAGTGTGCGGACTGCCACAGCAGGAACCCGCTCATCCGCTGCTCACCCGAGGTCCGGATGATCAGGTCCGGGTCCGGCTGCCCACGCGTGTACAGGTGTTCCGCGATGTGCTCGACGTCGAGGATGTCGGCGAGCTCCTCGATGGTGGTCCCGGCGCGGGCGTGCTCCTGCAGCAGCGACCGGACGGCGTCGGCGATCTCCCGGCGGCCGCCGTACCCGATCGCGACGTTGACCAGCATCCCCGGCCGGTCCCCGGTCGAGTCGGCCGCGGCCTTGAGCGACACCGCGGTCTCGGCCGGCAGCAGGTCCAGGGCGCCCATCGGGTGGATCCGCCAGTGCCCGGTGGCGGCGAGCTCCTGGACCGTGGTGTCGATGATCTCGACCAGCGCCGCCACCTCGGCCGGGGACCGCGACAGGTTCTCCGTCGACAGCAGCCAGATGGTGACGACCTCGACGCCGACGTCGTCGCACCACTCGAGCAGGTCCCGGATCCGTCCCGCCCCGGTCCGGTGGCCGTCGATGTCGGATCCGCCGACCGACCGCGCCCAGCGCCGGTTGCCGTCGAGCATGACGGCCACGTGCCGCGGGACCCGGTCCCGGTCGACGGCGGCGGCCAGGCGGCGTCCGTACAGCCGGTAGGCCAGCTCCCGCAGGGACTCCCGGGACACGGGCCCGGACGGGTTGCTGGCCACGTCGTCCTCCGTCTCGGCGCTGAACCGGGCGGACGGCCCGCCGACGCCGACGGTAGCCCTCGGCGCGGCCGCGCACCGGCCGCCCCGACTAGCCTGAGCGCCGCGCCCGCCGGGACCGGTCCGGGTGCGGAGGGGGCCGGGACAGGCGATGACCGAGGCGTCGGCTGGTCCGCTCGCGTCGCGAGCCGCAGCTGCGGTGAAGCCGAGGCTGCGCGGGTGGCTGCACGCCGGGATCTTCCCGGTGGCCGTGGTGGCCGGGATCCTGCTCGTCGCGCTGGCGCCGACCCGGGGCGCCCGGCTGTCCATCGCCGTGTTCACCGTGACCGCCGGCCTGCTGTTCGGGGTCAGCGCGCTCTACCACCGGGGCCGGTGGTCACCCGGCACCCAGGCCGCGCTGCGGCGGCTGGACCACTCGAACATCTTCCTGCTCATCGCCGGCACCTACACCCCACTCGCCGCGATCCTGCTCGACCGCCCGGCGGCGGGGTTGCTGCTGGTCCTGGTCTGGACCGGCGCGGCGCTGGGCGTCGCGTTCCGGGTGCTGTGGATCGGTGCGCCCCGGTGGCTGTACGTCCCGGTGTACGTCGCGATGGGCTTCTCGGCGGTGTTCTGGCTGCCCGCCTTCGACCGCGCCGGCGGCGCCGCCGTGGCGACGTTGGTGGTGACCGGCGGCGTGTTCTACGTGCTCGGCGCGCTCGCCTACGGCGTGCGCCGGCCGAACCCGGCGCCGGCGTGGTTCGGGTTCCACGAGGTGTTCCACAGCTGCACCGTGCTCGGCTTCGGCGCCCACTTCACCGCGATCGCCCTGGCCGCCTGGGCCGGGCGGGCCTGACCCGAGCGGACGCCGGCCGGCGGGTCAGCCGGCCGGGGGTCGGCCGGCCGGGTCAGCCGGCCGCGAGCTCGGCGGCCAGGTCCGCCGGCGTCGTGACGGGCCGGCGGCAGGCGAAGGACCGGCAGACGTAGGCGGCCGGCTGCCCCTGGACCGGAGTCCGGCCGGCCAGCAGCGGTATGCCCTCGGTGTCGGGGGCACCGACCGCGACCACCGCCCCCGGCGGCGCGCTGCGCCACGCCGTCCGGACGAGCGCCGCGCGGGCCGGGTCCCCCGGGTCCCCGACCACGGCCACCTCGACCGGTCCGGCCAGCAGCGCCTCCCCGGTGGCCAGGCCCCACGCCACCGCCCGCGGCGCCCGGCCGGCCAGGGCGATCGCGGGCCCGAGTGCGGCGGCCGCGGCCTCGCGGTGCCGGAGCGACCCGGTCAGCGCCGAGTACGCGAGCAGGGCCTGCGCCGCCAGGTGAGCGCCGGACGGGGTGGCCCCGTCGGCCGGGTCCCGCGGCCGGCGCGGCAGGCCGCTGCCGGCGTGGCTGTCCGCGCCGGTGTCGAAGAACCCGCCGGCCCCGTCGCCGAACCGCGCGAGCAGGTCTTCCAAAAGCTGCCCGGCCCGGTCCAGCCACCCGGCGTCCCCGGTCGCACCGGCCAGCGAACACAGCGCGGACGCGAGCGCGGCGACGTCCTCCAGCACGGCGTCGGCCGTCCCGGGCGCCCCGTCGCGGGACGTGCGCAGCAGTCGACCGTCCGGGGTGGTGTTCACCTCGAGCAGCAGCTGGGCCGCGGCGGCGGCCGCGCCCACCCAGCCGGGCTCGTCGAACACCGCGCCGGCGCGGACCAGCGCGTCGATCGCGAACGCGTTCCAGGCGGTGACGACCTTGTCGTCGCGGGCCGGTTGCGGACGGTCGCGGCGGGCGGCGAGCAGCCGGGCCCGGACGTCGTCGAACCGCGCGGTGTCGCCCGGCACCCCGCCGGGCAGCTGCAGCGTGGAGGTCCCGTGCTCGAACGTCCCCCCGGCGGTCACGCCGAACACCTCGGCGGCCCAGGCGCCGTCGTCGGCGCCGAGCACCTGCGCGAGTTGCGCCGGCGTCCAGACGTAGGTCGCGCCCTCCTCGCCGTGCACCTGTCCGTCGGGGCCGGCCACCGGGGTGTCGGCGTCCAGGCTGGCGGCGAACCCGCCCTGGGGCGTGCGCAGGTCATCGACCAGGAAGGCGACGATCCCCCGGGCCGCGCGCTCGGCTTCGGGGTCCCCGGTCAGCACGTGCTGGCGGGTGTAGGCGGGCAGCAGCAGTGCGTTGTCGTACAGCATCTTCTCGAAGTGCGGGACGACCCAGGCCCGGTCGACGGAGTACCGGGCGAACCCGCCGGCCAGCTGGTCGTGGATGCCGCCGCGGGCCATCGCCGTGCCGATCGCGTCGGCCATCGCCGCCGCCCGCGCCGCGGCCGGTGCCGAAGCACGTGCCGAGGTGTCGCGCAGGAACCCCAGGACCGTGGACGGCGGGAACTTCGGTGCCCGGCCGAAGCCGGGGTGCTCGGGGTCGTAGTCGCGGGCCAGTGCGGCGACCGCGTCGTCGAGCAGCTCCGGTGTCAGGTCAGCGGCCGACGGGTCCCCGTCAGACGGCGTCGGAGCGGACCCGGCGAGCGCCTCGGCGATCTTGCCGGCGGTGCCGACCAGCTGCGCCCGCTCGGCGGCCCACGCCTGCACGACCGCCTGCAGGAGCTGCGGGAACGACGGCATCCCGGACACCGGCCGCGGCGGGTAGTACGTCCCGCAGTGGAAGGGCTGGCCGTCGGCGGTCGCGAACACGGTCATCGGCCAGCCACCCGACCCGGTGAGGGCGACCGTCGCCTCCATGTAGACGGCGTCGACGTCGGGCCGTTCCTCCCGGTCGACCTTCACCGCGACGAAGTGGTCGTTGACGTAGGCCCCGATCGCCGGGTCCTCGAAGGACTCGTGCGCCATCACGTGGCACCAGTGGCAGGCCGCGTAGCCGACCGAGATCAGCAGCGGCACGTCGCGGCGCCGGGCCTCGGCGATCGCGTCGGCGCCCCACTCGCGCCAGTCCACCGGGTTCTCGGCGTGCTGGCGCAGGTACGGGCTGGTGCTGGCGGCCAGGCGGTTGGTCACGGCTCCACCGTCCCACGGAGCACCCTGCGCCCCGGCGGACCGTCCAGTGGCGAGTTCGTCCCGCTCAGCGGGCAGAACTCGCCACTCGACGCGACTCGGGCCGCAGGTTCAGCGACGGCGGCGGGACCGGGTCGACCCGTGCGGTGCCCGGGGGGGCTCATCGGGCCCCGGTTCCGGCGCCGGACCGGCCACCGCACCGGGGCGGCCGGCGTCGACGGGCTCGGCGGAGTCGTCGCCGGAGCCGTCGTCGAAGTCGACCTTGCGCATCTGTTTGCCCATCGAGCGCACGAGGAAGAACAGACCGACCCCCAGCAGCACCACGGTCCAGAACGCGATGGGGCCCGGGCCGATGTTCTGCGGGTTGTCCCCCGGGTTCCCGACCGGCGTCGGGGTCGGCGATCCGGCGGCCAGGACCGCCGGCAGCGACCCCAGGAACCCCACCGACGCCAGCGGGGTCATCGTCGGAGCCCCGCGAACAGGTCGTCCTCGGGCGCGGCGGTCGGCGCCAGGCTCTCGACCAGCTGGAAGTCCTCGGTCGGCCAGGTCCGCCGCTGGACGTCGAGCGGCACGCTGAACCAGCCGCTGTCCGGGTCGATCTGGGTGGCGTGCGCGATCAGCGCCTCGTCCCGGACCTGGAAGAACTCCCCGCACGGCACCCGGGTGGTGACCAGCGTGTCCGGGTCCGGGGTCAGGTCGGCGCCCTCGCTCTCTGCCTCCTCGACCCACTGCTTCACCCGGTCGGCGTAGGGCGACTCGACCCCGAGCTCGACCAGCGCGTCGTGCAGCGCGACCAGTCGCGCCCGGCTGAACGAGCGGTGGTAGTAGAGCTTGCTCGGCTGCCAGGCCGGCCCGGCGTCGGGGAACCGGTCCGGGTCCCCCACCGCCTCCCACGCGGCGGCCGTCACCTCGTGGGTGCGGATGTGGTCCGGGTGCGGGTAGCCGCCGGTCTCGTCGTAGGTGGTCACGACGTGCGGCCGCAGCCGGCGCAGCTCCCGGACGAGGGCCTCGGTGGACTCCGCCAACGGCACGAGCGCGAAGCAGCCCGGCGGCAGGGGCGGCTTCGGGTCGCCCTCCGGCAGCCCCGAGTCCACGAACCCCAGCCAGGTCTGGGACACGCCCAGGATCTGCGCCGCCCGGGCCATCTCCGCCCGCCGGATCTCGCTGAGGTTCGCGACCACCTCCGGCCGGTCCATCTTCGGGTTGAGGATCGACCCGGCCTCGCCGCCGGTGCACGTCACGACGGTCACCTCGACGCCCTCCGCGGCGTAGCGCGCGGAGCTGGCCGCGCCCTTGCTGGACTCGTCGTCGGGGTGCGCGTGCACGTGCACCAGGCGCAGCGGGCCGTCGCCGACCGGGCCGGGGACGCGCCGGCGCCCGGCCGTGCTCGTCGGGTCGGTCGCCTGGTCGGGCCCGGCGCCCGGCGTGTCCGTCGATTCGATGGTGGTGGTCACCGCGGTCGTTCTCCCAGCCTCGCCGTGCGTCGGCGTCCGTCGCGTGCTTGCCGTGGATGGCCCGCCCCGGGGTGCGCGGGCGGACTGCAGCACCATGGTGACGTGCCGCAGCCGCCTCCCCCCACCGCGGGGCCCGGGGCACGAGTCGACCGGGACCCAGCCGGGCGCGACCCAGCCGGGCGGGACCCAGCCGGGCGCGACCCGGCCGACCGGGACCTGCTGGTGCGCCGGTACGGCCCCCGACGGGCCGACGAGCTGCTGGCGCTGGTCGACGGCCGGCCGGCGGCCCGGCAGCGGGTGCGCCCGGTCGCGGTGCTCGCGCTGGTCACGCTGGCGGTGCTGGCGACCTGGGTGGTCTGGGCGTGGCGGTCGGCGAACACCGGGGCGGTGACCGCCGACCTGCTGCGGTTCGCGGACCCCACCTCCGACACCTCCCTGGTCGTCACCTGGAGCGTCAGCCGCGACCCGGGCACCACCGTGGAGTGCCAGGTGACGGCGACGGACCGGACCAGCGCGACGGTCGGCGTGCGCAGCGTCACGGTGGCGCCCCGGGGCGACCGGACCACGCAGGTGGTGACCGACGTACGCACCACCTCCCGCGCCGCGAACGCGTCGGTCGGCGGCTGCCGGACGGTCCCGGCCGCGGGCGCCGCCAGCCCCCCGACACCCGGCTGAGCCGGCCCGTCCCCACGCCCGGGAAGCCGCCGACCATGGCCGAGGGGAGTGTCGGATTGCTAACGTCGCCCGGATCGGCTGCCGCGCACCGGCGCAGCAGACCCCGCCTCCGGGCGGTTCCGAACCCACCTGACGCCCCGACGACGTCGTCGGCAGATCACCGGAGCCCGGTACGACGAGGCCCCGGCCCCTGAGGAGTCCGCCATGACCCAGACACACCAGAACGCCCAGACCCCCGCGACCGGGGGTGACGTGGTGTGGCTGACCCAGGAGGCCCACGACCGGCTGCAGGCCGAGCTGACCCAGCTGTCGGGCCCGGGCCGGGTCGAGATCGCCCGGATCATCGAGGAGGCCCGCGCCGAGGGCGACCTGCGGGAGAACGGCGGGTACACCGCGGCGCGCGAGGAACAGAGCAAGCGCGAGGGCCGGATCCGCCAGCTGGACCAGATGCTGCAGCGGGCCAAGGTCGGCGCACCGCCCGCCGAGGCCGGCGTGGTCGCCCCCGGGTCCAAGGTCACGGCCCGCTTCGTCGGTGACGACGAGGTGGTCACGTTCGTGCTGGGGTCCCGCGAGGTCGTCGGCCTCGACGACTCGGTGGACCTGGACGTCTACTCCCCGCAGTCCCCGCTGGGCACCGCGGTGAACGGCCACGTCGCCGGGGACCGGGTGTCGTTCAAGACGCCGACCGGGGTGTCGATGGAGGTCGACATCCTCGACGCGGCGCCGTTCACCGTCTGAGCTGGGGCTCGGCACCCGGCAGGATGCGGGCGTGCTGCTCTCCGACCGCGACATCCGCACCGCCCTCGCCGAGCGCCGGGTCACCCTGGACCCGCACGACCCGGCGATGGTCCAGCCGTCCAGCGTCGACGTGCGGCTGGACCGGTGGTTCCGGCTGTTCGACAACCACCGGTACGGGGTCATCGACCCGGCCGTGGACCAGCCTGACCTGACGCGCCTGGTCGAGGTCGAGCCCGACGAGTCGTTCGTCCTGCACCCCGGCGAGTTCGTCCTCGGGTCCACCTACGAGCGGGTCGGGTTGGGCGACGACATCGCGGCGCGGCTGGAGGGCAAGTCCAGCCTCGGCCGGCTCGGGCTGCTCACCCACTCCACGGCCGGGTTCATCGACCCCGGGTTCACCGGGCACGTGACCCTCGAGCTGAGCAACGTCGCCACCCTGCCGATCCAGTTGTGGCCGGGGATGAAGATCGGCCAGCTGTGCTTCTTCACCCTCTCCAGCCCCGCCCAGGACCCGTACGGCAGTGGCCGGCACGGCTCCCGCTACCAGGACCAGCGGGGGCCGACCGCCAGCCGGTCGTCGGTGAACTTCCACCGCACCCGCGTCTGATCCAGCCCGGCCGATCGCGCCACCGATCTCTGCTGCCAAAGGATCATTGACGCCGTGGAGTGGCGCATCACGCATTGCGTCGAGTCGGCAACTGATCGTCCATTGATCGCTGTGGAATTGGCCTTGTCGTCACTCGTCCGGACTTGTTCGTGACCCAGATGACCCTGGAGCCGGGATAGCAATTCGCGTACGCTCTCGTCAGGCCTTGCGCTCCAATGCTCATTCCGGCACGGGTGGACACCGACGACGAATGGTCACCCACATGATCACCAGAGCACCTCGCGCGACTCCCGCCTCCACAGGTCCGGACGGAAGTGCGTCCCGCCCGGACCTGCTGGCGTGCGCCGTCGACGTCGCGCGTCGCTTCGGCTCGCGCAGGGTCGGTCTCGAGCACCTGCTGCTCGTGCTCTGTGGTGGCACGGAGCCGGTGGCCGCGCCGTACCGGGCGCAGGCCGAGCGGCTCGGCGTGCCGTGCGACCACCTGCGCGTGGTGCTGGAGGGCCAGCTGGGCGGTTCCCGCCGGGCGGGTCGGGTGCGCGGGCGCCGCTTCCCGCCCGTCGAGGTCTCACCGTCGGTCGGGCTCGCGCTCCGGGCCGCCCAGCGGCGCGGCCACGGGCTCGACGTGGGGCTGCTGCTGTCGGTGGTGCTCGCGGAGTTCGACGAGCCCGCTGGGACGGCCCTGCGTGAGGTGGGGTTCGACGACGAGCAGCTGGACGGGCGTGCTGCCCGACCGCCGGCACGGTCGGGCCCGGCGGCGGCACCGCAACGTCCCACCCCGGCCGACCCCGAGCGGACGGGCCTGTCGGGGCGACCGGGCGCGCCTGGCGTGCCCGGCGTGCCTGACGTCGTCGGCGTCCCCTCGGCGGTCGTCCCGCCGTGGGCAACCGGCGCGCTCGGCCGGGTCGGCCGCGACGGGTCCGCGCGCCGGGCGCAGGTGGGGTCGGTGGGAACTCGTCGCGCACGACACTGAAGCCCCGACGACACGGCTGCCCCGACGACGGCCGCGTCGCGGGCTGCGCGGCGGTCAGCCGAGGACGGTGACCGTGAGACCGGTCCGGCGCAGGCCGTCGACCACCCGGACCGCGTGCTCCGGGCCGCGGGTCTCCACCGCGACGTCGATGGACACCTCGTCCAGGGCCAGCTCAGCGGCCACCCGCTGGTGTACGACCTCGAGGACGTTCGCGTCTGCGACGGCGAGCTCGGTCAGCACCCGCGCCAGGCCACCGGGCCGGTCGGGCACCACGACCCGCAGCGACAGGTAGCGGCCGGCGGCGACCAGCCCGGACCGGATGATCCGCAGCAGCAGCAGCGGGTCGACGTTCCCGCCGGACACCACGACCACGACCGGCGCCCGCAGGTCGGACACCGCGCCGTCGAGCACGGCCGCCACCCCGGCGGCACCAGCCGGCTCCACGACGAGCTTGGCGCGTTCCAGCATCAGCAGCACCGCGCGTGCCAGGGACGCCTCCGACACCGTGACGATGTCGTCGACGAGGTCGCGGACCAGGTCGAACGGGACGTCACCGGGCCGGCCGACCGCGATGCCGTCGGCCATCGTCGCCATCGACGGCAGCGCGACCGGCTCGCCGGCGGCCAGCGACAGCGGATAGGCCGCGGCGCCGGCGGCCTGCGCGCCCACCACCCGGACTCCCGGCCGGATCGCCTTCACCGCGGCCGCGATCCCGGCGAGCAGCCCGCCGCCACCGGTGCACACCACGACGGTCGCGACGTCCGGGCACCGGGCGAGGATCTCCAGCCCGACCGTTCCCTGGCCGGCGACGATGTCGGGGTGGTCGAAGGGGTGCACCAGCACCGCGCCGGTCCGATCGGCGAACGCGCGTGCCGCGACGAGGGCCTCGTCGATCGTCGTCCCGGCCGTCACCACCGCGGCGCCGTAGTCCCGCGTCGCGTTCTCCTTGGCGATGGAGGCGCCCGCCGGCATGAACACCGTGGCCGGGGTGCCGAGCAGGCTGGCGGCCAGCGCCACTCCCTGGGCGTGGTTGCCGGCGCTGGCGGCGACGACCCCGCGCGCCCGCTCCGCCGCCGGCATCCGCGCGATCCGGGTGTAGGCCCCGCGGATCTTGAACGACCCCGCGCGCTGCAGGTTCTCGCACTTGAGCAGCACCGGCCCGCCGACGGTCTCGGTGAGCAGCCGGGACCCCTGGGTCGGGGTGTCCCGGATGACCGGGGCGAGCGCGGCGGCCGCGGCCTGGATGTCGGCGAGCACTGCGGGCAGGTCCGCCCACCCACCGGCCCACCCACCGGCCCACCCACCGGCCAACCCACCGGCGTGAGGCGGCAGCGGCTCGGTCACCTGCGCACGGTAACCACCAGGCGACCCCGAGCCGCCGACGCGGGCGGGTCCGACCTACCTTCGCCCTGTGACCGATGCCTCCCGTCCGGATCCCGCCGCGACGCCCGCCTCCACGACGCCCGCCTCCACGACGCCCACCCCCGCGACGCCCGCCTCTGCGACGTCCGCTCCCGCGACTCCCCCAGCCGCGGTCGTCCTCCCCGCCGCCGGGGTGCTCCTACCGCCGCCGAGCGACCTGCCGGCCACCGTCGGGCAGCTCCGTGCCGCCGGCCACGTGAACCGCAGTGTCGCCGCGGAGATCCGGGGCAACCTGGTGGCCCGGATGCGCAGCGGCCAGCCGCGGTTCCCGGGCATCGTCGGCTTCGACGACACCGTGCTGCCGGAGGTCGAACGCGCGCTGCTGGCCGGCCACGACATGGTGCTGCTGGGCGAGCGCGGGCAGGGCAAGACCCGGCTGATCCGCACCCTGTCCGGGCTGCTGGACGAGTGGAGTCCGGCCATCGCCGGCTCGGAGGTCAACGAGCACCCGTACGCCCCGTTCACCGCCGCCTCGGTCCGCCGGGCCGCCGAGCTGGGCGAGGAGCTGCCCGTCGTCTGGCGCCACCGCTCCGAGCGGTACGCGGAGAAGCTGGCCACCCCGGACACGTCGGTCGGGGACCTCGTCGGCGACGTGGACCCGATCCGGGTCGCCGAGGGCCGGTCGCTGGGCGACCCGGAGACGGTCCACTACGGCCTGGTGCCGCGGACCAACCGCGGGATCTTCGCGGTCAACGAGCTGCCTGACCTGGCCGAGCGGATCCAGGTCGCGCTGCTGAACGTGCTGGAGGAGCGCGACATCCAGGTCCGCGGCTACTCGCTGCGGCTGCCGCTGGACGTGCTGGTCGTGGCCAGCGCCAACCCGGAGGACTACACCAACCGGGGCCGCATCATCTCCCCGCTCAAGGACCGGTTCGGCGCGGAGATCCGCACCCACTACCCGATCGAGCTGTCCGACGAGGTGGACCTGGTCCGCCAGGAGGCTGCCCCGGTCGCCGCGGTGCCGGACCACCTGCTGGAGGTGCTGGCCCGGTTCACCCGCGCGGTCCGCGACTCCCCGTCGGTGGACTCCCGCTCCGGGGTGTCGGCCCGGTTCGCGATCGCCGCCGCCGAGACGGTCGGGGCCGGGGCGCTGCGGCGCGCGGCGCTGACCGGCGAGGACGGGGCGGTGGCCCGGGTCGGTGACCTGCCGCCGGTCGTCTCCACGCTGCGCGGCAAGGTCGAGTTCGAGATGGGCGAGGAGGGCCGCGAGGAGGAGCTGCTCGCGCACCTGCTCCGGCTGGCCGTCGTCGAGGTGTACCGCGACCGGCTCGCCGGCATCGACGTCGCCGGGTTCACCACCGCGTTCGCGGACGGCCGGGTCGTCGAGGCCGGTGAGCTCACCAGCTCAGCGGACCTGCTCTCGGCCGTGGGGACGCTGCCGGGCCTGGCCAAGGTGCTCACCGCGCTGGGCTTCGACGACGCCGCCGGCCCCGCCGAGGCCGCGTCCGCCGTCGAGTTCGTGCTGGAGGCGCTGCACCTGACCCGGCGGCTGTCCAAGGAGACGTCCGCGGACGGGCGGACGCTGTACGGGAGCTGACCCTCCGGCAGCCGCCCCGGGCCGCGGGAGCGGGTCAGGACTCCGGACGCGAGCTGGGCACCACGCCCGACGTCTGCGGTGCCACCGCGGGGGCCTGTTGGGCGACGCCCGGGGGGTCCTTGGGGTGACGCGGGCTCGGCCCGCCGTTCCCACGGGCGGTCCGAGGGGGTGCGGACCGCTCGTCGGAGGCGGACGGACCGGCCAGCAGCGCACACCGTGCGGCGATCCGGAAGGCGACGGCCGGGTCCCGACAGACGATCCGGGCTGTCCGGTCGTCCCCGTGGGTGATCACCGCGACGGTGTACCGGCCGGCGCGTTCGGTCCGAGCCGACCCGATGGAGCGCAGCGGCAGGTCGATCGGGGCGCCGTCGATCAGGTTCACGGGTTCGACGACGAGCGCGCCGCGCCGCGCGATGGACACCGTCCAGCGGCTTCTCCGGGCGCCCCGGAACTGCTCGACGTAATCCGGCCCGAGATCGACCACGACTCGGGACCACCGCAACGATGACAGCAGCACGGGCGCTCCCCGGGACGGGTCCGGTGAACGCTGACCAACGCGTCGGCACCGGACGTGAATGCACGGTCCCGAGCGTGCCCGAACGGCGGGCATTGTGGTCGGAATGTTCGGCGGGCCACTTCCGAGTTCTGTACGTGGATTGGCCGTGACCGTCGCCGGGAATGAGCGCTGCGAACAATGATCAAGCGGTGTTGTCGCGGACCAAGAGGTCGGGCCACCGGCCGCACCGGGCGATCGGCCCAGTCCGGACCAGCGAGTCGACGTCCGACCCCACGGGCGGCGCCGGCGCACCGGGCCTAGCGTCGGGTCCGTGCCTCGCTCTCCGCGCCGGTTCCGCTACGCAGCCTGGGCCGACGGCCCCGACCCGCTGGCCCCACCGTTCGATCTCCGCGCCGCCGTCGACGAGATCGGGCAGCGGGTGCTCGCCGGCGACAGCCTGCGCGACGCCATCCGCGACCTGCTGCGCCGGGGCCCGGACGGCCGGCAGCGCGGCGGGCTGGACGACCTGGCGCGCAAGGTGCGCAAGCGCCGCGAGCAGCTGCGCAGGTCGGGCCGGTTCGGCGGCACCCTGGACCAGGTCCGCGAGCTGCTGGACCGGGCGCTGGAGGCCGAACGCGCCGAGCTGATGGCCGACGACAGCGACGACGCCCGGTTCGCCGAGGCCGAGCTGGACGCGGTGCCCACCGACACCGCCCGCGCGGTGTCCGCCCTGGCCGAGCGGCAGTGGCGGTCCCCGCAGGCGGCACAGGCCTACGAGCAGATCAAGCAGCTGCTGCAGCGCGACGTGCTCGACGCCCGGTTCCGTGGGATGGCGCAGGCCCTGGCCAACCCGGACCCGGCGGCGATGGCCGCGGTCAAGGACATGCTGTCGGACCTCAACCAGCTGCTGGATGCGCACGCCCGCGGTCAGGACACCGGCGAGCAGTTCGCCGAGTTCATGAGCAAGCACGGCGAGTTCTTCCCCGACGACCCGGCCGACGTCGACGAGCTGCTGGACTCCCTGGCCCGCCGGCAGCAGGCCGCCGCGAAGATGTTCGCCTCGATGACGCCGGAACAGCGCCAGCAGCTCGGCGAGCTGATGGACGGCGCCATGCAGGACATGGACCTGGCGGCGCAGCTGGCGGCGCTGGACGACGCGGTCAAGGCGCTGCGCCCGGGCTCCGGCCGGGTGCGGGGTGAGCAGATGGGCAGCGGCCCGGGCATGGGCACCGGGCAGTCCCTGGACCTGCTGGAGGAGATGGGCGACCTCGACGCGCTCGCCGAGCAGCTCGCGCAGGACCACCCGGGCGCGACGCTGGACGACGTCGACGTGGACACCGTCGAGCGGCAGTTCGGCGCGCGGACGGCCGCGGAGGTGCAGCGGCTGCGCGACCTGGAGCGGGAGCTGCAGCGGCAGGGCTTCCTCACCCGCGGCCGGGGCGAGGAGCTGGCGCTCACCCCCAAGGCGCTGCGACGCCTGGGCCAGACCGCGCTCAAGGCGGCGTTCGACCAGGTGCGTGTCGGCAAGCGCGGAACCCACGACACCCGGTCCGCGGGGGCGGCCGGGGACCCGACGGGCAGCCACCGGCAGTGGGAGTTCGGCGACGAGCAGCCGCTGGACGTGGTGCGGACGGTCTCCAACGCGGTGCTGCGCTCGGCCTCGGACCGGACGCCGCCGCCCGTCAACGCCCGGACCGGCCGGCGGACCGTCCGGCTGGAGCCGGACGACTTCGCGGTGACCGAGACCGAGCAGCGGTCCTCGGCCGCGGTGGCGTTGTGCGTCGACCTGTCCTACTCGATGGTCGCCGAGGACCGCTGGGGGCCGATGAAGCAGACCGCGCTGGCGGTCGCGCACCTGATGGCGACCCGGTTCCCGCAGGACTCGCTGCAGATCATCGGGTTCAACCGGGTCGCGGCGCCGATGACGACCGCAGAGCTCGCCGCGGTCGATCCCGAGTACCTGCAGGGCACGAACCTGCAGCACGCCCTGATCCACGCCGGGCGGCACCTGCGCCGGCACCCCCAGGCCGAGCCGGTCGTGCTCGTGGTCACCGACGGCGAGCCGACCGCGCACCTGGAAGCCGACGGCGAGGCGTTCTTCGACTGGCCGCCGCGCCCGGAGACCATCCGGGCCACCGTGGAGGAGGTCGACGCGCTCACCCGCGCCGGAGCGACGATCAACCTGTTCATGCTGGGCGAGGACCGGGGCCTGCAGCGGTTCGTCGAGGCGATCGCCAGGCGCAACGGCGGGCGGGTGTTCTCCCCCGACCCGGCTCGGCTCGGCGCGTTCGTGGTCGCCGACTACCTGCGCGCCCGCACCGGACGCCGCGCCGCGGCCTGACGACCCGTCGGGGGGCAGCGGTCGCGATCGGGCTACCGCGTCCACAGCTCGAGCGCGGTCCGCCCGAACGAGGTCGACCGGGCCCGGGCGAAGCCGGCGTTCTCCAGCGCCGCCCGCTCGTCGCGCTGGGTGACCGGATTGGTGACCGGGAACGTGACCATCCAGACGCGCCGGTACTGGCTGACCCGCTGCGCGAACACCGCCCTGTCCACGCCGTAGCCGTACAGGTTCCGGCCGGTGATCCGGTCGACGCCGAGGCTGACGTCGGACAGTCCGCGGACCGACTCGGGGTAGGCGACCGTCGCGCCCCGCGGGTAGCTGTCCGGGAAGCTGACCGCGTCGCCCGCCCGCCTCTCGGCGCCGATGGCCGCGAGCGCGGCGCGCGGGTCGTCGCGGTACCCGTCACCGCGCCCGGCGCTCTGGCGCTGCAGGACCTGCGGCTGGAGTCCGGCGAGGACGACCACGGAGACGAGCAGCGGCGCGGTGAGGCGCTGCCGCGGCAGGACTGCGACGAGGTGGCCCGCGAACAGCGCCAGCGGGATCGTGGCCGTCCCGAGGTACCGGTCGTCCAGCAGCGGGTCGACCTGCGAGACCACCCACAGCACAGCGGTCGGCGCGACGAGCAGGGTGACCAGCGCAGCCGTGCCGGCCGGCCGGGTCCCGGAGCGGCGTGTGAGCGCCATCACCATCCCGCCGACGGCCAGCAGCCCGACCACCACCGCCAGCACGATGTCGTCGCTGAACCAGGCCTGCGCGGCGAGTTCCGGCAGCCCGCCGAGGGTCGGGCGACGGATCCAGCCGACCTGGCCGGACTGGCGGTTCGCGGGGACCGCGACGACCAGCGCGGCCAGTGTCGGCAGGACGAACAGGGCCAGCCGGCGCAGCAGCCGCCGCGGTGACCGCCAGGCGCCGCCCGCCAGCCCCACGTGGAGCGCGTGGGCGAGCATGGCGAGCGCGCCGAACAGGAAGACGGCGCTCGCCGCGGCCATCGTCAGCGTGTACGCGACCGCCCACCGGCGGCGGCCGGACGCGGTGGCCCGGAGCAGGAAGAACGTCGCGCCCGCGACCAGCGCAACCGACAACGCCGGTGAGCGCGCGTTGGCCCCGTCGTAGCTGGTCAGCGGCAGCGTCGCGAAGAGCAGTCCGCCGAGGACCGCGGTGCGGCGGCCGAAGACCTGCCACCCGATCCCGGCGACGGCCGCTGCGGCGCCGGCCGCAGCGAACGCTGACGGCAGCCGTAGCCAGCTCTCGGCGGTGCTGACCTGGGCCCAGGGCCAGAGCAGTGTGTAGTAGGCGCCGTGGACAGCGTCCACGTTGCGCAGCAGCCGCAGCAGGTCCGGGAACGGACGGTCGACCGCCGACACGGTGGCCGTCTCGTCCAGCCAGTAGCTGGGCCGGCCGGCGAGCAGCAGGCTGAGCACGAGGGCGAGGAGGGCCGGTCCCGCGACTGCGACAGCAGCTGAGCGCCCGCCGTCCGCCGGACGAGGCACAGCCTCGGCCGCAGAAGGCGGCTCCGCCAGGACCTCGAGCTGTCTCATGAACCCCCGGGATCGCGACTGTGACGGCTGGTCACCCGGCGACCGTCACCGGGGCGCCGTGCTTGCTGCGGCCGCGCAGCCAGCGCTCAGCCGGGCGCTCGACGCGCGTGTGCAGCAACCAGGCGGCGCCGACCGACAGGACGAAGGCCAGAACGCCGAACGGCAGGCCAGCACCCGGCAGCTGAGGGAGGTGGGACACCCCGACGGCGATCGTCTTGATGACCAACTGGTGCGTCAGGTAGAAGCAGTAGCTCAGGCTCGCGGCGACAACCATCACGCGGTTGGCGAACACGCTCCCTCGGCCGCTCAGGTCGCGTCGAGCGGCAGCAGAGATCAGTAAGAGGAACGGGAGGACCGGGAGGGCAGTCGCACCGAAGGTCGCCACCGGTACAACGTTGATAAGGATCAGAACGAGCGCCGTGATCACCAGGGCGGTACGCAGGCCGACACCGGAGGCCACCACCTCACCTCGCGCAACGTCCACTGCCAGCGTGCACCCCAGCAGAAAGCCGAGCAGGCCGGTGACCGGGAACTGGTGCGCCAGCCACTCGAGAGGAATGACCGCGGCGGCTGTGGCCAGCACAACGACCCCCGCCAGCAGGCACACCTGCAGGAGCCGCCGGCCGCGGCGCGCAAGCCGAAGCATCGGCCCGATGAGCAACGGGAACACCAGGTAGAAGAATGCCTCACAGCTCAGGGCCCAGGCGACGCCGTTCGAGGAGAAGTAGTACCTCGCCGTCGGGAACCACGACTGGACGAGGACGAGACTCGCGAGCGCAGGGCCTTCTGCGAAGGTGTGCTGCTGAACAAAGGTGCTGACGAGCAGTCCGAAGACCAAGGTGACCAGGTAGACCGGGTAGATCCGGGCGAACCGCCGACGCCAGAACCCGGTGGCGGTGTCGTCAGGTCGGGCGGTCCACACGAGCACGAAACCGGAGAGCACGAAGAAGAAGGTGACCGTGTAGTACCCGCCGGCTCCGATGCTCTGCCCCACGAGCTCGTGCAGACGGCCGCCGAACAGCGTGTTGACGTGCACGGAGAAGACCATGAACGACGCTACCGGTCGGATCCCGGACAGGCTGTCCAGCCGCGGTGGCCGACCGGACCGCCGCAGAGCCCCGGACCGTTGTTGTGCTCCGAGCTGCGACATCGTTCTCCTCCGGCAGCGAAAGCCGACGGCGCAGCTCCGCGCCGCCCGAAGTGGACCACCCGTGCCGCGGGTTCGTCAACCTGGAGCAGAGCAGCGACAGGTCGGGGGGCTCACTCCCGCAGCGTGACCGGGGGGCGGCGGCGCGAGCGGCCGCGGAGCAGCGCGTTGCCGGGGATCTCGACGGAGCGGTGCAGGGCCGAGGCTGTGGGTACCGCCAGGGCGAAACACAGGGCCGCCCACACGACGCCTCCGCCGGGCACGCCGAGATCGCCGATCGGCAGGCTCGCCACGACCTTCAGAACGAGTTGGTGCACGAGGTAGAAGCAGAAGCTGATCTCGCCGAACCACACGAACGGACGCCAGGTCATGACCGACTTCCGCCCCGCGAGATCCGCGAGCGCGCCGGCGTTGAGCAGGAGCAGCAGGGCGATCGTCAGCAGAGGCAGCACGTCGAGGAGGGGGATCGGCAGGACTGAGACGACCCAGACTCCAGCTGAGATGAGAAGAGCTCGACCGAGCCCGACCCGTCGGGCCAGTACCTCGCCGCGGGCGATGTCGATCGCGAGCGTGCAACCCAGGACGAACTCTGGGAGCCGCGCGAGCGGGAACTGGTTGGTCAACCACCCGACTCCGGTGACCCTCGCGGTCACTGCGAAGACGATCAGCACCAGCAGCAGTAGCACCTGGAGTCGTCGACGACCACGACGCCCGAGGGAAGCGAGGGGTCGGATGAACAGCGGGAAGACCAGGTAGAAGAACACCTCACACGCGATCGTCCAGTCGACACCGTTGTAGGAGAAGTACCAACGGGAGTCGGGAAACCATGCCTGCACGGCGAACAGAGTTGCGACGAAGGGGCCGGCGGGCAGCGGGTGGCGCTGCACCAGACCTGTCACGACGACAGCAGCCAACAAGGTCACGACATACGCGGGGTAGATGCGCGCGAACCGCCGCTGCCAGAATCCCCGAGCGGTGTCGCCGGGCCGGGTCGCCCAGGTCAGGACGAACCCGGAGAGGGCGAAGAAGAAGCCCAGCGCGCGGCTGCCGGGCAGTCCGATGGTCTCGGCGATGCGCTCCGGTCGGCCCGACAGCACCAAGCCGGCGTGTGGGATGAAGACGATCGCCGCGGCCAGGCCGCGCAGACCTGTCAGGGCGTCCAGCCGGGGCCGGGTCGCTGCTTGCGTCGAGCGCGGGTTGCGCGGCGGCACCATCGTCTGCGGGAGGACGGCGCCGTACGACGAGACGTCACCGGTGATCGTCGGGGCCGACGCGCTTCCGCCGACCGGCGGGCCGCTCCCGTTCGTGTCCGGCATTGGTCAGCTCTCACTCGTCGGACGCTCGACGGGTCGAGACTAACGACCAGACTCGCTCGACCGTGCCGCTCGCACACAGCCGCGGCCCGAGGTGGACTCCCAACGCCGCGACGCGCGCCGGCCCGCGTTCGCTGACCGCGCGGTCACCTGACCGTCAGACGGGACTCGGCGGTCCCGGCCGCCCCCGCCGGAGCGCCGCCCGCACCTCGGACTCCCGCTGGTCGCCCCAGTCCTTGACCGAGTGCACCACCATCGCGTTCGACGCCAGCAGTTCCTCCGGCGGGGCCGGTAGACCACGCCACGAGACGGCCAGCGGATCACCGGGCCGCCCGAAGTCGGCGGTTCGAAAACCTGCCGCGCGAACCATCAGACCGAGCAGGTGGTCTTCCCCCAGCACGCTGACCTGCCCGCCGGGCGGCCCACCCTTCGCTGAGATCCAGCCGCGCTCGGCCCAGGACAACAGCAGCGGCCGAGCGAACATGTGGGCTGCACCGAGCGCGTGCTCTCCCCGCTCGTAGCCCTGGCGTTCAGCTGCGCGCAGCATCGTGCGTAGCGTCAGGAACCACCGCGGGTGCCGCAGTCCACGCCGGCCGAGATCGCGCTCGATCAACTGAACGGCGGGACCGAAGTCACGAGGGGCACCCGTCGGCCCGGTCCGAAAGGATCCGAGCGCACCGATACCTGCGTCGGTGCTGAAGGCGTGTCGGGCCGCGCCTTCCAGGCCCGGGCGGATCATCACCGCGTCCGAGTCCATCCGGAACACCTGGTCGGCACCCATCGGTCCGACGGCGTGGACAAGTCCCCGGCACACAAGCGCGGCGAAGGCGCCGTACAGCCCCGACCGGCCGGGGCCGTCCAGCGTCTCGACGCGCGGCTCGAACCTGGTCAGCGACTTCTTCAGGTCAGCGTCACGGGTGTCGTCGAGCACCAGGACGCGGGTGGCCGGCTCCGCGAACAGGGCGATGCTCTCTAGCGTGTCGCGGTAGGCATCCGGGTCCTCACCCGGTCCGACAGGCATCACGATGACCGTTGGGCCACTCGGGCCGGGACGCTGTGCAGTGGACTCGGTCACACGGGTACCGCTGGGCGGAGGGGGCGACCGGCGACGACATCGGCGATGAGATCCGACGCCGACAGGGCCGCGTCCCGTTGGGCGGGAAGGACCGCCACGAGCGTGGCCCGGATGCTCGCGCGTTCCTTCAGGAGCGCGTCCAGCTTGTCCGTCAGCATGTCTGGTCGAAGGTCCCCGATGTCCAGCGCCCACTCCGACAGGCCCAGTTGAGCCCACACCTCCTGGGTCTTGTACTCGTAGGCGACCGCCAGGGTGGGCACGCCCGCGCACGCCGCCAGGATCCCACCGTGCAGTCGGGTGGAGACCATGGCGTCGAAGCCGGCGAGGAACTCGATGAGCTGCACCGCTGTCCGCGGCGCTCGGTCGACGTGAACCCGTGCCGCGACCGTGGGGTCCAGCCCGGCGACCGCGTCCATCGCGACGAGGGAGTCGTCCGTCCAGTACTCCGGACGGCCCTGGCAGGTGGAGACGAAGACGACCTCGGCATCGTGGTCCTGGACGAGGTGCGCGACTGCGGAGCGGATGGACCCCAGGTAGCGCTCCATCCCCTGCTCGGCCGTCAGACCGGGGAACTTCCACCACGCCCGGACGCTGATCGCCACGCGGAGGCGGGTCCCGCTGGGCACGGCGGGGAGGTGGTCGGGCACCAGGGCGAAGACCGTGTCGGGCAGGACGCGCGTCCGCGCGGGCTCAGCGCCGACGGCCAGGACGTGGGCTCGAGAACGTTCGTCCCGCAGCAGGACGAGGTCGACCGACGGAAAGATCCGGCCCAGCTCAGACCGGTTGGCTGGTTTGGCGAACGGTCCGGCCGACTGCTGCATGAACACCAGGGGGCGCCCGAGTCGCCGCGCCAGGTCCAGGTCGAACAGCTTCTCGTAGATGTCGTAGTTCTCCGTGAGGGTCGTGCCCCCGGTGTAGGCCAGGACGTCCGCGCTGCGCAGACGCTCGAGCGCTCGCATCTCGGTCGTCCCGAGCAGCAGGTGCCCCGGTGCACCGCGGCCGATGAGGTCCGCTGCCAGCTGGAGCCGTCGTCGACGGAGGGAATGGCGACGACCGGTGAGCACCGCTCCGTGCCGGTCGTTCATCAACTCCGTGAACAGGTAAGGGGTGAACGCCACGTTCGGCATGTACTTCCCGGCCGCACCAGCGTCGCGGTCGCTCGCCGTCACGATCAGCTCCGGCCACCTCTTGGCCAAGATCGCCACCTGGGCATCGAAGATCGCGGCGTCTCCACCGTTCAACGTGACGGCGCCGAGGACGTGGACACGCACGGGCGCACTCCCGAGGTCGTTGAGCTGGACAGGTCGACGGCCAGGCGGGCTGAGGTTCCCACATGGCGTCGACCGGTGTCACGCCGCCCGAGCTCGCCCCGTGGTCACCCGGTCGTACACGTCGGCGACCCGATCGAGCAGGACGCGACGCTCGAAGTTCCGGCGCACGTGCTCGCGGCCCGCCAGCCCGTAGCGCAGCGCACGGTCGGGGTCGCCGCGCAGAGCAGTGATCGCTGCGGCCAGACCGGCGACGTCGCCCTCTGGGACCAGGTCCCCGGTGACACCGTCGAGCACGGCCTCCGGCAGGCCGGCATGGGCGTAGGCGACAACGGGTCGCCCCGCTGCGGCGGCCTCGAGGGAGACCACCGGAAGACCCTCACAGTCCCCGCTCGGAGCCCGCTTGGACGGGATGACGACCATCGAGGAACTGCGGATCGCCGCCGCGACTTCACTGGACGAGCGAGCCCCCTGGAAGTCGACCTGAACGTTGAGTTCGGCGGCCAGCGCCACCGTGCTCTCGTGACCCGGACCACTGCCGACGACGACCAGCTCGGGCCGGTCGGACATCGATGCCACGGCGCGGAGCAGGTCGGCGACGCCCTTCTTCTGGGTGAGGCGTCCCACGAACACGACGGGCCCGTCCGGGACCGGGGGGGTCCACTCGATCTGCGACGTGTCGACGCCGCACGCGATGACGTCGATCTTCGCTGGGTCCACGCCGCGGGCCAGCAGGACACCGCGCAAGAACTGACTGACGGTGATGATTGCCGCCAGCTTGTCGAACAGGGCATCGCCCATCTGCAGGTACACGTCGTAGGAGAGCCGCTGGCCGCGCAGTGCCGCGTCGTTCTTGGTCAGGTCGAACCCGTGGAAGGTCGCCACCAACGGGATGCCGCGTCGTGTCGTCGCGGCGGCCACGAGCGCGGCGTCGGGCCCGAAGTGGGCGTGCACGAGGTCCGGCCGCAGAGCCACGAGGGTCCGGGACGTCGCGTGCTCGACCATCCGCGCACGTGCGACGCCGGCCCGGTACCCGGCGAACTGGGTGGCTCGCTCGACCACACTGCGACCGCGGGTGAGGTGGACGGGTACTCCCGGTACGTCGAGTCGCGGTTCGGTCAACTCGTTGGTGAGAGCCGCCACGCTGTACCGGGGCAGGTCGAGCAGGTGGTCGCGGACGAAGGTCTCCGACCGCGGGAGGAACTCCTCGCGGTACACGGCGACCTTCCCGGCGGACGGACCGACAGCAGGAGGTCGGTACGCGGTGCTCGCAGCGGGCATGACATCCCTTCCGGCGTCTGTGGGCCGGCGACAGCGCGGACCCCTCAGCGACCCACAGATTACAGTCCGCGACGCATCCCTCGCGCTCAGCTGAACTTGGCCGTCCTCCGTCGGGCCGGCACCATGGAGTCAGGTCGCGGGTCCGTCGCCCTCACCGATCGACCCCAGGAGGACGACCGTGCTCGGAGCAGAGACCGGCAGCGACCTGCCGGCCGCCGGATCGCTCCCCGGTCGGCCCCCGGTGAAGGTGACGGTCGCCGTGGCGGCTCACAACGCGGGCCGCTGGTTGGCGGAGACGCTGGAGTCGGTCCTCGCCCAGACGGAGACGGACTGGACGTGTCACATCGTCGACGACGGCTCCACCGACCAGACGGCGGAGATCGCGGACGGGTTCGCACGGCGGGACCACCGGTTCCACGTCGTGCGCCAACAGAACACCGGTGTCTCGGCTGCCCGGAACCGGCTGCTGGAGCTGACCCGGGACGACGGCCCCTACGTGGCGGTCCTCGACGCCGACGACACCTGGCTCCCGGATGCGCTCCAGGTGATGTGCGGGGTGTTGGATGCGGATCCCGGAGCGGTCGGAGTCCAGTCGCTGGCCGAGTACATGGACGAGGACTCGGTGCCGATCCGCCCGGGCGAACACCCGTTCGTCCAACGCCGCAAGTCCAGCGTCCGTGGTGACCGCGTCGTACCGGCGCACTTCGGGGACGGGATGGGCTTCGCCGAGCTCGTCGTCGGCAGTGGGCTGTACCCGCCCGCCTCGATGCTGTTCCGTCGCTCCGCGATCGAGGCCGCCGGCCGGTACGACCCCGGCTACCGGGCGCAGGGCGACTGGGAGATGTACATCCGGATGAGCCGCTTCGGGCACTTCGCGGAGCTGGACCGACAGACGGCCTGGTACCGACTCCGCGAGGCCAACCTGACCGGTGACCGGTCGAAGGTCCACCTGTTCCAGGCCCGGCTCCTACGGAAGACGTGGGAGCAGTCGGCTCCCGGCAGCGAGCAGCGCCGCGTGACCGAGGTCGCCTACCGCCACCGGCAGCGCCAGTTCGCCCGGCGCTTCTCCGGACCGGCGCAGTCGGCCCTGGTCGGCCGGCACCCTCGCCTGTTCGCCGCCAACGCTGTGCTCGCTGTCTGGTACGGCGCTCATTCGCTCCTGCGAAGGCCTCCCGTCCCGGTCGTCCGAGCGACCCGTGCGCTGTCCAGGGTCCAGTCGAGCCGCTGGGCGAACTGACCGTGGGCGCTCGGCCCGGGCCGGCGATCCGGGGTCACCGGGCGTCGTTCGCCTGACCCGGTCGTAGATGTCCGCCACGCGGGCGAGCAGGTCAGCCCGCTCGAACCGCGACTCGACGTGCGCCCTCGCGGCACGCGACATCCTCAGCAGGCCTTCGGGATCGTCCAGGGCCGCCCCGAGGGCGCGTCCGAGGGCGGCGACGTCACCCTCGGGCACGAGGACACCCGTCGAGCCGTCCAGCACCGCCTCGGGCAGGCCCGCGTGCCGGTAGCCGATCACCGGCCGGCCGGCAGCAGACGCTTCCAGCGAGACCACCGGCAGGCCCTCCGTGTCGCCGCTCGAGGCCGTCCGGGACGGCATCGCCACCACCGAGGCCGACCGGATGGTCTGGACCACCTGGGGCGTCGGCAGGCTGCCCAGGAAGCGTGCGTCGACCCCGAGGCGGCGAGCCTGCTCCTCCAGCTGCGGGCGGAGTCGGCCGTCGCCGACCACGTCGACCCTCGGCCGGCGGTCCAGGCCGGAGACAGCGTCCAGCAGGTCCGCCAGACCCTTCTTCTCCACCAGCCGCCCGACGAAGACCACCGGCCCACCGGGCACGGGCGCCGACCACGGGATGGCCGAGGTGTCGACCCCGCAGGCGATGACCGAGATCTTCTCCGCCGGGACACCTCGTGCGACGAGCCGGTCACGCAGGAACGAGCTGACCGTGATCACCGCCGCCAGTCGCCGGACGACCTCGGCCCAGTGGTCCACCAGCAGGGTGTTGGCGGTGCGTCCGCCACGCAGCGACTCGGGGTCCTGCGTCACGTCGTACCCGTGGAACGTCGCCACCAGGGGGACGTCCCCTCCCGCAGCCGCTGCCGACACGAGCGCGGCGTCCGGGCCGAAGTGGGCGTGCAGGACGTCGGGGCGCAGGGACCGCAGGACGTCCCGAGCTGCCGCGGTGACCATCCGGGCCGGGGGGACGCGGAGCCGGTACCCGGCGAACTGGCGGGCGCGACCCAGCACGGAGCCGGATCGCAGCAGGTGGACGGGGACACCCGGAACCGCCAGCGTGGGTTCGCTGATCGAGGAGGCGAGCGCCGCCACCCGGTAGCGGGGCATCTCCACCAGGTGGTCGCGGATGAACGTCTCCGAGAGCGCGAGGAAGTCCTCCCGGAACACCAGCGCGCGCGGGGCGTTGGGCGCCCCCCCGAGCGCAGGCCGGTACGCGTCCTCGGCCCTCACGCGCGGGACCTCAGCCCGGAGCGCTGCTCCCGGATGTAGCCGACGGAGTAGAGCACGTCCCACAGGGTGCGCAGGTTGCGCGACGCCTGCTCGTGGTCACCGCGCCTGTCGCGGACAGCCACGGCCAGGCCGGCTCGCACGCCGCGGGGCACCAGCGCGACCAGCGATTCGACGCGGAGCGGAGTGGCCCCGTCGTCCTCGTAGCGCCGCACCAGCGCCGCGTTGCTCCGTCCGTACCGCAGCTGCTGCTCACAGGAGGACACCAGGCCCGTCCTGGCCCGCCACCGCATCAGCGGTCGGCGGTCGACGGCCAGGGATCCGTGCCCGCCGAGCTGGATCCGGAAGCACAGGTCCGCGTCGCCGCCGCTACGGCCGACGTCGAAGCCGTCGACCGCGACGAGGACGTCGCGCCGGACCGTGAGGTTGCAGGTCGCGTAGTAGGGGAGGAACCACGGGGTGTCGACGTAGCTGGCGACGTCGAATATCTGCAGGCCGACCGCTGCCAGCTCGGCGGTGGAGCCGCCGCCGACCACGACGGTCCCCGTCGTGGCCATGGCGACCGACGGCCCGTCGAACAGTCCGCGCACCGCGTCGGCCCAGCCCGGCTCGGGACGACTCCGCACGTCGACGAAGCCCACCAGGTCTGTCCTCAGCTCGGCCCACCCGGCGTTCCGCCCGGCGTAGGGCCCCCGCCCCGGATTGGCGACGACCACCGCGCCCAGCCGGGTGGCGACAGCGGCCGTGTCGTCGGTCGAACCGTCGTCGACGACGAGGATCTCGTCCACGGCGGTGGTCTGGGCCCGAAGGAGCTCGAGGAGTCCCGGCAGCTCCCCGGCGGCGTCCCGCACCGGGACGACCACGCCGAGCGTCCGTGGCGCAGGCGCGTCGCTCATGCAGCCGACCGGCGACGGCGCAGCACCGTGCGGAGTTCGTTGATCTCCGTGCGCATGAACCCCAGGGCCAGGGCGCCGTAGACGATGACGCCGACCGCCACCTGGACCAGGGTCACACCGGGACCTGTGCGGTCGGCGTCCAGCAGCGTCGGGGTGAACCAGGCTGCCGCGAACATGGGGACGCACAGCACGGCGACCCTTGCGTTGTCGGCAAGCACGCTCCGTGCCCTCAGTCCGACCAGACGGCAGGCGAAGTGCAGGGTCGGCGTCATGAACGTCCACGCCCGGATCAGCACCGCCACCGCCACACCGGTCGCGCCGCCCACCAGCACGCCCGCCACCATCAGGGCGATGCCCACGAAGAACGACACGAGCCCGATGCGGAACATCAGGCCGGTCCGGTTCTGGGACTGGAACAGCCAACCCACACTCGTGGAGATGCACTGTGGGATCCCCGCGAAGCACAGGATCATCAGCAGGGGAACGGTGTCGGTCCACTGGTCGCCCCACAGGAGCGGGACGGCACCCGGCGCGACAGCCGCCAGACCCACGAGGACCGGCACCGTGGCCAGGTTGATCAGTCGCACAGCTCGGCGGTAGCCCCGCGCGACCCGCTCGCGGTCGTCTCCCATGGCCGCCAGGGCGGGGAACATCACACCGCCGAGCACCTGCCCGACCTGCTGCACCGGCAGGAGCATCAGTTGGTAGGCCTTGTTGTACAGGCCCAGGGAGGCCTGTCCGACGAAGCGCGCGATGAGGAAGTTGTCGCCGTTGCGGCCCCAGTAGTTGACGACGTTGAACCCCAGCTGCCCCCCGGAGAACAGCCAGATCTTGGGCAGCGACTCCCTCGAGATGAAGTGGTGCGGACGCCACGGAACCATCGCCCACGACAGCGCAGACGAGACGATGCTGGCGACAGCCGGCCCGAGCACCAGCGCGTACACACCGAGGTCGCCGGCAGCTCCCGCGATCGTCACGCCGAAGCTGACGGCCGTCGAGACGACGCCGATCACGGCCATCTTCTTGAGTTTGAGCTGCCTCTGGAGCAGTGCGCTGTGCACGCCGCCGATGCCGAACAGGAAGCTGAGCCCGGCCAGCGGAGTGAGGAGTGTCAGCCGGGGATCCCGGAACAACAACGCGACCAGGGGGCCGGACACCGCGAGGAGGAGCGTGAAGACCACGCCGCCGAGAGCATTGATCCAGAAGACCGTCGAGAGGTCACGCTCGGTCGGGTCCCGTAGAGCGATGAGCGCCGACCCCAGGCCGAGTTCGAAGAAGAGGACCGCGAACCCGGTGATGACGTAGACGCTCGCCATGGTCCCGTAGTCGGCTGGGGCCAGCAGACGTGCCAGGACCAGACCGGCAGCGAACTGGATGCCCTGGCCACCCAGCTTGCCGACCAGGGACCACTTCGCCCCGTTGGCGACAGCACCCGTCAGTCCAGCGTCCGCGCGCAGGCCCCCCGACAGGACGGCCGGCGTCCCGGAACTGCCGGGGCCCGGGTCGGGGTGGTCGACGACGCCCCGGTCCTGGGCGCCCTCGACCGCCGCCACCGTCAGGGTCGTGACGTCACCAGACTCGGGGGCCGATCTGTCGGCCGGGTCGCGGTCAGGCATCGACGGAGGCGCCGGCCCGGATGACCGTCGAGGCGTCGATCCCGTCGAGCAGCGCCACGTCCGCGGGATCGACCTTGCGGGCGAAGGGCGCGTTCGCGGCGCGCGCCTCCCGGATGGTCCTGGCGTCGACCGGGCGCGGGTGGGACTCACCGTTCTCGAACCGGCTCCAGGTCGTGCGCCCGGAGCGCACAGGTAGCCCTGTGAGGTGGGCCAACGTCTGCAGGTAGGCCTCGTCCGGGATGTAGGTGCGCCTGAAGTGCGCCGACAGTTCGGGTCGGTCGTGGTGCAACCCGAGGATGCCCTCGAGCACCGCACGCGAGACGCCGAGCCACTGGGCGCCCTTCCAGCAGCCGATCTCGTCGATCACCGCCGACCGGTGCCGGATCCCGATCCCGTACCCGAGTCCGCGCGGCAGGTGCGCGAGCCAGATGGTGTGCTGCCACTTGTCGAATCCGTACCACCACGCAGCCTTCGCGACCCGACGCAGGCCGCCGCGCACGACACGGTCGAACGCGGCAGAACGTGCCGGCGAGACGAAGGTGAACCGGTAGCGGTACCTCGAGGTGTCAGTCATCCGGTCGGCCTCGATGATGCCGGCGGTGCCCTCGGCGACGACGTCGTCTTCCCACGCGGCCAGGTCCAGCACCGGATAGCACTGACCGGAGATCGCGACGAACCAGTCCCCGTCGGTCTTCGCGGCGGCCTCGAACGCCTCGATCATCCCCTCGGTCATCTCCCAGGACCCCCACCGCATCGCGATGTGGCTACGGAACAGCTGCCCCCCGGCCGCCTGGACCTCGTCCGCGGAGAGGAAGCCGTCCGGCTCGGCGTGCCGGACGAGGACGATCGACCCCGGCGACAGCGTCCTGATCCGCCGAACGAGGCGGAGCACCAGCTCGGGCTGGTGGTGCGCCAGAACGATGTAGCAGAAGGTCGGCCGGTACGCCGCCCCGGAACGGGCGTGTGGCGTACCGGCCTGGTCGCTGTGCTGGCTCATCGGGGGTGGTCCTCCAGGGTCGCCCGGTGGCGCGGCGTCCATCGTCGGTTTCCCAGCCCCGGCGCTGGTCGGTCCGGAGATCTCGCTGCGGGTTCCGGAGACTGAGACAGTACGCGGCCGTCCGACCCGCTCGGCGGGTCGACCGGACTCCGCCTGTCCTCATCGCAACTTGACCGCCAGCCGCCATCGCAGCGCCTGGGCCAACGCGACAGCGGATCTGGGCCGCTGGAGGAGTCCCCGCATCCCGGTGCGCAGGGCGACGACGGCGCTGCGACGGTCCGGGGCCTGCCGCAGCACGTCCCAGGCGGCGACGGCGGCGATGTCCGCCACCAGTTCCTCGTCGAACCACTGTGAGCCCTCGAACATGCGGACCACCGCGCTGCGACCGTCCCGCATCAGCTCGGCGTCCCCGGACACCTGACCGCCGTGTTCCAGGTAGGTACAGGTGACCTCCGGGACGACCAGCCCGGTGCCCCGCTGGAGGAGCCGGACCCAGAACTCCAGGTCCGCTCCCCGTTCGAGGTCGGCGAAGCCGCCGGCGGCCAGTGCGGCAGCGCGGTCGACGACCACCCCGCTGGGCAACACTGGGCTGTCCGGCCAGATGACCGCCCGCGGGGTGAGCTCGAACGGTCGGCGCCCCGGGTAGCCGACGAGCTTGCCGCTCGGCACCGCACGTCCGACGGACCCGACGAGGACACGTCCGGGCAGGTGCGGAACCACCGTCGCGAGGTGGTGCGGCAGCCAGGTGTCGTCCGAGTCGAGAAACGCGACAGCAGCCGTCGAGGACTCCCGCAGCCCCGTGTTGCGCGCCGCCCCCTCCCCCGCGTTCAGCTGTCGGATGACTCGAGCGCCCAGTCGCTCAGCCAGCTCACCGGTCCCGTCGGTGGAGCCGTCGTCGACGACGACCACCTCCGCTGCACAGACAGGGGACTGGTTGAGCGCCGACAGCACAGCCCGTCCCACCAGGTCGACCCGCTGGTAGGCCGGGATCACCGCGGTGACATCGGCGACGGTCACTGCTGCGCTCACCGTGCGTCCTGGACGCCGCTGTCCCGCTTCACGGAGCGCCGATCGGCGGTGCGGACGACTCGGGCCGGGACGCCCACTGCCAGGGCGCCCGGCGGCACGTCGCCGCGCACGACTGCCCCGGCGGCGACGACGGCCCCGTCCCCGATCGACACGCCCCGCAGCACGACAGCGTTGGCACCGAGCCAGACGTCGTCGCCGATGCGCACCGGGCTGACCCGGTAACCGTCGCCCGCGCCCGCCAGGTGGTCCTCGTCGTGGATCGAGACCCGCTCGCCGAACCGACAGCGGTCCCCGATCACCAGGCCCGCCAAGACCGCGATGGTGCAGTCGCGGTTCACGTAGACGTCGTCGCCGATCGTCAGCGGGCCGTCGACGAACGCGCTGAACCCGTCGGCCAGGACGAGCCCTCGGCCGCGCGTGAACGATCCCCTCGTTCCGAACCGGATACGCGACCCGCGCCCGAGTGCGATCGGCGGTCCGGCCAACTGCGGGGTCAACGCCACGGCTGCCAGGAACCGCAGACGACCCAGGACCCGGTCCAGATCCGCCGCCCGGCCCGCGGGTACCGGGCCTTCACGGACAGGTGGCGACGACGCCGCACCCGTTTCGCCTGTGCGGGGCATGCGGCGGTTCCTCCCTGGACGCTTGGCCGGCGGTCGACCGCCGTGAGATCGAGCGCCGTCAGATCGAACGCCGGCTCTGGTGGACCCGCCCCGACTGCCAGCCGGCGCGAGGACTCGGACAGTACCCGACCACGTACTCCTCGCGGTTGATGCAGCACGGCCGCCGGGGACGCCCGATCCGGGCGGTCACCTGTCAGCACGGCCGCCGCCCGCGACCGCCGTACCCTCGAGCCGGTCCCGCGGCGCCGCGGCCGTCACCTGACCACCGCCCGCGCCGGCAGTCGTTGCTGCCGCCACGACCCGGGAGTCACCATGACCACCGATCGCCGCCCAGCAACGCGTCGCCTGCTCGCAACAACCGTCGTGGCAGGCGTTGCCCTCGCGCTGGGTGCCTGCTCCGACGCGGGCACCGCCCCGTCCAGCTCGACTGCCGCGTCGCCTCCCGCCACGACGCCCGCTGCACGGGCGACCCGGACCCCGCCCAAGCTCCCCAGCGACCTCGAGCGGGGCGCGGGCGGTCGGGTCGGAGTCGAGGCGATGACCCTGGCCGCCGGCCCGCTGGCACCGGCCGGATCGTTCTGGCGGCAGCAGGTCGGCGCTGCGCCGATCGCCGACGACAGCGCCGAACAAGTCGCCGACCTGAGCAAGCAGGTCGCCGACCACTGGGGCGGGATCGCCGCGTTCAACGCCTGGGACTACAACACGACCGTGGTCACGGTGCCGGCCGACCAGCCGCGCGTGGACGTGGTCTGGGACGACTGCCAGCACAAGGGGTACACACCCGGCGGGCTGTACGGCAAGAACGGCCAGTTCGTCGACGTGCCGATCCCGGACAACGTGCGCACCGCAGGCGGAACCGACAAGGAGATCACCGTCTGGTCGCCTTCGACCGACCAGCTCTGGGAGTTCTGGATCGCCAACAAGAAGGACGACGGCTGGCACGCGTGCTGGGGAGGCCGGATGGACGAGGTGTCGACCGGCCGCGGCTATTTCCGCCACAGCTTCGGTGCGACCGCGACCGGCCTGCCCAACGCGTTCGGCATGGTCAGCTTCGCCGACGTCCGCGGCGGCAGCATCGACCACGCACTGTCTCTCCAGGTCATCGGGGCGGCGGACTGGTGGAAGATCTCGTGGCCCGCGCAGCGCGGTGACGGGGACGGCACAGGGCGGATCGAAGAGGGCACCAGGTTCCGACTCGACCCCTCCGTCGACGTCGCCCAGCTCGACATCCACCCCCTGGCGGAGCTGATCGCCCGGGCCGCGCAGCGTTACGGGTTCGTCGTCACCGACCGGTCCGGAGCCGTGGCGGTGCTCGGCGAGGGCGGGAACTCGCTGTCGGCCAACGGTGTCGGGAACCCCTGGGAGGACCTGCTCGGCGACACCAAGAACTACGACGTGCTCAGGAACTTCCCGTGGGACCGGCTGCAGGCGCTCCCGCACGACTTCGGCAAGCCGGCAGCCCCCGCGTCGCCCTCGTCCTCGGCTTCGCCGGCAGCCTCTCAGACGGCGGACTGAGTTCCGGGGCCCGTCACTCGCTGGTCAATCGTGCTTCCCTGCAGTGACTACTGGGCCGGACGAGGGAGTGCACGTGACGATGTCCCAACGCATGCGAGGGTTGGCGGCCGCGACGGCCGTCACGACCCTGGCGCTGGCTGGCTCGGTGGGAGACCCAGCGGGCGCTGCCCCGTCCGCGTCCGTTGGACCTCGCTCCTCGACCCGGTTCGTCTACTCGATCAACCCGACCCTCCCCGTGCCGGACGCGGGGGCGGTGGCTGTCGACAGCACGACGGGCACCGCCTACGTGAGCTCCACAGCCGCCGGGCTGCCAGCCGCAGCAGTCGTCGACCTCGCGCAGCGCAGGGTCGTCACGACGATCGCCGGGGCCGCCGGGCTGAGCATCGTCGTGGACCCCGCACGCCAACGCCTGCTCGCCACCACCAACTCGGGTTTCTCGGTCTACTCGACCACCACGCGGCGCCGGGTGTTGACGGGCCCACGCGTGCCCGGCAACCAGGACCTGCGGGGCCAGGCCGCACTCGATGCGGTGACCGGGACGGGGTACCTCACCGTGACGACCATCCCGAACCCGGACTTCACCGGCGTGACGCCGATCGACGCGCGGACCGGCTCCAGCGACTTCACCGGGTTCGGGGCCCGGGGTTGTGGCGGGGGCCTCGGCATCGATGCGGTCCGGCGCCACGCCTTCCTGGCCACCGACCTGGCGCTCACCCGCTTCGACCTCGGCGGAGAAGGCGCCGGGGACCGACCGTCGGTCACGCTCGGAACCCCCGGCGATCGATTCCCCTGCGTGGACACCGAAGTCCCGCTGGTCGTCGATCCTGCGACCGGGGTCGTCTGGTTGTCCGGCGGCGGGCGACTGTTCGCTGTCGACGGCTCGACGATGCGGGTGCTCACGACGCTCGATGTCGAAGCGGATCAGCTGGCGGTCGACGTGAGCAACCACAGCGTCTATGCGCTGCGCGGCGCCACGCTGACGGTGGTCGACGCGGCCACCGGGAAGGTCGACACCCGCTTGACGCTCCCCCGTCCGGCCGTCCACGTGGCCGTTGATCCGGTTCGCCACGAAGCCGTGGTGAGCGACCCGGTCGGCGTCACCACCGTCGACCAGCGCGCTCCCGCCACAGCGGTCTCCGGGGGCGGGCAGGTCGCCCACCCCGGCGACCGGTTCCTCGCGCCACTGAGCGTGTCGGCGACCCGTGCCGACGGTGGACCCGCCGCCGGCGTACCCGTTCAGTTCCAGGTGGTCGGCGGTCCGGCGACCTTCGAGGGCGGCTCGCCGGTGACGAACGTCGCCACCGGCGCCGACGGCCGGGCGTCGTCGCGCCCACTCCTCGCCGGGGCGACGTCGGGCGCCGTGACCGTGCGGGCGGTGGTGACCGGTGCCCCGGCCGTCTCGTTCAGCTTGGCGGTGACTCCTCGGCCGGCGCCGCCACCGGCCTATGCGGACACGACAACGGGGGCCACCGGCCAGCTCCAGGTGCCCGGACCGGACCCCTACGCCTACGGCTCCCTGACCGGCTCGGTCCGCACCTCGTCGGGTCAGCCGGTCGCCTACCGCCGCCTCGTCGTGGACGTGGTCGAGCACGCGACCTTCGACTCACGCGATCCGGTACGTCCCGACCAGGTCTTCACCGACGCGGCGGGGTCCTTCACCACCCCGCGCGTCGTCGCACCCGGGAACTTCGGACCGGTCCTGGTGACAGTTGGAGGCGATTCCGTCCAGGCGGCCGGGTGGCTGCTCGCCAACCCGGACCCCGACCGTCTGGCAACGGACCTGGCGGTGAACGTGGCTGGTCCTTCCTCACTCGCGCTCGGACGGTCCGGTTCGGTGACCGTGACGATCACCAACCGCGGGACGGTTCCCCTCGCCACGGGGGACGTCCTCGCTGGCATCTCGGCCACGCCCGGCCTGCGGTTCGGCACCGGTCCGGCGGACGCCCTGTTCGCACGCGGGCAGGTGGTCGTGGTCGACCCGGGCGCTCTGCCGGCCGGCGGACGTCGCTCGTTCTCGGTGCCCGTCGTGGCGAGCGCGCGGGGGAACGCTCGCCTGACGGCGGGTGTGGTCGCCGGCGTCCGCGACTCCCGGGCGGCCGACAACGCGGCGGCCGCTGCCGTGTCGGTGCGCTGACCCGAGTGGGGAGCGGCGGGCTCGGGCCCCCACTCCCCTCCCGGGTCAGGCCTGTCTGTGACCGGGTGACCCCAGGCGTTCCGCGGCCGCGGCGGCGTCCAGCCGGTCCAGCACGGCGGGCGCGGACAGTTCGACCTTCCGGACGAACGGCCGCCCGGCGACCCGCGCGGTCTCCACGTCGTCCACGGTGACCTCCCGGGGGTGCGGGTCGGAACCGGTGAAGTGCTTCCACGACAGCGAGCGGTCCGCCACGGTCAGGGCCGGGTCAGAACACACGATCGTCTGGAAGTAGCCCTCGTCCGGGATCAGCGACCGCTCGAAACGCTGCCGAACGGCAGGGTCAGCTGCGTCGGCTGTGAGGACGGCTGACGCCGCCGCGCGGTCGAGGGCCATCCACTGCTCGCCGTACCAGGGCGCCCAGGCAGATCGGACCGGCGCGGGGAGTCGGCGACCGACCATCCACGGCAGTCCGCGCGGCATCTCGTTGACGGCCCACCCGACCTGCAGGCGGCTCCCCCAGCGATACCAGGCCGCGCGTGCCGCCCGACGCAGGAACGGATGCGCCCAGCGCTCAGGGTGGGTGCTCGGCAACGCCGTCCAGCGGTAGGTGTAGCGGCGGGTCAACCAGTCCTCGCGCTCCATGGTCCGGGTCTCCCGGCGGGTCGGATCCAGCGGCCTGGCCGCCACCCACGCGTTCACCCCGCTGGCCACGAGCTCGTCCTCCCACGCGCCGAGGTCCCGGACGGGGTAGTCCTGGCCCGAGACGAGCACGGTCCACTGCGGGTCGACGTGCTCACGAACCCACTCGAGCGCTTCCAACTGGGCGGCCACCATCGCCCACGAGCCCCACGTGATGGCCGTCGTGCTCACCAACTCCCGCGTGCGCGACGGGAGGTCGACTCCGTCGAACAATCCTGGGCGATCGTGGCGCAGGACGACCTCCGCCGACGACGAGGACTCCGTCACCGCGCGTGCCAGTCGCGCGACCAGCTCCGGCTGCCGGTGGCAGAAGACGAGGTAGCAGAACCGGGGACGACTCTGAGCCCGGAACACCGGCGCGCTCACCGCAGACGCCCGGCGACCCGCCACCGGATGGTCTCGGCGATGGCGGACATCCCGGCGGGGTTGCGCCGAACCGTCGCGACCAGGCCCCGCACAGCCGAGCCCCGGGACTCGCGTCCGGACTGGCGGAACTCGTCCCAGGCATCGACGGCGGCCATCTTCGCCGGTAGGTCGGGGTCGAACCAGGCGGCACCGCGATGGCGCGCTACCACGTCCCGGCGGTTGATCCTCATCTCCGTCCGGTCGCCGGAGACCTGCCCGGGGTGCTCGGTGTAGACGGAGGTGACGTCCGGGAGGACGACCCCCGGCCCGACCTCGAGCAGGCGTAGCCACAGGTCCAGGTCCGCACCGAGCCGCAGCGTCGGGAAGCCGCCCACCGCCAGGGCAGCCTCGCGGTCCAGCACGACGGCGCCCGGGGTGAACGGACTCTGTGGCCAGATGACCTCCCGTGGGCCGATGCGCTGCACCGACCGCCACGGCGAGCCGACCCGTCGTCCACTCGGCACGCCGCGGGCCGTGCTGGCGACGAGAACTGCCCCGGGTGTGTGGGGCATGACGACGTCCAGGTGGTTGGGCAGCCACTCGTCGTCGGAATCCAGCAGCGCGACCCAGCCGGTCCGGGCGGCGCGCAGGCCGGCGTTGCGGGCCGCTCCCTCCCCGCCGTTGGGCTGGCGGACGACCGTCGCGCCGAGACTCTTTGCGACGTCACCCGTGCCGTCGGTGGAGCCGTCGTCGACCACGATCACCTCGGCCGGACGTCGTGGCCGCTGGGACAGCGCCGACAGCACTGCCCGCCCGATGAAGTCGACCCGCTGGTAGGCCGGGATGACGACGGTCACGTCGCTCAGCTCCCCCGACGCCTGGACCAGGCCCTGGACTCGGGAGTCCTCCTGGTCGCCGGCCGCGTGGCCGGTCACGACGCGACGGCCGGGTTGTCGGTGACATCCCGGCGGCGCCTGACCAGGCGGGCCGGGTTGCCCGCGACGATCGACCAGGGTTCGACGCTCGACGTCACCACCGAGGCTGCCCCCACGATGCTGCCTCGGCCGATCGTGCACCCGGGCAGGATGGTCGTTCCCGCGCCGATCCAGACGTCGTCCTCGATCACGATCGGCCAGTCGTCGCGAAAGCCCTGCGCGTTCATCGGCACGTCGGTCGACCCGAATTCGTGACTGCTGGACAGGAGCACGCACCGCGGTCCCATCATCACGTCGCGCCCGATCGTGACGGGGCCGATGACCAACGCGTCCAGGCCGATCGCCGACCTGTCGCCGACCGAGACCCCACGGCCGGACCCGAACCACGCGCCGTGCTCGATGTTCACGTCGACGCCGCAGGAGTCGAGCATCCGGGAGGCGAGCTGGCCCCGGACGGCCTTCGCCACCCCTCCGCCGGGCCGTGGCGACCAGGGGAGATGACGAGCGAGGAGAAGGTATGCGCCGGCTGCCACGTCCCGACGTACCGAAGACGCCCGCCCGTTCCCCACCGCCGACCTGGTCACCCCGCGGAGTCTGCCGCACCACCGCGCCCGCTCCGTGCATCCCCGGCGACCCGGTGGCCGGGCGGCTCACGTCGCCCGACCGTCGCCGGCGCCAGCACCACACCGGCCAGCAACCACAGGAGGAAGTTGGGCAGCGGTGTACCGAACGGGCTCAACATCGCGCCGGCGAGCCAGGCAACCGACGCGCCGAGCAGGACGACCCGCCACCCCTGGTGCTCTGCGTCGCGGGTGCGGGTCACCACCCCGCGCAGCGGGCCGAGCGCCAGGGCGGTGACGAACAACAGCAACCCGGGCACACCGAGCTCCGCGCCACGGGACAGCAGGACGTTGTGGACCTCGAGATGCGTCGCGGTGATCGGGTAGTCGCGGGCCTGCCGGACGAAGTCGACACCGTGGTCGACGAACTGCTGCCAGCCGATCCCGGTCAGCGGGCGTTCTTCCATGATGCGCAGCGCGGCGTTGTTCGAGTTCTGGCGGTCCCAGATCGGTCGCTGGTCGTTCACCCTGGCGTTCACACCGTTGCTCAGGGCCGGCACGAACGTGAGCAGTGCGCCGACAGCGATGGTGAGGCCGACGACGACCGTCGGGAGGTACCTGCGCAGCCGAGGGACGATCACTCCGACCAGCAGGACACTGGCGGCCGCCCCGACCCACACGGACCTGGTCAGCGTGAGGAGGACTCCGAGCGCACACAGCAGCACCGCGAGCACGGAGACGTATCGCCACCAGGTGCGGAAGCGGACGGCCGCGAAGCCGGCGGCGAAGCCGACCTGGACCATCACCACGCCGTTGGCGACCGACTCCAGGAACGGCCCGCGGGCCCGGCCGAAGTGGATCCCGACGGAGCTGTCGGCGATGTACCGGGGAAAGATCAGTGCGCGCGGCCCAGCGAGCTCGAACAGGGCGGTCAGGCCGAGGTACAACGCCATCAGGACCGCGAACTTGAGGAAGAGGTCCCGCCGCGCCGGGTTGGACAGCACCAGCGGGGCGAGCACGAACAGGACGAACGGGATGACCAACCGGTCCAGGAGCGCGAACGCGCCGACACCACTGGTGAGGCTTCCGGCACGCTGTGCCGAGTCGAGGGCGATCACGACGAGCGCGAGCATCGCCAGGTGGACGAACCCGACCTTCACCTTCCGCTGCTGCCACGTTCGCCTGTCGAGCACCAGCAGGACGACGAAACCCGCGAAGAACAGGCGGTCGGGTCCGATCGGGAGTCCGACCAGTCCCGAGTAGCCGGACAGCATGTTCAAGCCGAGGAACGCCAGGAAGAGCCAGACGTAGACCGGGAAACCGCGAGCGGCCAGAGCCGGCGACGGCCCGCCCCCGGCTGCCGGCAGCTGTCCCGGGCCACCCACCACACCGCCCGTCACCGACTCCCGCACGTCGTCCGAGCGGCCGGCGCGCCCGACCGGATGGGCCCCCGCCGTCGACCCGACCCGAGCAGCGGCCGAGGCCCCAACGCTCACTGCCGACCGCTTGCCTCGACGTCCCGCCGGCGCCCCGTCCTGCGGTCGAGCGCGACAGCCGCCACGACCGCGAGCAGGAAACCGGCCACGAGGCCGCCCAACCCGTACCGGCCGTAGGTGCTGTTCCGGTTGTTGCCGAGGACAGTCGCCCCCTGGACGTCCTTCAGGCCGGCAGCGAGGGGCTGGTTCGTGATGGCCTCGGTGTACTGGGACCGCAGCGTCGCCTGTTGGAGCTGCACGGCGGACACCTGGACCGCGCGGTTCTGGATCGCCGACCGCAGACCCGGTGCTCGCGGTGCCTGCGACCGCAGCGTCTCCGCCCGGGTCAGCGCGAGCCGGTCCGCGTCCTGGGCCGTCTGTAGCTGAGCGAGCTGGGCCGAGACCTTGTTGTAGGCCGCGAAGTAGTTGTCGGCGGTCGCGTTCGTCCGGGTCGGCGCGTTCGCCTGGGCCTTCAGCTGGTTCGCCGCCAGCCCGGCGGCGGCCAGGGCGGTCTGCCGGGTCGTGGCCTGGACCTGGACCGACACCAGGCCGGTCTCCGGCACCGGTGACCCGGTCATCGACACGACCTCACCGGCACGACCGCCGAGGCTGGCGTTCAGTGCCGTCCGCGCCTGCGGCAGCCCGACGAAGTGGGCGTAGGTCCCGGCCAACTGGTTCGCCGCGTAGGCGTACCCGGGGACCTGGTAGTCCTTCAGGTCCTGACTTCCGACGATCAGCCGGGTCTCGGCGGTGGTGATCTCGGGCCGGGTCGACGCGAAGGCGAGCCCGGCGACGAGGCCGAGCAGGGTCAGCAGTGCGGCAACCACCCAGTGGCGGCCGACCGATCGAAGCGGCGTTGGTGCCTCTTCCAGGACTTCCGATCGCGTCGGTTCGGTCAAGGTCGACAAGGTTCGCTCCCCGTGCAGTGGATCCGGACGCGCGCACGTTCGCGCGGAGGACGTGGCGTCCCCTCCGTCGGGGCGTCGCCATGTTAAGCGCTGACGCGTCCAGATCGCCGTGGGTGGAGTCCACGACAGCCGTCGACGAGGCTCGGTCAGCTCGCCGCGGACCGGAGCGAGGTCTTCTCGAACAGGCTGAGCAGCACCTGGGCGTTGGGTCCGGCGGTGAAGCTCCGTTGGACCGTCCGCCGCCCGGCGCGGCCGAGGGCCGCACGGCGGTCGGCGTCCCCGGCGAGCTCCCGCAGGACCGCGGCCAGCCCGTCGGGGTCTCCCGGATCGACGAAACGCCCGGACGTCCGGTCGGTGACCAACTCGGGGATCCCGGCGACCGCGGTCGTGACGACCGGCAGCTCGCTGGCCATCGCCTCCATCAGCACCACGGGTACCCCCTCGCGCGAGCTCGGCAGGCAGAAGACATCCGCCCACCGGTACAGGTCCGGCAGCTCGTCCTGTCCGCGACCGCCCAGCAGCTCGACCTGCGCGGACAGCCCTCGGCCGCGGACGAGGGCCGCCAGGTCGCCGGCCAGCGGGCCGGCACCGACGACCTTGGCGACGAACGGGAGCCCCAGGCGGGCCAGGGCTTCGAGCAGGACGTCCGGGCCCTTCTCCTCCACCAGCCGGCCGACGAACAGGACCCGGAGCGGACCGGCCGGCCTCGCCCGGCGCTCGTCCGCCGCCGCGGGGAAGCGGTCGACGTCGACACCCATGTGGACGATCGCCAACCGGGGCCGCTGCTGCGGCGGCAGGTACCCGGCCAATCGGTCCCGCGCGTACTCGCTGATGCATGCGACGAAGGCGGCGTCGCGCGTCTTGCCGGACAGGTCGTGGGCCTCGGGCGACTCGAACTCGGTCGGACCGTGCATGGAGAAGCTCCACGTCCACGGCTCCGGGTCGTGCTCGGTGCGCAGGCCGTTGCCCAGCACGCACGCCAACCGCGCCACGTCCGCACCGTTGTTCGCGAAGTGCACGTGGACGTGTCGCAGACCGGCGGCCCGCATCGCCGCCACCAGGCGGACCGCCTCGACGAGGTAGAACGCCTGCCAGATCCGGGCCCGCGGTCCACCCCGGCCGGCACTGACCGCAGCACCGACCGCGGCCACCAGCGACGCCGGTCCGGCCGAACGCCCGTACCAGGCCAGGCCCCGCAGGTAGGACGCCCGGGACTCGCCGAGCAGCGCGGTGGTCCGAACGGCCTCCCGCCGCATCTCGGCGGACAGCAGTTCCGCCGGCGGACACCGGCGGACGGTGAACGTCCTCACCTCCGCGCCGGCCTCCCGGAGAGCAAGCACCTCACGCTCGATGAACGCGTGCGAGAGAGCCGGGTACTGACTGACCAGGTACGCGACGCGGACGCCCCCGGGTCGGCCCATCGGCATCAGGCCGGACGCGCGGACCACCGACGGCGGGCGGCGCGGGCGAACATCGTCGCCGCGTAAGGGAGGTCGTGCACGAGGTAGCGCTCGGCGAGCCGCGTCGGCTCCGACACCAGGCGGTGGAGCCACTCGAGGCCAACGCGCTGCAGCCACACCGGTGCCCGGTCCACGACGCCGGCGACCATGGCCAGCGAACCCCCACAGCCCACGAACCACGTTCGCGGGAACTGTTCGAGCAGGTCGAGGATCAGCAGTTCCTGTCGGGGGAAGCCGAGACCCACGAACACCAGCTGGGGATCGTCCCGGCGGATCGCCGCCGCGATCGCTGCGCTGGCGTCTGCGTCGGTCTCGTAACCGAACGGCGGGAAGTGCCAGGTGACCGGAGGCAGGCCGGCGATCTCGGACGACAGGCGGGCTGCTGCCTTCTCCGCGATGCCCTCTGCACCGCCCAGCAGCATGACCCGGCGGCCGCGGGCACCGGCCGCTGCCGACAGCGACCAGATCAGCGAGGAGCCGGTGACCCGCTCGGGCAGCGGCTGCGCGGCGATCCGGCTGGCCCAGATGACCGGCATGCCGTCCGCCACCACCAGGTCCGCCTGGTCGACGACCGGGCGCAACTCCGGTCGTTGCAACTGCCGGAGGATGTCGACGTTGGGGGTGACGACGTAACCGCCACGGGTCCCGTCCAGGGCGCGGCCGACGTGGTCGACGACCTGTGGCTCGGTGACGGCGTGGAACGGGACGCCGTCGACGTGCACGGTCGAAGGACGCCCGGAGGCGGGCCGGTCGGCGAGGGTTGTCACAAGGGGCCAATCTCCGGGTCGAACGCTGATGAAGCGTTGCGACCGCGCCGGGGACGGGCCCGCCGGGGCCCGACCTTCCCGCGGTCGCCGCCGACGTTGGCTCGCTCACCATAGCCCAGCAGGTCAGCCCGGTCGACGCGTGGTCTGGTCCCGGAGCCAGCCCGTCGGCCGCCCACCGGTGCGTCGAGCACGAACCCGCGCCGCAGCGGTCACCCCCGCGTACACCAGCACGAGCGGACCGGTCCGTGGTGACGACCGCGCCAGCTGGACGAGCGCCGCTGCCGTGGAGGTGGTGGTCGGGGCCGCGGCGCCACTCGTCGAGTGGACGGCGAGCTCACGGTTTCCCGCGGCGACCCGAGTCCGTACCCGGACGAGTGAGGACAGTGATCGAGGCACCTGCACCGTGAACGACCCGTCGACCACGACCCGCTCGTCGGGCTCGAACAGACGCTGGACGAAGAGGTCGTCGGCGGTCAGTTCCGGGAACCTGTCGAACCGCTCGCGGCCGGCACGGGACAGCCCGTAGACGCCGGTTCCCGTCATCGCATCGGCCGCGTAGGGCAGCTGGCGGAACACCCGGTAGAAGGCGCGGACCGACCACGCCGCCCCGTCGGCGTCGAAGACCGCCGTCGGGGCGCCGACCCGCGGCAGCGCGTCCGGCAGAGCATCGACCAGTCGGCGCAGTGTCTGCGTCGACACCTCGATGTCGGCGTCGAGGAAGATGCGGGGGAACGCGGACACGGTGGCGTCCCCGGCATTCAGGGCAGCAACCTTCGATGCGGCCGCGAGCTCGACCACCTGAACACCCGGGAACCGCCTCGCGACCGCGGCCGTCTGGTCGGTGCTCCCGTTCGACACCACGACTATCTCGGCCTCACCGGGAGCCAGCTCAGAGGTGACGGCGGCCAGGCAGCGCCCGATGACGGTCGCCTCGTCGTGAGCCGGGATGACGACGGAGAAGCGCGGCCCGACCGTCGTCACCGAGTGGCCCCCGAGACCTCCAGGGTCGAGGCGGCACCAGCGGCTGCGGCGCCGGCCAGGCCCCGATCGATGTCGGCCAGCAGGTCGGTGACGTCCTCGATCCCCACGGACAGCCGGACCAGGTCGTCCGGCACCTGCAGGGGTGACCCGGCGACGCTGACATGGGTCATCGCGGCAGGCTGCTCCACCAGCGACTCGACACCACCCAGGCTCTCCGCCAGCGTGAACACGGTGGTCGCCGCGCAGAACGCGGCTGCCGCGGCCGACCCGCCCCTGAGCTGGAACGAGACCATGCCGCCGAACCGGCGCATCTGCGCGGCGGCGACCTCGTGACCGGGGTCGCTCGCCAGACCCGGGTAGTGGACGGCCGAGACCGCCGGGTCCGCGTCGAGGTGGCGGGCGACCTGCTCGGCGTTGTCGCTGTGACGCTCCATCCGAAGCGCCAGCGTCTTGATTCCACGCAGCACCAACCAACAGTCGAAGGCCCCGGGGACCGCGCCGGCGGCGTTCTGGACGTAGGCGATCCGCTCGCCGAGATCGGCGTCCGCGGTCACCACGGCGCCACCCACCACGTCCGAGTGCCCGCCGACGTACTTGGTGGTCGAGTGGAGGACGACGTCGGCACCGAGCGCCAACGGCTGCTGCAGGTACGGGCTGGCGAAGGTGTTGTCCACGACGAGCAGCGCTCCGGCGCCGTGCGCGACCTCGGCCAGGGCTGCGATGTCGGCGATGCCCAGAAGCGGGTTCGTCGGGGTCTCGACCCAGATCAGAGTGGTCGACCCGGGTCGGACGGCGGCCGCCACGGCGGCCGGGTCCGACAGGGCCACGGGGGTCACCTCGACGCCCCACTCGGACCAGACCCGCGCGACGAGGCGGTAGGTGCCGCCGTACGCGTCGTCGGGGACGATGACGTGGTTGCCGGGCCGGCACAGGGTCCGCAGGACCGCGTCCTCGGCGGCCAGTCCGGAGGAGAACGCCAGTCCGCGCACCCCACCCTCGAGAGAGGCCAGGCAGGTCTCCAGGGCGGTCCTCGTCGGGTTGCCGCTGCGCGCGTACTCGTAACCGCCCCGGGTGCCCCCCACGCCGTCCTGGGCGAATGTCGAGCTCAGGTGGATCGGGATCGTCACCGCCCCGGTGACCGGGTCGGACGCCTGCCCCTCGTGGATGGCCCGAGTCGAGAAGCCCAGCTGTCCGTCGGGGGTGTGGTCGTCGTGGTCCATGGCCAGCACGCTAGCGAACGAGCGACGCGTCAGCCGGCCGCGGGCTTGCCCCAGTCGTTCGGCAGCGCCTGCAACCGATTCCACGGAAAGCCCTTCAAGACCGAGTAGCTCGGCGTGGAACCGAGCAACGACTTCCACGGGTCGACTCCGCCGTTGGCAGCCAACGATCGCCCGCTCTCCACCGGGATGGCGATCGCGCCACCCTTGTCGACCACGATGAAGCCGTACTTCTGGGCGGCCCTGGCAACCATGGCGGCGTAGGGGTTCAGACGCAGGGACGCCACATCGACGCGGCTGTCGAGCCGGAACCGGGTCCCCTCCCGGATCGGACCGTTGCCGGCCCCGTCACCGCGCTGCGCCGGATAGGAGATCTTCCACCAGTCAGCCGTGTCGATCACCTGCAGCGCGATCGCGTGGTCGATGCGTCCACTACGGGCGTCGGCGATGCTCACCATGCCTCCCACGTACGGGAGCCCGGTCGCCGTCGCCCCGAAGCCCCGGGTGAAGAAGCCCGGACTCTTCGATGCGTTGTCGATCCTGCCGCCCCAGCATGCGTGCCAACCGTCAGATCTCTTCTTGGCGACCCAGAACTCCCAGAGCTGGTCAGAAGACGGTGAGTAGACCGTCAGCTCACTGTCGCCGCCAGCCGCGGGAACCGCCCTGTCCGGAATCGGGACGTCCTCGAACTGTCCGTTGTGTCCGTACAGCCCACCGGGCAGCGACCCCTTGTGCTGGCAGTCGTCCCAGATCACTCGGGTACGGCGCTGCGTTGCACCCGCCACCGCGACGGTCGTGTTGTAGTCCCAGACGTTGAACGCCGCGACCCCGTTGTAGTTGTGGTCGACCGACCAGGCGATGTTGCCGACCTGCTCGGCGGAGTTGCGGGCGACCGGCGCCCCGGTTATGACCCGCTTCCACTCACTGGCCGAGCCGAAGACCCCGCCCGGCGGCGACGCCCAGACCTTCTCGAGTGCCGCCTGGCCGGTCACTGGTGGGGTGGGTGCGGTCGTGTTCCGGACGTCGATGCGCCGACCCGCTGACGTGGCCGTCGCTCCGCTCCGGTCGGTCACCCGGGCGGTGAGCGTGTGGGTGCCGTCGCTCAACCGGGTCGAGTCACCGGTGATCGCGTACGGACTGCTGCTGTCCGAGCCGATCGAGCGTCCGTCGACCAGGAAGGTGACGGACGCCACGCCCGTCGACGACGTCGCCGATGCGCTCACCGCTACCTTGCCCGACACCGTCGGACCGGTCGGCTTGGTGATCTGCACCTTGGGGGCGGTGGCGCTGATCGCCGGATCGGGCGAGTAGACCGCCGCCCCGGAAGCGGCCGCGAGGACTGTCGCCACCGCGAGTGCACGCAGCGGGCCGCGCATCGGGGAAGTCGAACGGTGTCGAGCCACAGGATTCGGTCCCATCACGAGACGGTCACGGACGCCGCGAATGATCACACGACCTCGTGAATCGCCCGCAACAGCATCCGACCCGCCACACGGGTCCCTCGCCGGTCACCTCCTGCTGCTAGAGATGGCGGGTTGCCGTCTCGGTCACCACGCGATGTGCGGCAGCCGTCGCCTCGTGCGCCGCGCTCGCCCCGGCACACCAGAACGCCGGCGCCCCCTGGGGGGCGCCGGCGTTTCGGGAGTCGTCAGGTCAGCGTGCGGCCGGCTTGCCCCAGTCGATGGGCATGGCCTGGAGCCGGTTCCACGGGAAGCCCTTCAGCATCGAGTAGCTCGGTGTCTTGCCGAGCAGGGCGTTCCACGGGTTCGTCCCACCGTTGGCCGTCAGGTTCCGACCGCTCTCACCCAGGACCGCGACGGCACCGCCCTTGTCGGTGACCACGAACCCGTACTCCTGCGCGGCTCGCGCGACGAGCTTCTCGATCGGGTTCATCGACGACCCGGCCACATCGAACGCCGGGTCGAGACGGAATCGCTGACCCTCCCGGATCGGGCCGCTGCCCTGTCCGTCACTCCGTTGCGCGGGGAAGGAGATGAGGTTCGCCCGAGCCGCGTCGATCACCTGGAGAGAGAGGGCGTGGTCGATCCGGCCTCGGCGGGCGTCAGCGATGCTGACCATGCCGGCCGCGTTGGGCAGACCGGTGGCCGTGGCGCCGAAGTAGCTCGCGAAGTACCCGGGAGCCGTGGACACGTTGTCGATCCGGCCGCCCCAACAGGCCTTCCAGACACCGTTCGTCTTCGACGCCACCCAGAACTCCCACAACTGGTCCGTGGACGGGGAGTAGACCGTCAACTCCTTGTCCGTACCCGATGCGACGACAGCTCCGGCGGGAATCGGCACACCGGCGAACTGGCCGCCCGGGCCGTAGAGGCCGGCCGGTGTGTAGCCCTTCCGCTGGCAGTCGTCGAACAGGACGTCCGCTTTGGGTTCGTTGGCGGCCGCGATGGCCACGGTCGTGCTGTAGTCCCACACGTTGAACGCGGCGACGCCCGAGTAGTTGTCGGCGACCTGCTTGGCGAGGTTCGCGACCAGGGTCGGTGACTCGGGAGCCACGGGTGCCCCGGCCACGCTGGTCCGCCACACACTCGTGGCGCCGAACAGACCGCCGGCAGGACTGGTGAACCGGCGTTCCAGGTCCGCCTGGTCAGGTGTCCCGGTCGCCGTCGGGGTCGCCGTCGGGGTCGCCGTCGGGGTCGCCGTCGGGCTCGCGGTCGCGGTCGGGGTCGGGGTGGGCGTCGGGGTGGGCGTCGCCGTCGGGGTCGGGGTCGGGGTCGCCGTCGGCGCGTTCGGGACGTTGTCGATCTCTACCTGGCGCGGAGCCGACGTGACCTTGACGCCGGCCTGGTCGGTGACCACGGCCGTGACCTTCTTCGTCCCATCCGGCAGCTGGCGGGTGTCACGGGCCAGCGAATAGGGAGTGCTCGTGTCGGAACCGACCGAGACGGCGTCGACGAAGAACTCGACCGACTTGATGCCCGCACTCGCCGTCGCGTCGGCGGCGACCGTGACGGTGCCGCGGACCGTTCCGGTCGTGGGCGAGGTGAGGGTGACGTAGGGGGCCTGGTTGACGGCCAGCGGAACCTTTGCATCACTCCCGCACGCCGCGAGGACGGTCACGAGCGATCCAGCGGCAGCGAGGACCGCGATGGGCTTCACGAAGGGGTTGGGACGACGAGTGGTCATGACGCGCTCCGATTGGTTGATCGTGTCTTCGATACGGCCGCCGGGGCCCTTCGACCTGCCGACAACGAGACGTTCGCCGAGCCCACCTGTGCGGCTGGTGAGCGCGACGAGGTGTGCACGAATCGGCTCGGACCGGTTCCGGACAGCACTCGGGAATTGATCGACACAAACGATCACCGAAATCGCTCCGGAGCATTGATCAGGCTCTGTGGACCTGTTCTCGATGTGTGCGGGACGCGTCTGTTCGTGCAGTTCCCGCGGTGGCGAGGTGATCGTCGGGGGGATCGGCACAGGTCGGGCACAGGAGCCGGCCGGGGGTCGACGGACCCGGTGTCGGAGGATGGAAGGACCCCGACGAGCCCGAGGGCCGTCGACACCACCGAGGAGCAGCCATGACCACAGCCACCTGGAACGGCCAGACCATCGCCGAGAGCGACGACATCGTCGAGGTGGAGGGCAACGCGTACTTCCCGCGTTCGGCCGTCCGTGACGACGTGCTGCAGCCGTCGAACACCCACACCGTCTGCCCGTGGAAGGGCACGGCCAGCTACTACACGCTGATGGTGGACGGCCGGACCAACGCCGACGCGGCCTGGTTCTACCCGGCGCCCAAGGACGCCGCCCGCCAGATCACCGACCGGGTCGCCTTCTGGAAGGGCGTCGAGGTCACGTCCTGAGGCCACGCACCGGGACCGACGCCGCACAGCCGGCGGCCGACACCGCACAGCCGGTGCCGGCGGGCGCCCCGGAGGGCGGGGAACCCGCGATGATCGACTCCGCGCCGGGTGCCCGGGCCGCCCCGCGGAAGGACCAGAGCAGGATGCCTGACCAGTCCACCCCGACAGCCGGCACGCCCCCGCTCGTCGGCTACACCGAGGGCGTGTTCGACCTGTTCCACGTCGGGCACCTGGACCTGCTCCGCGCGGCGGCCGCCGGCTGCGACCGGCTCGTCGTCGGCGTGCTCGACGACGCGCTCGCCGAGGCCGCCGCCGGTCGGCCGCCCTACGTCCCCGCCGACGAGCGGCGCGCGATCGTCGAGGCGGTGCGCGAGGTCTGGACGGTCACCGCCGTCAGCGACGGCGACCTGGCAGCGACCCGGGAGCGCACCGGGTTCACCGTGCTGTTCCGGCACGGTGGACCGGTGTCGCCCGCCGCGGCGGCCGCGAGCCAGCCCGGTTCCCGCGTCGTCGACCTGCCGCGTCCGCGCGAGACGACCAGCACCGTCCTGCGGGCGGCGCTGGCCGCCGACCTGGTCGCGACGGCGGAGGTCTGAGTGGCCCGCACCACCAGCACCCGGCCGCACGCCGAGCTCGTCGCGGAGCTCGCCGGCCGCCAGAAGACGGTGAAGGGCGCTCCCGCGTACTCCCGCTTCGTCAACCGGCGGATGGGCCGCCACCTGGCCGCCTGGGCCTACCGGGCCGGCCTGACGCCCAACGAGGTCACCGCGCTGTCCGCGCTGTGCTCGGCCGCGGCGATCGCCGGGTTGTTCGCGTTCTCGCCGTCCTGGCCGCTGGGGCTCGCGGTTGCCGCCCTGTTCGTGCTCGGTTACGCGCTGGACTCCGCAGACGGCCAGCTGTCCCGGCTGCGCGGCGGTGGGTCACCGGCCGGTGAGTGGCTGGACCACATGGTCGACTCGGCGAAGATCTGCCTGCTCCACCTCGCCGTGCTGACGTGTCTGCGCCGCACCGACATCGACGACGGCTGGCTCGTGGTCCCCGCCGGCTACCTCGTCGTCAGCGTCCTGTTCTTCTCCGGTCTGCTGCTCACCCAGTTCCTGCGTGACGCCGGCCGCGGCGCCGCCCCGGTGGTCGCGCGGGCGTCCGTGCTCCGGTCGCTGATCGTGCTGCCGACCGACTTCGGTGTGCTCTGCCTGGTGTTCCTGCTGCTCGGCGCGCCGACCGTGTTCCTGGCCGCCTACGGCCTGCTGGCGCTGGCGAACCTGCTGTTCCTGTCCGCGTCCCTGGTCGTCTGGTACCGGGACCTGTCCGGGATGGGCCGGACGGCGTGAGCACCGACGGAGTCAGCACCGACGGCGGGAGCACTGCTCCGGCGCGGCCGCGGACCGGCGTCGTCGGGTACGTCCCCGGGGTCTGGGACATGTTCCACGTCGGGCACCTCAACATCCTGACCAGGGCACGCCCGCACTGCGACCACCTGATCGTCGGAGCGGTCACCGACGAGGTGGTCCAGTCGGCCAAGAGCCACCCGCCGGTGGTGCCGCTGGCCGAGCGGATGGAGGTCGTCGCCGCGATCCGGCTGGTGGACGAGGTGGCCGTCGACGTGTCCAGCGACAAGACCGTGATGTGGGACCGCCTCGGCTTCGACGTGATCTTCAAGGGCGACGACTGGCGCGGGACCCCGAAGGGCGACCGCCTGGAGCGGGACATGGCCGCCCGCGGCGTCCGCGTCGTCTACTTCCCCTACACCCCGCACACGTCGAGCTCGATGCTGCGCGCGCTGATCGCGTCCCGCACCGGTGCCGTTCCCTCCTGACCAGGCCCCTCCTGACCAGGCCCCTCCTGACCGGCCCCTCCTGACCGGCCGCTCCTGACCGGCCGCTCCTGACCGGCCGCTCCTGACCGGCCG
>CAXTBU010000001.1:93869-99732 GCA_964242885.1 uncultured Actinomycetales bacterium
TCCTGACCGGCCGCTCCTGACCGGCCGCTCCTGACCGGCCGCTCCTGACCGGCCGCTCCTGACCGGCCGTGCCCGCCCGCTCACGGAACTGACCCGTGACACCGGCGCGGGAACCGACGATCCTTCTCGGCAAGGAAGCCGCCCTCTCGCCGCCGGAGGTCCGCCATGCCCGTCCGCACCGACAAGTGGCCCGCCGGGACGCCCTGCTGGCTGGACCTGGCGGTTCCCGATCTCGAGGCGGCCAAGCGCTTCTACAACGCCGTACTGGGGTGGGAGTTCACCGACTACGGCGAGGAGTACGGCCACTACGTGATCTGCACGCGCGACGGTGTCGACACCGCCGGGCTCAGCCCGATGTTCGCGCCCGGGATGCCGGTCGCCTGGACGATGTACTTCGCCAGCGACGACGCGGCCGCGACCACCGCAGCCGTCCGGGAGGCCGGCGGGATGGTCGTCTTCGACCCGATGCAGGTCATGGACCTGGGGACCATGGCGCTCGCGGTGGACCCCAGCGGCGCCGCGTTCGGCATCTGGCAGGCCGCCGAGCACATCGGCATCAGCCGGTACAACGAACCGGGCGCCCTGACCTGGGAGCACGCCGAGGTCGAGGACACCTCCGTCGCCCGTGACTTCTACTCGCGCGTCTTCGGGTTCTCCTACGAACCGATGGGCAACGACGACTACGTGTTCGCGACCGACGGCGCCGAACTGGGCGGCATCGGTGGGACCGGGAACGACTCGGGCGAGCCGATCGCCCCGAGGTGGAAGGTCTGGTTCGCCGTCGCCGATGTGGAGGCCGCCTGCGCCGCCGGGGTGCACGCCGGCGGCAAGGTGGTCGGCCCGCCCGAGGACAGCCCGTTCGGCCGCCAGGCCCGCCTGCTGGACCCGGCGGGCGCCGAGCTGTTCGTGATCGCCGTCGCTGAGCCCGGCTAGGCCTTCGCGCGCGGCCGGCCCGCGAGGTGCCCGAGCAGGTCGTGCCGGGTCACCACACCGATCGGTTTGCCGTCGTCGAGCACCAGCAGCGCGTCGTTGGACTCCAGGTCGGCGTACGCCTTCTCGACCGGCTCGCCCGCGCCGATGGCCGGCAGCGTCGCGGCCATGTGCGTCTCGACGGAGTCGGTGAGCTTCGCCCTGCCGGTGAACAACAGGTCGAGCACGTCCCGCTCGGCGACGGAGCCGACGACCTCGGCGGCCATCACCGGCGGCTCGGCCCGGACGACCGGCATCTGCGAGACCCCGTACTCGCGCAGGATGCCCACCGCGTCGGCGATCGTCTCGCTCGGGTGGGTGTGCACCAGACCGGGCATCGTGCCGTCCTTGCCGGCCAGCACCTGCCCGACGGTGTCGCCGGACGTGGTGTCCAGGAAGCCGTAGGAGGCCATCCACCGGTCGTTGAAGATCTTCGACAGGTACCCGCGGCCGCCGTCGGGGAGCAGCACCACGACCACCGCGTCCGGGTCGTCGATCTCCGCGGCCAGCCGCAGCGCCGCCACGGTGGCCATCCCGCAGGACCCGCCGACCAGCAGCGCCTCCTCCTTGGCCAGGCGCCGGGTCATCGCGAAGCTGTCGTAGTCGGACACGGCGATGATCCGGTCCGCGACCGTCCGGTCGTAGGCGTCCGGCCAGAAGTCCTCGCCCACGCCCTCCACCAGGTAGGGCCGGCCCGACCCGCCGGAGTAGACCGAGCCCTCCGGGTCGGCGCCGATGACCTGCACCTTCCCGCCGGACACCTCCTTGAGGTAGCGGCCGGTGCCGCTGATCGTGCCGCCGGTGCCGACGCCGGTCACGAAGTGGGTGATCTTCCCGTCGGTCTGCTCCCAGATCTCCGGGCCGGTCGACTCGTAGTGGCTGCGCGGGTTGTTGGGGTTGGCGTACTGGTTGGGCTTCCACGCGTCCGGCAGCTCGCGGGCAAGCCGGGCCGACACCGAGTAGTAGGAGCGCGGGTCCTCCGGGTCGACCGCGGTCGGGCAGGCGATGACCTGCGCGCCGTAGGCCACCAGCACGTCGCGCTTGTCCTGGTTGACCTTGTCCGGGCAGACGAAGACGCACGAGTAGCCGCGCTGCTGGGCGATCATCGCCAGCCCGATGCCGGTGTTGCCCGACGTCGACTCGACGATGGTGCCGCCGGGCTTGAGCTCGCCGGAGGCCTCGGCCGCGTCGATCATCGCCCGGGCGATCCGGTCCTTCACCGAGCCGCCGGGGTTGAAGTACTCGACCTTGGCCAGGACCAGCGGCGTGATGCCCTCGGCGACCCGGTTCAACCTGACCAGCGGGGTCCCACCGACGAGGTCGGCGACGTGCTCGGCATAACGCATGGCGCCAGCCTAGGGAGCGGAACACGGCACCGGCGCCGGGTGTTGGACCGCTCGGAAGCTCCAGAGGGAAGAGGTGCCCCCGTGTTCGGTTCTGCGTTCAAGAGGCGGTTGCCCGAGGCAGGCGAAGCGCTGCCCGGTCGGCCGTCGTCCGCCTACGAGGTGCCCGAGCGGCACGCGGTGCTGGGCACCCCGATCGCCGGTCCGGTGCCCGAAGGCCTGGAGGAGATCGTCGTCGGGATGGGCTGCTTCTGGGGTGCGGAGCGCGACTTCTGGACCCTGGACGGCGTGTGGACGACGGCGGTCGGCTACGCGGGTGGCGTGACGCCGTTCCCGACGTACGAGGAGACCTGCACCGGCCGCACCGGTCACACCGAGGCCGTCCGGGTCGTGTTCGACCCGGCGAAGATCAGCCGCGCGGAGGTCCTGCGGGTGTTCTGGGAGAACCACGACCCGACCACGCTGTACCGGCAGGGCAACGACGTGGGCACCCAGTACCGGTCGGCGGTCTACACGACGTCCGAGGACCAGCTGGCGACCGCCAAGCTGACCCGTGAGCAGTACCAGGCCGAGCTGACCCGGGCCGGCCACGGGCAGATCACCACCGAGATCGTGCCGCTCGGCACCTTCTACCACGCCGAGTCCGAGCACCAGCAGTACCTGCACAAGGTGCCGTGGGGCTACTGCGGCCACGGCGAGACCGGCGTCTCCTGCCCGATCGGGCTGGGCGTCGGCGCGGCCGTCTGACCTGAGCAGCTCCGAGGGGTCCGGTCAGCCGGCGAACGGCAGCGGCGCCTGGCCGCGCACCCCGGCCGGGGCGGTGAAGACCGCTCCGGCCACGGGCTGTGCGTCCTCGGGCAGGTTCTCCCGGCTGGTCGTCATGAACAGCTGGTCCATCGCCTCGCCGCCGAGCGTCACCGACGTGACCTGCTCCGCGCCCGGGACCTCGATGACGTCCGCCAGCGTGCCGTCCGGGCCGTAGTGGTGGACCGCGCTGCCGCCGAACAAGGCCACCCACACGCCGCCCTCGGCGTCGACGACCAGCCCGTCAGGGTTCCCGTCGACCGTCACGAACGACCGCCGGGCGTGCAGGCCGTGCTCGGCGTCCCAGTCGAAGACGTCCACCCGCTGGGTTGGGGTGTCGACGTAGTACGCGGTGGAGCCGTCGGCGGTGAACCCGAGGCCGTTGGAGATCGTGACATTCGTGAGCACCGTGCTCACCGAGCCGTCGGGGTCCAGCCGGTACAGCTGGCCGCGCTCCGGCGAGGCGTCCCAGGCCATCGAGCCGCAGTAGAAGGCGCCCGCCGGGTCCGCGTTGCCCTCGTTCATCCGGATGCTGTCGTCGTCGATCACCGACGCGACCTGCCGCAGCGGGCCGAACCCTGACGGGTCGTCCGCGTCGGCGTCCGCGACGAGGAACCCGTGCTCGTTGGCCACGACCACCCCGCCGGACGTCCGGGGCCGGACGATCGCCGCGACCCTGCCCGCGGACCGTCGGTGGACCCCGCCGTCGGGGAGCATCGTCAGCACGGCGCCCTCGAGCATGTCGACCAGGTGCAGCGTCCCGCTCCGCCCGCCCGTGCCGGGGAACCAGACGGCGCCCTCGCCGTGGTAGGTGATCGGGTCGGTCAACTGCTCGGCGCGCGTCACAGCCGGCAGTCTCCCCGACGACCCCGAGCCGGGCGACCCGCGTCCGGCGCTGTCACCCCTGCCGCCACGGTTGGCTCCCGCGGCCGTTCTGCCCGCACAGCGCTACTGCCTGCCTTGGTGACCGCCGCTGCTGCCTGCCTTGGTGACCGCCGCTGCTGCCTGGTGACCGGCCGGCCGGTCACCAGGCGACACGACCGGTCACCAGGCGGCGGACCGGTCACCAGGCGCGGGGTCGGAGGGAAACGTGTCGGCGCAACCGTCAGCGGCCGAGGCGCGCTCGGATGCCGCCGACCAGCTGGCGGGCCTCCCCGACCCGCAGCGCCAGCACCACGGCCAGGTAGACGGCTGCGCCGACCGGCAGCGCGACAGCCAGGGTCACCCCCGCGCCGAGCGGCCCGTCCGGCAGGACCGACCCGGTGAGCCGAGCGATGCCGCCGGCCACGGCCGCGCCTATCACAGCCGCGACGACGAGCCGGAACAGCAGCGACCCGATCGAGGACCGCGTCGCCGTCGGCAGCGGCGACCGGCCGATCCGGCGGCGCAGCAGCACCACGCTCAACGCGACGCCGGCGAGGTAGGCGACCGCGTGCCCAGCGGCCAGGGCGTAGACGCGGTCGGTGCTCCGGACCACGGCGGACAGGCCGACATCCACCCCGACCAGCACCACCGAGACCGCCACCTGGACCAGGGCCGGGGTCCGGGTGTCCTTCATCGCGTAGAACGCCCGCGACTGAAGCTGGTAGATGCTGAACGGCACCAGGCCGACGGCGAACACCGCCAGCGTCCAGCCGATGCGGCCCGCCTCGGCCACCGTCGTCTGGCCGTGGGCGAACAGCAGCACCGCGATGTCGCGACCGAGCACGACGAACGCGAGCGCCGCCGGCACCAGCAGCAGCGCGGACAGCCGCGTCCCCCGGTCGATGTCCGCGCGGATCCGGTCGACCCGCCCGCGGACCGCGTGCCGGCTCATCGCCGGCAGCAGTGCGGTGATGACCGACACGGCGACGACCGCGTGCGGCAGCTGCCAGACCGTGAAGGCGTAGGTGTAGGTCGGCAGCTGCTGGTTCGGCGAGGCCAACCGGGCCAGCACCAGGTAGGACAGCTGGGTGGCCGCGACGTAGACGAGAGTCCAGGCGGCCAGCCGCGCGATCTGGCGCAGCCCCAGCCCGCGGACGTCGACGCGCAGCCGCAGCCGGATCCCGAGCTCCCGCAGCGACGGCACCAGCGCCAGCGTCATCGCCACGACGCCGGCGGTGGTGCCGATCCCGAGGACGACGAACTGGGCGCTCGACAGGGTTCCCGGGCCCGGCCGGTCCGGTCCGGGCACCAGCAGGAACACCCCGAGGGTCGCGATGACCACGAGGTTGTTCAGCACCGGCGCCCACATCGGCGCGGCGTACCGGCCGCGGGTGTTGAGCAGCGCGCCGAACAGCGCGGTCATCCCGTAGAAGACGATCTGCGGGAGGAAGAAGCGCGCCCAGTCCCCCGCCAGCCGCAGCTCGGCGGGATCGCCGCTGTCGTTGTACAGGCCGACGAGGAACGGCGCCGCCAGGACGGCGACGACCGAGACGACGAGCAGCGTGCCGGCGACCAGGCTGAACAGCTTCTGGGCGTAGGCCAGGCCGCCGTCGGCGTCGCGTTCGCGGGCCTGCACCAGCAGCGGCACCAGCGTCGAGGTCAGGATCCCGCCGAGCAGGAACTCGTAGAGGTTGTTGGGCAGCGTGTTGGCGACGGTGAACGCCTGGCCCAGCCCGCCGACGCCGAGCACGGCGGCCATGACCGCCGTTCGGAGGAACCCGGTCACGCGGGAGGCGATCGTCGCCGTCGCCATGGTCCGGGTGTCGCGCACGAGCGATCGGCCCGCCTCGGCACCGGTCCCCGTCTGGGCCGGTCCCGCGCCG
>CAXTBU010000001.1:99832-101747 GCA_964242885.1 uncultured Actinomycetales bacterium
GGGTGCCTCAGGTCTCCGGGTGCCTCAGGTCTCCGGGTGCCTGAGCTGTCCGGGTGCCCTCAGCTGTCCGGCTGTGCCCGCCAGCAGCCGACCACGTGGTCGTCGACCATCCCGGTCGCCTGCATCAGGGCGTACGCGGTCGTCGGCCCGACGAACGCGATGCCGAGCCGGCGCAGCTCGCGGGCCATGGCGGCGGACTCCCCCGTCGCCGCCGGCACGTCGCCGGGCCCGGCCGGCCGGTGCGGGCGGTACCCCTGCGGGGGCGCGAACGACCAGAGCAGCCCGTCCAGGTCCAGCCCGCTCGCGGCGATCACCCGGGCGTTGCCCAGCACCGCTTCCACCTTGCGCCGGTTGCGGACGATGCCCGCATCCTCCAGCAGCCGGTCGACGTCGGCGGGGCCCCAGCCGGCCAGGACCGCGGGATCGAAACCGGCGAACGCCGACCGGAAGGCCGGCCGCTTGCGCAGCACGGTCAGCCAGGACAGGCCCGACTGGAAGGCCTCCAGGCTCAGCCGCTCGAACAGCGCGGTGGTGCCGTGGACCGGCCGTCCCCACTCGTCGTCGTGGTAGGCGGCGTACAGGGGGTCGGCGTCCAGCCCCGGCCAGGGGCAGCGCGTCGGCGGCGGGAGCCTCGACGCACCCGCTCCCCCGGTCACCGGCGGCTCAGATCGCGGGTTGGTCGGCCTCGCGGCTCTCCACGACCTCGATCGCGCTGAGCCGGTCGCGGAACACGTAGGCCAGCACGGTCTTCAGCGCCGCGGTCACCGGCAGCGCGAACAGCGCCCCGACGACCCCGGCCACCGAGCCGCCCACCAGCACCGCGATCAGCACGGCGACGGCCGAGAGGTTCACCGACCGCGCGAACATCCGCGGCGCGATCAGGTAGTTCTCCAGCTGCTGGTAGACGAGGAAGAAGGCGAGGGTCCCGACGGCCAGCGGGATCGACTGCGTCAGCGCGACCAGCGTCGAGAGCACCGCACCGAGGGTCGCCCCGACCTGCGGGATGGCGTCCAGGATCGCCACGGCGATCGCCAGCACCGCCGGGTAGGGCATCCCGACGATGACGAAGAAGATCCCCGAGGCGATGCCGGCACACGCGCAGATGGTCAGCTGGCCGATGACGTAGCCCCCGACCTTGGACAGGGCCTCCCGCATGACGCCGGCCTTCTCGCCGCCGCCGACCGCCGCCGCGGCGAACAGCAGCATCCGGGGCATGGAGAGCATGAAGTAGATCATCAGTGCGACGACGGCCAGCGCGGTCACCGTGCCGCCGAGGATGGTGCCGATCACCCCGAACACGGTGCCGACCGACCCGACCGCGGTCTCGGTGATGTTGCTCGTGAACGAGCTGACCCGGCTCGCCACCTCGGGCCGGGACAGGAACTCCCCGAGCTGGGTGTTGGTGTCCTGTGCGTCCTCGACCCACCCCGGGATCTGGCCGGCGAGCTGCGTCAACTGCTGGATCGCGGGCCGCAAGGCGAGGTAGCTGAAGGTCGCGAGGAACGCGAGCAGCAGGATGAAGAAGACGGCCACGGCCGCGCCGCGCTTCTTGACCACCTTCTGCAGCGCGGTGATGACCGGGTCGAAGCCGATGGCCAGGAACAGCCCGATGAAGACCGTCAGCAGCACGCTGCGGACGTTCCACACCAGGGTCGCCCCGGCGTACACGAACAGGATCATCAGCGCGGCCACCAGCGCGCCGCGGGCGATCGTCCGGGAGGCGATCGGCCGGACCTGGATCGGCTCGCTCTTCACCGCGACCGGCCGCGGTGCGGTGACCGACACCGAGTTGCCGACCGGGGTGCCCCACTGGCTGGTCTGCGGCGGGGGCGGTGGCGCGAGGCGTGCCGCGACCTGGCGCAGCGAGTCCCGGGCCCGGGCGAGCCGACCACCGGTCGGCGCCGGCGGGGCGGTG
>CAXTBU010000001.1:101847-122884 GCA_964242885.1 uncultured Actinomycetales bacterium
AGCGGCGAGCCACCGTCCGGGTCCGCGTGCGGCGACGCGGACCGGCCGTCCGCGGACTCCGCCTCGACCTCCAGGACCTCGTCGGCGGCCGCGATCGCCCGGTCGTTGGCGTCGCCGTTCGCGCGAGTGCCGCTGGGGTCGCTCGCGGACAGGGTCGTGCCGGAGGCCCGTCCGGACCCGTCGGGTCGTCCACCGGTGTCGGACCCGCCGACGGCCGACCCGGCGGGGCGCGCTCCGGCGCGCTCGGGGGTGTCACCTGCTGCTGTCACCGGCACATCGTCGCAGGAGATGACGTGTCGATCGGACCGACACGGGCCGCAGGCCCCGGCCTCAGGCTCGAGCGGTCGTGCCGGCCACCGCGGACAGGACCGCGGCCAACACCTCCGGCCGGCAGACGACGAGCCCGGGCTGGGCCGGGTCGGCGCGGTTCCAGACCAGTGGTGACCCGTCCGGGTGCACCGCGACCAGCCCCGCGGCGCGGGCGACGGCGACCGGGGCGGCGGTGTCCCACTCGTGCAGCCCACCGGTCTCGACGTAGGCCTCGGCGGTGCCGCGGACCACGGCGGCGACCTTCGCACCGGCCGAACCCAGCGGGACCAGGTCGGCGTCCAGCGCCCGCGCCACCGCAGCCGCGACCGCCGGCGGCCGTGAGCGGCTGACCACCACCCGGGCCCGCCGACCGGTGCGCGGCGGTGCCGGGGGCACCGTCGTGGAGTCCAGCACCCCGCCGTCGGCCGGCAGCGCCACAGCGCCGGCGACCAGGTCCCCCGCGGCGGCGTCCCACAGCGCGACGTGCACGGCCCAGTCGGTCCGCCCCGGCACCCCGAACTCCCGGGTCCCGTCCAGCGGGTCGACGATCCACACCCGGGCGGCATCGAGGCGGGCCGCGCTGTCCGGCGACTCCTCGGACAGCACCGCGTCGGCCGGCGCGCAGCGGTCGAGCAGCTCGTGCGCCACCAGGTCGGCCATCCGGTCCCCCGCGGCCCGCAGCGCGGCAGCGCCGCCCGGCGGCGGGTCGGCGCGCAGCGCGAGCAGTCGCCGACCGACCTGCCCGGCGACGTCCGCAGCGAGCGCCGCGTCCGGATCGCTTGTCACGCGCGCGTGCCGCGCCCCGGCACCGTGCGGACCAGCCGCAGGCCGAGGAGCACCAGGGCGGCACCCGCCACCCCGGCAACCCCGGCGATCAGCAGAGAGTGACCTCTGCCGGGTACGCCGGCCCGGTCGGCGGGCGTCGCGAAGGTGACCGCTGCCGGGTCGGTTCCGGCGGTCAGCCGCCCGGCCAGGGTCGCGGACGCCGAGGCCGCCTGCGCTGCCTCGTCGGCCAGCTCCTGGTCCGAGCTCACCAGCACGCGGTACGGGACGACCAGGGGGGCGAGCCGGTCGGCTTCGGCCGACACCGCGCGCAGGCGCGCCTGCACCACGCCAGGGCGCCGGCCCTCGTCCTGCCCGACCGCCGCCGCGGTCGCCAGCGCAGCCCGCTCCGCGAGGAGCGCCCGGTACAGCTCGTCCGGGGCGACCACCCGGTTGCTCGTCCGGAACCGGGCCAGTGCCGCGGTTGCGGCGCTCGCACGCGACCTGCTGGCGTCGGCCCGGGTCTGCGCTGCCCGCATCGGCGCCGCGTAGACCTGACGGACCCCGGACTCCACCACCGCGCTCACGACCGCGCGGGCGTCGGGACCTGGCGGGGTGGCGCTGTAGCCGACGGTGACCAGCGGCGACCCGTCCGCGTGGTCGACGGTGAGCCGGTCTGCGAGCTCACCCCCGTCCAGGCCGATCCCGTCCGCCGCTGTCCGCAGGACCGAGTCGGAGTCGAGCGCGTCGGCCAGGGCCAGGGCGCCGCTGACGGCGGTGGACCCGGACGTGGTCCCCTCCGGCGGCACCACGTCGACGGTGGCGGACACCGAGTCGGGCGGTCCACCGCGCTGGACCACCCAGGTGGTGGCGACGGCGACCGACGGGAGCGCCACCACCAGGGCTGCGGCGGGCAGCAGGCTCCGCAACCAGGGCAGCGGGCTCCGCGAGCCGGGGATTCGGCGTCGCAACCCGGCAGGGACCACGCGGTGCAGCCCAGCGACGCGGCTCCTCGCAGCCGGCGAGCCACCAGCCCGCAGGAGGCGGGCGGGTGGCTCCGGGGTGCGGGCCGACGGAGTGCTCAGTACGCCCCTCGCCCGCCGAGCACCGCGCGAACGGTCCGCCACAGGATGTAGAAGTCCAGCGACATCGACCAGTTCTCGACGTACCGCAGGTCCAGGCGGACCGAGTCGTCCCACGACAGGTCCGACCGCCCACTGACCTGCCAGAGGCCGGTGATCCCCGGCCGGACGAGCAGCCGGCGCCGGACGTCGGAGTGGTAGGACTCCACCTCGGTGGGCAGCGGCGGGCGTGGGCCGACCAGCGACATCGACCCGGCGAGCACGTTGAACAGCTGGGGCAGCTCGTCCAGGGAGAACCGGCGCAGCTTGGCCCCGACCGCGGTGATCCGCGGGTCGCGCTTGATCTTGAACAGCACACCGTCGTTCTCGTTCTGCTCCCGCAGCAGGTCGATCTGCCGGTCGGCGCCGGCGACCATCGAGCGGAACTTGATCAGCCGGAACGGCTCGCCGTCCAGGCCGATCCGGGTCTGCTTGAAGAAGACCGGGCCGGCCGAGGTCGTCCTGACCAGGACGGCGATGAGCAGCAGCAGCGGGCTGAGGAACAGCAGGCCCAGCGCGGCCAGCACGCGGTCCAGCCCGGACTTGAGCACCCGGCTCATGCCGGACAGGCGGGGCTGGTCGACGTGCAGCAGCGGCAGGTTGGAGTACGGGCGGATCGTCAGGCGGGGTCCGGCGACCTCGACCAGGCCGGGCGAGACGAGCAGCTCGGTACCGGTCCGCTCCAGCGACCAGGCCAGCCGGCGCAACGCGCCAGCCGGCAGGTCCCCGGTGCTCATCACCGCGACCACGCTGGCGTCCAACCGGGTCACCGCGTCGCCGACGTCCTCGATGCCGCCGAGGATCGGGACCTCCAGCTCGTCGTAGAGGCGGTCGTCCCAGGCGCCCGCGGACTCCCCGCCGTCGGTCGCCGACCGCTGGAGGTCGCCGCGGGTCTCCACGATGCACGCGCCGACCACCTCGAGGCCGTGGTAGGCCTCGGTGCGCAGCTGTGCGGTCATGTGCGCCACCGCGGCCATCGGCCCGACAGCGACGACCCGGCTCATCGCCTCGCCGTGGTAGCGGAGGCGGTGCAGGTGCCGGCGCAGCACGAACCGGCCGGCGACGTCCAGGGCCACCGCGATGGGCACCGCGACGACGACGTAGCGACGTGCCAGGTCGAGCTTGAGCGCGAAGTCGAGGACCGCGATCGCCGCGATGATCACCAGACCCGCGTTGAGGACCCGCTTGAACTCCTCCGAGCCGAGCCCGAGGTGGCGGTTCTCGTACGTGCGGTTGAGCAGCAGGATCAGCATCCAGCCGACGGTGAACAACGCCGCCACCACCGTCTTGCGCTCGGCCGAGGCACCCGGGAAGGCGAAGAGTGAGGCCAGCGAGCTGGCCAGCGCCCCGGACACCACGTCGATCGCGGTGAGGCGCTGCAGGTACTGGCGGCTCCAGCGGGTCGCCCGCGCGGCGGCTGTGGCTGTCCGGTCGCCCGTCCCGCCGCCTCCGGTACCGAAGCGCCGCTCGGCGTCGGCAGCCAGCGAGACGGCTCCTTCGCGCGTGGTCAACGCGGCCAGCGTGGGGTCGTCCAGGATCGGGTCAGCCAGCGGGTCCGCCAGTGCGGGGTCGACCAGCACGGCGTCGGGTGCTGCCGCGTCGACGGGGGCGCGGTCGTCGAGGACTGCCGGACCGGCCGACACCGCTGCTGACCACGTCCCGTCGGAGACCCGCGCCGCTGCGTCAAGACGGCGGTCCTCACGGTCGAACGCTCGGTCGTGCCGGCGGCTGCGGAGCACGTTGTTCGATTGCGTCATCGCGGGCCATCACCTCTCGGTGGCAGGTCGGGCCCACCCGGGGTCAGCGGCCCGGGAAGGGAGCCGTTGACCGTGCAGGAGGAACCACGACGCGATCTCTGTGGCGCGGAGATCAGGGGTTCGGATCGCGACGTTACGACCGTCTCGCACATCCCCGTGGGGACCTGCGTGAGCGTGGGTGGCGCAGGAGGCAAGTCATGCAGACAACGGACGCTCACGTCAACCCACCGGTCCATTCGTTCACCTCAAGTTGGTTACGCACGGTGAGAGTCAACCACCGAACCTGGTCCGTCCGACAGTGACTGTGCGTCATCTGGGGACAAGCCCGTAGCGCATCGTGATCGACACGGCACCGCAGTGTTCGGCGGGCGGGGGGACGCGGATTGGCCGGGATCACCCGGGTCTCGGCTCGGCTCCGCGCGGCCGCGCGGAGCCGAGCGGCTACCGTTCCCGGATGCTCGTCGCCTTCTCCGTCAGCCCGTCCGGTGGCCCACTGCCCGGCGGCCCGGCCGCCGGTGCCGCGCCTGGTTCGGTGACCGACGCCGTGGCCGCCGCTCTGCGCGTCGTCCGCGCCAGCGGCCTGCCGAACCGCACCGACTCCATGTTCACCACCGTCGAGGGCGGCTGGGACGAGGTGATGGCCGTGGTCCGGGACGCGTGCGAGGCCGTCGGCGCCTACGGTCCGCGGGTCTCGCTGGTGCTCAAGGCGGACATCCGTCCGGGCCACGACGGGGAGCTGACCGGGAAGGTCGAGCGGGTCGAAGCGGCCGTGGAACGGGACGCCTGACGGACGGCACGCCCCACCAACGTTCGCTGGGCCGCCGGGCCGCTGAGCCGCGGGAGCTGACACGAGCGGACGCCCAGCACGGTCGGTCGCCGTGCCCCCGGCGGGACTCGAACCCGCACCTCCCCGGTTTTAAGCCGGTTGCCTCTGCCAGATTGGGCCACGGGGGCGAGGCCAGCTGCGCGCGTGGGTGGCGGGCACCCGGGCCCGGATCAGCCCCGGCTGACCGCCTCGTCACCCGGCGCCACCGGCTCGGCGGTGTTGCCGAAGGACGGGGAGTCCGGGGCGTCGCCGGCGAACACGTCCCGGTCGCCGTCGTGCGTGGTCTTGACGTCCGGCTGGGCCTCCTCCCGGTGCGAGCGTTCCTCGCCCGGCGTGGGTCGGCCACCCGGTCCTCTGGTGTGGGTCTCGTCGGTCACTGTGCTCCTCCCGGTCGGGCCGCCGTCGGTGTGCGTCCGACGTACGCGCCGCCGGTCTCCGCACGGTCAGTGTCCCCGGCGGGGCGGTCGTCCGGCGGCGTCGGCGTCGTCTGGGGCGCGGTGCGGTTGCGCTGCTCGGACCCGGTGCCGTTCGAGCCGACGGGCTGGCGCCCAGCCCCCCGGTCCGGCGCCCCCCGGTTGGCGGCCTGCTCGACAGGCCCGGCTGCGGACCGGAAGTCGCGAGTGGGCATCTCGACCTCGCCGATCGACACGACGTCCCGGTGGAACAGCAGCGCGACGGTCCACTCGCTCAGGATCCGCACCTTGCGGTTGGTGGTGGGCATCCGGCTCAGGTGGTAGGTCCGGTGCATGAACCAGGCCGGGAAGCCCTTCAGCTTGATCCCGTAGACCTCGGCGACGCCCTTGTAGAGGCCCAGGCTCGCAACCGAGCCGACGTAGGTGTGCTTGTAGTCCTTCGTCGACGTCCCGTGCAGGCTGTGCGCGATGTTCCTGCCGAGCAGCCGGGCCTGCCGGACGGCGTGCTGGGCGTTCGGCGCGCAGGTCGGGCTGTCCGCGGAGCCGTCACCCTTGGTCAGGTCCGGCACCGCGGCGCAGTCCCCGGCCGACCAGGCGTCGGGCCGGTCGCGGACCTGCAGGTCGGCGGTGCACGGGATCCGGTGCAGCTTGTCCAGCGGCAGGTCGGTCGCCTCCAGGACCGGGTTCGGTTTCACCCCCGCGGTCCACACGACGGTGTCGCTGGTCAGCTTCGTGCCGTCGGACAGCTGGACGTTCCCGGCCACGCAACTGTCCAGCCGCGTGGACAGCCGGATGTCCATGCCGCGGGCGCGCAGCTGGTCGACGGTGTACTGCCCCATCGGGGCGCTCACCTCGCCGAGGATGCGTCCGCTTGCCTCGACGAGCACCCACTGCATGTCGTCGGGCGTCACGTTCGGGTAGTACCGGGTCGCGTAGCGGGCCATGTCCTCCAGCTCCGCGAACGCCTCGATCCCGGCGTACCCGCCACCGACGAAGACGAACGTCAGTGCCCTCTCCCGGACCTGCGGGTCGGCAGTGGACGAGGCGACGTCGAGCCGGTTGAGGATGTGGTTGCGCAGCCCGATGGCCTCCTCGACCTGCTTGAACCCGATGCCGACGTCGGCCAAGCCGGGGATGGGCAGCGTCTTGGAGATCGATCCGGGCGCGACCACGACCACGTCGTAGGCCAGCTCGTACGGTGCCCCGACGCCCGGCTCGATCCGTGCCGTCTTCGCGGCGTGGGACAGCCCGATCAGCCGGCCGTCGATCACTGCGCACCGCTTGAGCTCCCGGCGCAGCGAGACCACGACCTGGCGGGCCTCCAGGCTGCCGGCCGCCGTCTCGGGCAGGAACGGCTGGTAGGTCATGTACGACCGCGGGTCGACGACGGTGATCTGGACCTGGCCGCGCTTGAGTTCCTTGCGCAGCGTCTTCTGCAGGGTCAGGGCCGTGTAGAGGCCGACGTAGCCGCCGCCGACGATGAGCACCCGCCGTGCGGGGGCCGAGCCGGGGGCCTGCCTGGTCGGCGGGATGAGCGGGGCGAGGCCGGGCCGGTCGGGTGCCGGCTTGCTCGCTGTCGGGTCAGCTGTCGGGCCTGCTGTCGGGTTCGCCTGATCTGGCCGGGACGTCGTGTGCGCGTCGGTCATCGGTCCTCCACTCGTCGTCTCGTCCGGCCGCTCTGCCCGCTCCATCGGATCACAGGCCGGTCGGCGGCGGCGAGCCGGCCAGGTCCACCGCCCGGGTCAGCACCGCCTCGGTCATCGCCGGGGTGAGCCGCCCGGTGAAGGTGTTCTGCTGGCTGGGGTGGTAGCAGCCGAGCAGGACCACCGGCACCGGGCCGCCGGGCAGCCGCCCGGGCAGCTCCCAGCACGCGCCGTGACCGAACCTGGGCGCCGGCCGCGGTCGGGCGATCCCGAGGGCGGGCAGTGCAGCCAGCACGGCCGACCAGGCGATGCCGCCGAGGGCGACGACCACGCGCAGGTCCGGGGCCAGCAGCTCCAGCTCACGGTGCAACCACGGCGCGCAGGCCGCCGTCTCCGCGGGGGTCGGCCGGTTGGCCGGGGGCGCACAGCGGACCGCCGCCGCCATCCAGACGCTGCCCCGCGGGCCGGTCAACTGCTGGCCGTCGGCGGCGTCGGTGCTCGTCGGCTGCGCGGCCAGTCCCGCCGCGTGCAGGGCCGCCGCGAGGTGGTCCCCGGACCGGTCGCCGGTGAAGACCCGGCCGGTCCGGTTGCCGCCGTGCGCTGCCGGCGCGAGCCCGGCCAGCAGGATGCGCGCCCCGGCGCCGCCCCACCCGGGGATCGGGCGACCCCAGTAGGGCTGTCCGGCGTAGGCCCGCCGGCCGGTCCGGGCGACCTGCTCGCGCCAGCCGACCAGCCGCGGGCAGGCGCGGCACACCGACACCGCGGCCGCCAGCGCTGGCAGGTCCACGGCACCCGCCGCCAGCTCGGCGACCGCCCGGGCGTCGGCGGCCACCGTGGTGCCGGCACCGGCCGGGTCCCCGGGCCAGCCGGTGCCGGGCGGGACCGGCGACGCCGAGAGGTGGCGGGTGCGCGGGTGCGGGAGCAGGACGGGCACGCCCCAACTGTGCGCGGGGCCGCGGCGTCGCACCGTCCCCGGGCCGGGGTTGGGTCCTACTGTGCAGCGGTGCCCGGACGGCGATCCGCCCCGGCCGTCCGCGCTGCGCGCCCGCTGCTGGCCCGCCCGCTGGTGGCCCGCGGGCTGGTGGTCGGCGCGCTGCTCGCCGGCGTGGTCGCGGGAGTCGCATTCGTCCCGGCCGCGGGCGGGGTGTCGCAGGTCCCGCCGGGAGCCGGCCCGGCCGGAACGGCAAGTGGCGCGACGCCATCGCCCGAGACCAGCCCGTCGCCCGTGACGAGCCCGGCGCCGTCAGCCGGGGCCGGCCGGCCCGGACCGGTGGTGCTGGTCGGCGTCGACGGGGCCGGCTGGTCGGCGGCCGAGCGACTGCCCGCCGGTGCCCTGCCGCAGCTGCGCCGACTCGCTGACCGCGGGGCGGTTGGCTCGTTGTCGGTGCGGACCGGCGAGGTCCCGACGTGTCCGGTCGACGGTTGGCTGACCGTGTCCGCCGGTCGGCGCGCGGTCGGCCCCGAACGCGACGCGACGGGCCGGTGCCCCGACGTCCCGGCCGTCGCCATCGACCCGACGTCGGTGCCGGTCGTCCCCGACGCGGCGTCCGGGCTGCCGGACCCCCGCTCGGCCGGGCGGGTCGAGGGCTGGGCGCAGCTGCGGGCGCGCAACGAGGACTCGCCGTTCGCGGCGCGGATCGGCTCGCTGTCCGAGGCGGTGTCCGGCGCGCGGTCCTGCGTGACGGCGGTCGGCCCGGGTGCGGCCCTGGCGGCCGCCGGGACGACCGGCGACGTCGACAGCTACGTCGCCGACCCGCGGCTGCTCACCCGCGACGTGCTCACCGGGTGTGCCGTGACCGTCGTCGACGCAGGACCGTTCGCCGCGACGGCCGACGCGGTGCTGGCCCGCGTCGCCGCGCTGCTCCCACCCGCCGGGACCCTGCTCGTGGCCGGGATCGACGACGGACCGACCGGCCCCGCCGGCACCGGCGGTCTGCGCGTCGCCGTCGCGGCCGGTCCGGGCTTCGCCGGGACGGGACCGGACGGGGACGCCGCTCTGCTGGCCACCGACTCGACGCGGTGGCCGGGCCTGGTACAGCTGACCGACCTCGCGCCCACCCTGCTGGCCGCCGCCGGCATCGCCGAGCGCCCGGCGACGTTCGTCGGCGCCCGGTTGACCTCGACCGCCGGGGACCGCGACCCGGCGGCGACGCTGGCCGGCCTCGGTACGGATGCCGTCCGGGCCCGGACCGCGCAGGACGCGATCCCCCGCTTCTACGCCGCGTTCGGCGTCGCCGTCGCGGCGTTGCTGCTCGCGGCCGTCGCGCTCGGGCACCGGGCACCGCGGACGGCCGGCGTCCGCACCCGGCCTCGTGTCGGCCCGGTACTGCGCGCAGCCGGCCGGGTGCTGCGCGCCGCCGGCCTGGTCGTCGCCGCCGCCCCGGTCGCCACCCGGCTGGCCTCCCTGGTGCCGTGGCACGCGGCCCGGTCGCCCGGGACGGCGCTGGCCGTGGCGGTCGCCGGCGCCGCGCTGGCGGTGGCGGCTGCTGCGGTGCTCGTCGCTCGGGCGGCGGGGCCGCCGTGTTCGCTCTGGCGGCGGGCCGCGGTGCTGGTCGCCGGTGCGACGGTCGCCGTCGTCGCGCTCGACCTGGTCCTCGGCTCGCCGTTGCAGCGGCTGACCGTCATCGGGCTCACCCCCATCCAGGGCGGCCGGTTCTACGGGATGGGCAACGAGGTGTTCGCCGCGACCGGGATGAGCACGTTGTTCTGCGTCGCCGCGCTCGCCGCGCGGCGGCCGGATCGCGCCGTGGCGGTCTGCGCCGGGGCCGGCGCGGCGTTCGTCGCGCTGGACGGACTGCCGGGCCTCGGCGCGGACTTCGGCGGGGTCCCCGCATCGGTGGCCGGCTTCGGCGTCGCGGCGCTGGCGCTGAGCCCGGTCCGGCCCCGTGCTCGCCGGGTGGTGGCGGTGGCGGCGGCCGCGGCGGCCGTGCTGCTCGGGGCGGTGCTGCTCGACCTGACCCGGGCGCCGCAGCGGCGGACGCACGTCGGCGCGTTCGCCGCGGACCTGCTGTCCGGATCGGGCAGCGACGTCGTGGCCCGCAAGGCAGCAGCGGCGACCGCGCCGTTCCTGTTCCGGATCGACAGCGTCGCGGCATCGGTCGCCGCCTGGCTCGCGCTCGGGGTCCTGCTGGCCGTCGCCGGGGTCATCGCCCGGCCCCGCCTGGTCGCCGGGTCCGCGTTCGCCGGGCTGCTGGCCGGCTGGCCCGAGCTGCGCGCGTGCCTGCTCGGTGCGGTGGCGTTCGGTGCCGTCGGCTTCGCGCTCAACGACTCCGGCGTGGCCGTGCCGGTTCTCGTCCTGGAGGTGGGGGCGGGCCTGGTCGTCGCGTCACTGCCGTCGTCCGGCCATCGCCGGTTCGCCGACGCCGGCCCGGCGGTCGGAGCCCCGCCGGACCCGGAGCCCCGCCGAGGCCTGACACCGGCGACTGCGCCGACCCGGGGCGCGAGCGCCGGTTCCCGTCCCGCGCCCGGCGACCCCGGCGACACCTGGGAGTCGCTGTGACCGCGCCGGGAGTCGCTGCGGCGGGCACCGGTGCGTCCGCGACCGTCACACGAGGCTGAGCGCGATCCCGTCGAGGATGTCCTCCTCGGACACCACCACCTCCGGGGCCGCCAGCGTCGGGCCGACCCGGGCCAGCACCCGGTCCAGCACCAGCGCGCCGGCGCCTATCACGTCGACGCGCCCGGGGTGCAGCCACGGCAGCGTCGCCCGCTCGGCGCGGGTCGCGGCCAGCAGCTCGCCCGTCACCTCGTGGACCCGGTCGGCCGCCAGCCGGGCGTGGTGGATGCGCGACCGGTCGTAGCGGTCGAGGCCGAGCACGGCAGCGGCCACCGAGGTCACCGAGCCGGCGAGCCCGACGAGGGTCCGCGCCCGCTCCAGCGGCACCGTCCGGGCGGCCTCGTCGATCGCGGCGTCCACCAGGGCGGTCGCGGCCGCGACCTGCGCGACGTCCGGTGGGTCGCCGGACAGCACCCGCTCGGTGAGCCGGACACACCCGACGTCGACCGACACGCCCACCGGTGCCGCCACCTGCGGGCCGGACTGCCCGCCTCCGCCGGCCGCCGGGCCGCCGCCGGGCACCGACCCGAGCACGAACTCGGTCGACCCGCCGCCGACGTCGACGACGAGGACGGGCTCGGCCGGGCGCTGCGCGGCCAGTCCGGCGAGCGCACCGGTGAACGACAGCTGGGCCTCCTCCGCGCCGGACACCACGGTCGGGTCCACCCCGAGGCGCTCCCGGACGCCGGCGACGAACTCGTTCGCGTTCGCTGCGTCCCGGCTGGCCGAGGTGGCGACGAACCGCAGCGCGTCCGGGCGCAGCTCGGCGAGCACGGCCGCGTACTCCTCGCACGCCCGGTAGGTCCGGTCCAGCGCGGCCTCGGACAGCCGGCCGGTGGCGTCGACCCCCTCGCCGAGCCGGACGATGCGCATCCGACGGTCGACCTCCCGCAGGCGGGTCGCGCCCGAACCGTCACCCGCCGGTTCGGCGTCGGCGACCAGCAGGCGGATCGAGTTCGTCCCGCAGTCGATCGCGGCGACCCTCACCCCGCCGCCGCGTTCTCGGCACCGGTCAGCCGCCGCTGGAAGCGCGCGAGCCGGGTGCGTTGGCCCGGCCGGAAGGCGAAGGCGACGTCGCGGACGTCCACCGGGGTGAAGCCGACCGCGGGGTAGAAGGCACGCAGCCGGTCGTTGGACGCCCGGCAGTCCAGGCGGAGCAGCGCTCCACCCGCGTCGACGACCGATCCGGCGGCCCACTCCAGCAGCCGCCGGCCGATCCCGTACCCGGCAACGGAGCGGTCGACGACCAGCCCGTGCACGTACCCCACCCCCGGCTCGTCCACCGCCTCCGGCCAGACATCGGGGTCCGCGGCCATCAGACGGAGGCCGCCGACCAGGATCCCGGCCAGTTCCGCGACGTACAGGTCGCCCGCCGCCAGCCCGGCTGCGGCGACCGCGTCGTACTCACCCGGCCTCCACTGGTCGATCCCCCGCTCGAGCATCCAGCGCGCGGCGTCGTTACGAACCGCCAGGTACCGGGGCAGATCGGCCGCCACGGCCGGGCGCACCGCCAGCGGTGCCGCGGCCAGGTCCACGCACGGACCGGTGCCGCCCCAGCTGCCGTCCGCGTCGAGCTCGGCGACGACCCGGGCACCGAGCGGGTTGACGCCGGGGCCGTCCGCCAGTTCGTGGGCGGACAGCACGTGCAGACACTTGACCCGGTCCGGCATCCCGCCGGCGGACACGCCGGCGATCTCCGGCACGTCGCCGAGGCGCGCCCGCGCGGCCAGGTAGGCCTCGTGCGCGGCCCGGTGGCCGGCGGCCAGGGCGGGGTCGGTGCGCAGCTGCGCGGTCATCACGGCCATCACGCCGGCTCCCTCGAGCCGGCCGACGGCCGAGGCCGCCCGCGGGCAGGTCAGGTAGTAGGTGGTCGGGAACGGCGTCCCGTCCGGCAGCCGGGGCTCGGTCGCCACCACGTCGGGCAACCCGCAGCCGCACCGGTGGGCCACGGCGTGCACCGACCGCGCCGGGCGGCCGAGCTGCCGGGTCACCGCGGCGAGGTCCCCGGGCGTCGGCGGCCTGGCGAGCCGGCCGGTCGGTCCGCCGGTCGGTCTGCCGGTCGGTCCGCCGATCGATCTGCCGGTCACCGGCCGGGAGTCGGGGCCGGGCTCGGGGACCACCACGGGCTCGGCGAACCGAGCCGGGTCAGACCGTCGGCGCTCGTTCCGACCGGGGCCGTGGGCGCCGGCCCGTCCGGCGGCGTTGTCGGCGCTGCTCCCGGTGTGCTCGGGGCAACCGTTCGTGTCGGAGCGGTCGCCGGGGTGCTCGGTACCGCCGGGGTGCTCGGTGGCGCGGTGGCGGGAGCGGGACCGGAGTCGGTGACGATGTAGCCGGTCTCCCCCGGCGCGACCAGCCGCAGCCGCGCACGCGCCTGGGCGCTGACGAAGACCGGGTCCTGCCACTGCGCGGCCGTCACCTCCAGGCTCGCGACGCCGGCCCGCTCCTCCTCGACCTCACGCTCGAGAGCACTGATCTGTGAGCGCTGCTCCAGGTAGGTCCGCAGCGGCAGCACGGCAGACAGGGCGAGCCCCGCCAGCACGAGCAGCAGCACGGCGACCCGCGCCGTGGACACCGCGGGCAGCCGCCGCTCGGGACGCGGCCGGGGCTGGGCAGGCGTCGGCTGCAGCGGACGCCGGCCGACCCGGCCGGGACCCGCAGCCGCCAGCCGCGACCGCTCCCGCGCCGGCCGGGGCGCGGCCGGCCGGGAACCGGCACGCCGTCCGGGGGACCCACGTGCCGGCCTGCGCAGGGCTGCCACGGGCGGTCCCTCAGACCGACGCCGCGCGCGGGAAGGCCGACCGCCCGGCGTAGCGCGCGGCCTCGTCCAGCTCCTCCTCGATGCGCAGCAGCTGGTTGTACTTGGCCACCCGCTCCGAGCGCGCCGGAGCACCGGTCTTGATCTGGCCGGTCCCGACCGCGACCGCGAGGTCGGCGATCGTCGTGTCCTCGGTCTCCCCGGATCGGTGGCTCATCATGCAGGCGAAGCCGTGCCGGTGCGCCAGGTCGACCGCGTCGAGGGTCTCGGTCAGCGTGCCGATCTGGTTGACCTTCACCAGCAGCGCGTTCGCCGACGCCTCGTCGATCCCGCGCTGCAGCCGGGTCGGGTTGGTGACGAACAGGTCGTCGCCGACGACCTGCACCCGCGACCCGAGCGACGCGGTGAGCTTGGCCCAGCCGGCCCAGTCGTCCTCGGCCAGCGGGTCCTCGATGGACACCAGCGGGTGCTCGGCGACCAGCTTCTCGTAGTAGCCGATGAGCCAGTCGGAGTCCCGCTGCTCGCCCTCGAACGTGTACATCCCGTCGGCGTGGAACTCGGTCGCCGCGACGTCGAGTGCGTAGGCGATGTCGGTGCCCGGGGTGAAGCCCGCCTTCGTGACCGCGGTGGTGATGAGCTCCAGCGCCTCGGCGTTGCGCGGCAGGCTCGGCGCGAAGCCGCCCTCGTCACCGAGGCCGGTCGGCAGGCCCTTGCTCTTCAGCACCGACTTCAGCGCCTGGTAGACCTCCGAGCCCCAGCGCAGCGCCTCGGCGAACGTCGTCGCCCCGATCGGCGCGATCATGAACTCCTGGATGTCGACCGCGGTGTCCGCGTGCGCGCCGCCGTTGAGGATGTTGAGCATCGGCACCGGCAGCACGTGCGCGTTCGGCCCGCCCAGGTAGCGGAACAGCGGGAGCTGGGCGGACTCTGCGGCGGCGCGGGCGGTGGCCAGCGAGACGCCGAGGATCGCGTTCGCGCCCAGGCGCGCCTTGTTCGGGGTGCCGTCGAGGTCGATCATCGCGGCGTCGAGCAGGCGCTGCTCGCTGGCCTCCAGGCCGACGACCGCGTCGGAGATCTCGCCGAGGACCGCCTCGACAGCGCGGGTGACGCCCTTGCCGCCGAACCGGTCCGGGTCGCCGTCGCGCAGCTCGACCGCCTCGAAGGCGCCGGTGGACGCGCCGCTCGGCACGCCGGCCCGGGCGACGGTGCCGTCGTCGAGCGCGACCTCCACCTCGACGGTCGGGTTTCCCCGGGAGTCGAGGATCTCGCGCGCTCCGACTGCTTCGATCGTGGCCACGGGCACCTTCCTGTCCAGCGTTCGGCGCGCGGCGGTCCCTGGCGGGTCCGGGGCGCGACCGGGGGCCGCGGCGACGTCGGCGCGGGCGGGTCCTGCCAACCGTAACGGCGGGGTCGCGGCTGACCGCGCCTCGTGGCCACGCCGGCGGCGGCGTGTCCGTGCCGGGCACGCCGATGGCCGACGACACGACCGCACGGCTCACCGACAGATCCCGCCGGGTCCCGCGCCGACCGCGGGACCACTGTCAGCGGCCGCGCCGCTGGGCCGTGGCGGCCCGGCGGGCCCGACGGCCGTCGCCGAACCACCTGCTGCTCACCGGCAGGAACAGCAGCACCACCACGACAGCCGACCCGAGGACGTTCACCGCACCCGCCACCCGGTCCACGGGGTCCGCGCCGGCGAGGACGAACCGCATGCTGATCAGCACCGCGAACGCCGCGACGACGGTCGTCCAGAGCCGCATGCGGGGCTGTCGCCGCCGCACGCCGCGTCCCAGCAACACCAGGATCACGGCGGGGAGCAGCGCTGCCACCACGGCGCCGACGACATACGGTCCGGCCAGCCGGCCGTCCGCGACCAGCACGGCGGCGCCCAGGACCGCCCGCAGCAGCGCCACCACCGCGCCCGCGACGAGAAGTCCGGCTGCGACCCGTACCGGTGTCGGTGGTCGTGGTGCGCTCGTGAGAACCGGCCCGTGCGCTCTGCCGGCCACGTCGTGTACCTGGCTCATCGCCCACCCCAGCTCGCGTTACCCCCCCGGCGCTGGACGCGGTCGACGGCGCCGCTTTTGGCGGCGGGACGACGGTAAGGACGACCGGAGCCACGAAGTCACACGGCGTGTTGACCTGTGGACGGAGTGCGGCCCCGGCGCCGGTGGTCGGCTCCGCCCGGCGCCGCCTCAGCCTCGGTCGGGCGTTCCCGCGCCCGCCGGGGACTCGTCGACGGCGGGACCGTCGACGGCTCCGGCGAGACGGCGCAGGTGGCTGCGCAGCGCCTGTTCGGGTTCCACCCCGGCGGCGCGCGCCCGGTCCACCGCGGCGAGCAGGTCGGCACCAACCGTGCCCTCGGCGCCCGCTACATCGACCGCCGGCACCGGGCGGTCGGCCGCCGCCAACCGGTCCAGGTACTTGGTGGCCAGGAGCAGGGCAGGGATCGCCTCGGGGATGCCCTCGAGCACGCCGCGCCGCTTCTTCTCCGCCCGCTTGCGCTGCTCCCAGGCGGCGTACAACCCGTCGGTCGCGACGGGGGCCCCGTCGCCCGGGTCGCGGTCGAACACGTGCGGGTGCCGGCGGACCAGCTTGTCCGCGACGTCGCGGGCGACATCGTCGAGAGAGAAGGCCGCCGCCGGGTCCTCGGCGGCGATCCGGGCGTGGAAGACCACCTGCAGCAGCAGGTCGCCGAGCTCTTCGCGCAGCAGCACCCGGTCGCCAGTGTCGAGGGCCTCGAGGACCTCGTAGGTCTCCTCCAGCAGGTACCGCGCCAGGCTGGCGTGCGTCTGCTCGCCGTCCCAGGGGCAGCCGCCGGGCGACCGCAGCCGGTCCATCACCGCGACCAGGCGCGCGACCTCGTCCGGGCGGTCTGCCGCCTCGGCGGTCAGTTGCCGGTCCCGGGGCTGACCTCGGCGCCCGGGCTGACCTCGGCGCCCGGGTCGGCGGGTGCCTGCGTGGGCGCGCCGGGGTCGGCGGGGGCGGGGCTGGCCGTCGCCGCGTTGGCCGCCAGCGAGGACAGCGACCCGTTGGCCGGGGTGATGCTGACGCCCTGCCACGTGCCGTACCGCGGGTTCACCCGCACCGGTAGGTCGCGGGCGGGGTCGGTGATGTAGGAGATCGCCCGCTGGGCGGCCTGCTCGTCGGTGGTGCCCGGCGCCGCGCCCTTGCGGCCGATCCCGAACACCTCCAGGTTGACCCTCAGCAGGTCCGGCAGCCGGTCGCGGGTCAGGTAGGACTGCGCGAGCTGCGTGTCCAGCTGCTCCCCGGCCGCGGTGGTCGCCTCCGTGACCTGCGCCGACACGGCCGAGTCCGGCACCTCCACGCCGGCCTGCTGGGCCGCGTCGCCGACCAGCTGCTCGAGGACGAGTTCGTTGAGGATCGCGGTCTGCACCGTCGCGAGCTGGTCGTTCGCCGACGCGCGCTGGTTCGCGGGCAGGCTCGCCACGAACTCGGTGGTCTCCTGCTCCAGGTCCCGCTGGGAGATGGCGGTGTCCCCGACCGTCGCGGCGCTGCCGGCGCGGATCGCGCCGCCGCCGCACCCGGCGAGCAGGGTCGCGCCGACGGCCACGGTGAGCGCCGCCGCCGTCCCCCGGGACACGCGCGGGAGCGCTCTGCGCGACGCGCGCGCACTGCGCGACGCGCGCGGGAGCAGACCGACCCCGATCGACTCGACCCTCGGCCCTGACCCGTCGCGCACGCTCACCTGACTCCGACCTCCTGCAGCACCCGACCACCCGAACCCGGCCCGCTCGGCGGCTGGCCGGTTCCCGCGACCGCCGGCGGCTGTGCCGGGACCTCGAGCACCGACTCCAGCACACCCGCACACCAGTCGAGCAGTGCGACATCCCGCAGCGGCTCGCCGCCGACCCGGGCCGTGGTCGGTCGCGGCACCAGGATGGTACGGGTGACCTGCTTCACCAGGGATCCCGGGTACAGCCGGTCCAGGCGCATCCGCGCGGAGTCGGCCAGCTCGACCGCCCCGAACCGGATGTGCCGGCCGGCAGCCGTGACCTCGGTCAGGCCGGCCCGGCGGGCGTGGGAGCGGAAGCGGGCGACCGCGAACAGGTTCGCCACCGGTTCCGGCCACGCACCGAACCGGTCGCGCAGCTCCTCGCCCACCGCGGTGGCCGCGGCGTCGTCCCCGGCATCGGCGAGGCGCCGGTAGACCTCCAGCCGCAGCCGCTCACTGGCGAGGTAGTCGTGTGGCAGGTGCGCGTCCACCGGCAGCTCCACGCGGACGTCGGGCTCGTCGGTGTCCTCCCCGCCGCGGCGGAACGCGGTGACGGCCTCGCCGACCAGGCGGATGTAGAGGTCGAACCCGACGTCGGCGATGTGCCCGGCCTGTTCGCCGCCGAGCAGGTTGCCCGCCCCCCGGATCTCCAGGTCCTTCATCGCCACCGCGGTCCCGGCGCCGAGGTCGGTGTGCTGGGCGATCGTGGCCAGCCGGTCGTGCGCGGTCTCGGTCATCGGCCGGTCGACGTCGTAGAAGAAGTAGGCGTAGGCCCGTTCCCGACCGCGGCCGACCCGGCCGCGCAGCTGGTGCAGCTGGGACAGCCCCATCGTCTCGGCGCGGTCCAGGATCAGCGTGTTCGCGTTGGGGATGTCCAGCCCGGACTCGACGATCGTCGTGCAGACCAGCACGTCGAAGCGCCGCTCCCAGAAGTCGACGATGACCTTCTCCAGCTGGTGCTCGCCCATCTGGCCGTGCGCGACGGCGATCCGGGCGTCCGGCACCAGCTCGGAGATCCGCGCCGCGGCGCGCTCGATGTCGTTGACCTTGTTGTGCACGAAGAAGACCTGGCCGTCGCGCAGCATCTCCCGCCGGATCGCCGCCCCGACCTGCTTCTCGTCGTAGCCGCCGACGTAGGTCAGCACCGGGTGCCGCTCCTCCGGCGGGGTGGCGATCGTCGACATCTCCCGGATGCCGGTGACCGCCATCTCCAGGGTCCGCGGGATCGGGGTGGCGGACATGCTCAGCACGTCCACCGAGGTCCGCAGGCGCTTGAGCGCCTCCTTGTGCTCGACGCCGAAGCGCTGCTCCTCGTCGACGATGACCAGCCCGAGGTCCTTCATCCGGACCTCGCCGGACAGCAGGCGGTGGGTCCCGATGACCAGGTCGATGCTGCCGTCGGCCAGCCCGGCGAGCACCGCCGCGGACTCCGTCTTGGACTGGAACCGGGACAGCTGGGCGACCTTGACCGGGAAGGCGGCGTACCGCTCGGAGAACGTCTGCCCGTGCTGCTGCACCAGCAGCGTCGTGGGGACGAGCAGCGCGACCTGCTTGCCGTCCTGGATGGCCTTGAACGCGGCGCGGACGGCGATCTCGGTCTTGCCGTAGCCGACGTCACCGCAGACCAGCCGGTCCATCGGGGTCGGCCGCTCCATGTCGGCCTTGACCTCGTCGATGCAGGCCAGCTGGTCCGGGGTCTCCGCGTACGGGAACGCGTCCTCCAGCTCCCGCTGCCACGGGGTGTCCGGGCCGAAGGCGTGCCCGACCGTGGAGTTGCGCGCGGCGTAGAGGCGGATGAGCTCGCCGGCGATCTCCTTGACCGCCTTGCGGGCGCGGCCCTTGCGCTTGGCCCAGTCCCCGCCGCCCATCTTGTCCAGCGCGGGGGCGTCGCCGCCGACGTATCGGGACAGCTGGTCCAGGGAGTCGGTCGGCACGAACAGCCGGTCGCCGGGCTGGTTGCGCTTGGAAGGTGCGTACTCGACGACCAGGTACTCCCGGGTCGCGGTGTTCAGCGTGCGCTCGACCATCTCGACGAACCGGCCGACGCCGTGCTGCTCGTGCACCACGTAGTCGCCGGGCTTGAGCGCCAGCGGGTCGACGGTGTTGCGCCGCCGGCTGGGCATCTTGCGCATGTCCCGGGTGCTGGACCCGACCCGGCCGGTGAGGTCGTCCTCGCCCATCACGACGACCTTCAACGCCGGCGCGCGGAACCCGCCGACGAGAGCACCCGTCGTCACCAGCACGATGTCGGTGGGCAGCGGGTCCGGCAGCGCGGGGACCACGCGGGCCGGAGCACCGTTCTCGGTCAGCACCTTCGCCAGCCGCTTGGCGCTGCCCGGACCGGCGGTGACGACCACCGCGGACCACCCGTCGTGCACGGCGGCGGCCAGGTCCTTGGCGGCCCGCTCCGCATCGCCCCGGTAGGGGTCCACGGCGAACAGGTCGATGCGACCCGAGGTCTCGGCGGCCTCGCTGGCGACCGCGACCGGGTCGAGCACCTGCGCGCTGCCGTTCGTGCCGCGGGCGCCGGTTCCGCGCGCACCCGTTCCGCTCAGGGAGCCGAGCGCCCCGAGGGTCCACCACGGCAGACCGCCGGCCAGCGCGTGCTCGCGGACCTCACCGAAGTCCTGGTAGGCGGCGGCGCCCAGGTCGACCGGCGCCTGCCCGCCGGCGGCGGCGTTGGCCCAGCTGGCGTCCAGGAACTCGCGGCTGGTGGCGACCAGGTCGTGCGCGCGGGTCCGCACCCGCTCCGGGTCGAGCACGAGCACGCCGGAGCCCGCGGGCAGCACGTCGACGAACAGCTCGAGCGCGTCTGCCAGCACCGGGGACAGCGACTCCATCCCGTCGACGGCGATCCCGTCGGCGATCCGGCCGAGCAGGTCCGACAGCTCGGGGTGGTCGGCGAGCAGTGCTCGCGCCCGGCCCCGCACGGCATCGGTCAGCAACAGCTCGCGGCACGGCGGCGCCCACACCGTGTCGGCCTCCTCCAGCGTGCGCTGGTCGGCGACCGCGAACCGGCGGATGGTGTCGACCTCGTCGCCGAAGAACTCGACCCGCAGGGGGTGTTCCTCGGTCGGCGGGAAGACGTCGACGATGCCGCCGCGGACGGCGAACTGCCCGCGCTTCTCGACCAGGTCCACGCGGCCGTAGGCGGCGGCGGCGAGGCCCTCGACGAGCGCGTCGAGCCCGACCTCGTCGCCGACGGAGACGTGCACCGGCACCAGGTCGGCCAGCCCGACGACCTGCGGCTGCAGCACCGAGCGGATGGGTGCCACCACGACGGACGGCATCCCCTGGGGGCCGTCGCCGGCCGGGTGCGCCAGCCGGCGCAGCACCGCGAGCCGCCGGCCGACCGTGTCGCTTCCCGGGGACAGCCGCTCGTGCGGCAGCGTCTCCCAGCTCGGGTAGAGCGCGACGTCGTCGGCGGGCAGCAGGCTGGCCAGCGCGGCGACCAGGTCCTCGGCCTCGCGGGTGGTCGCGGTGACGACGACGACCGGGCCGGCGACGGGGCCGGCGACGTCTGCCGGGCCAGCGTCGGGGCCGGTGGGGGCGCGTCGGGCGCTGGCCAGCAGGGCGGCGAGCGCGGCACGGACCGGCGGCGGGCCGGCCAGGTCGTGCCGGACGTCGCCGTCGCGCCAGGCGGCCACCGCGGCAGCCAGCGCCGGGTCCGCGGCGACGGCACCGAGCAGGGCGGCGAGCGAGGCGGGCCGCTCCTCGGCGGGGACCGGCGCACCGGCGGTCGTGCCCCCGGCCGGGTTCGCCCCGTTCGTGCCGTTCCCCGGGCGGGCCAGCGTGGACTGCGACATCGATCCCCTTCGCACGGCAGGTCGGCTGACCGGGCCGACGCCCGAGCGCCCCTTCGCGGGGGGCTCGTCGGGGGCGGTCCGGGACAGCACCACAGGCCGGACGCGACAACGTCGCCCCGGTCCGCTTGCGCCGCAACCCTCGTCGGCCGCGGCACCGCCCAGCCTAGGTCCGCTCTCCCCCGGCGCACCCCCGCCCGCTCAGTCCCCCGGCCTGCCCCCGTCCCCCCCGCCCAGCCCCCTCCCCCGCCCATGCTTGGTGACCCCTACGCCGGGCTTGGTGACCGCCCCTTCTGCTTTGGGACCGGCCGGCCGGTCACCAAGCCGCAGGTGCGGGCACCAAGCCCGGCGGACGG
>CAXTBU010000002.1:0-18133 GCA_964242885.1 uncultured Actinomycetales bacterium
GCCGGCTGGACCCTCGACCGACGTGCGATCGAGCTCCCGCTGTACGCCGGTGTCCGCCGGGCCGTGGATGAACCGACCCGGCCGGGTCGGTGCCCTGCCGATCATCACGGCCGCGCGGTCCGGAACGCGCCGCGCCGGTGACGCGAGAGGGTCGCCAGCACCGCGGCGGTCACCGCGTCGGACCTGCGGGTGATGTCCTCGTAGCCGAAGCGGAGCGTCACCCACCCGCCGACCACGGCGGCCACCCCACGCCGCCGATCGGCCCGGTAGCCATCCCGGGTGGAGTGGCTCTCGTAGCCGTCCGCCTCGACGACCAGCCAGCCGTCGATCAGCACGTCCACCCGTCCGACGCCGTCGAGCTCGACCTGCAGGTCGATCCGGTCCACCCCGGCGAGGACCAGGTGCGCCCGGAGCGCTGACTCGAGCACGGACTCGGCACGCGGGTCCAGGTGCCGAAGGGCCCAGACGAGGCCGTCCCGGTCTCGGGACCGTGCAGCGGCCAGCACCTCGTCGGGCTCGACCCGGCCTGACCTGACGGCCGCGTCGACCGCGACGAGCGTCTCGACGCGGGACCGGCACGTTCCCATCTGGGCCAGCGCGACCGGCACCGGCACGGCGAGCTCATCGCAGCCGGCGCGGGCGTGCCACACCACGCCGCGGTCCGATCGGGCGCGGGCGGGGACGAGGTGCGGCCGCGCGGGCGCCGTCAGCAGAGCAAGTCCGCGGTGCTCGAGCGCACTGACACAGCCGAGCGCGGAGCTGTGCCGGACGGCGGCGACGACGGCGGTCGGCGCGCCGGGAAGGACGTATCCGCCGGTGCCGACCCGGCGCACCAGGCCGGCCGAGACCGCGGCGGCGAGCTCGCGGCGGCCCACGCCCGCCGACCGCAGGACCGACCACCGACACCCGCCGGCCGCCGCGCCGAGCACTCGCAGCGCGTGCCTGCCAGGCGGTCCTCCCATGAGGGGACGGTCCACTCAGGGATTGGCCCGGCCGGGTGGACCGTCGATCGGTGGGGACAGCGGACACCGGCGTACGCCGGACCGCCCCGAGTGGGGACATCGACCGCTGCTGGCCGGCTCCGGTGTACGGAGGTGTCCGCGACCGCGGCGACCGGTCGTGCGACCATCGCCTCCCCGTCAGGCGCTGCGATGAAGGAGCACCCGTGACCGAGCACGAATCCCCCGACGACCTCGCCACGCCGGAGCAGCTCGAGGAGCTCCGGTCGCTGGCGGCCGCCGCCGGTGAAGAGGTCCCCGCCGGGATCCGGGCCGCCGAGGCCGCACAGCGGATCGTCGAGCTGAGGTCCGCCGGCTCGACCGGGTGACCTGAGCTCGACCGGCTGACCTGAGCTCGACCGGGCTCGCCGATCGGTCAGGCGTGGGATGCGACCAGCCGCGGCGGGAGTGCAAGGGTTGCCGGCATGGACCAGGTGCGGCTCGGCAGTTCAGGCCTCAAGGTGTCCCGGCTCTGCCTGGGGTGCATGACGTACGGCACGCCCGAGTGGCGGGAGTGGGTGCTCGACGAGGACGCGAGCCGGCCGTTCATCAGGGACGCGCTGGAGGCTGGCGTCACGTTCTTCGACACCGCTGACATGTACTCCCTGGGGCGCAGCGAGGAGGTCACCGGCCGGGCGCTGCGCGACTTCGCGCCCCGGCGCGAGGACTACGTGCTGGCCACCAAGGTCTACAACCCGGTCGGCGACGGGCCCAACGACCGCGGGCTGTCCCGCAAGCACGTGCTCGCCGCGGTCGACGCGTCGCTGCGGCGCCTGGGCACCGACTACATCGACCTCTACGTGATCCACCGGTTCGACCCCGAGACGCCGGTCGAGGAGACCCTCGACGCCCTGGACACCGTGGTCCGTGCGGGCAAGGTCCGCTACCTGGGCGCCAGCTCGATGCGCGCCTACCAGTTCCAGCAGATGCTCGACCTGCAGCGGTCCACCGGCCTGGGCCGGTTCGTGTCGATGCAGAACCACTACAACCTGATCTACCGGGAGGAGGAGCGGGAGATGATCCCGCTGTCCCGCGAGCAGGGCATCGGCCTGACGCCGTGGTCGCCGCTGGCCCGCGGCGTGCTGGCCGGTTCGCGGGCGGCCGGGACGACCCGGGCGGGCACCGACCAGCAGATGACCGCCTGGTACCGCAACCCCGAGGTCGAGCGCCAGATCGTGGACGCGGTGGCGGCGGTCGCGGGGGAGCGGGGAGTGAAACCGGCCCAGGTCGCGTTGGCGTGGATGTTGGACAAACCGGGCATCACCGCTCCGGTGATCGGCGCGTCCAAGCCGCACCACCTGCCCGACGCGGTCGGCGCCCTCGACCTGCACCTCACCGGGGACGAGGTCGCGCGGCTGGAAGCGCCGTACCTCCCGACCGCCGTCCAGGGTCACTCGTGACCCCTGTCCTCCAGGTCACTCGTGACCCGTCTGCACGGAGAGGCCCCACGTGAGCGAGCAGGAGACCGAGTTCCCGCAGCGGATCGTCGTCGTGTCCGAGAACGGGATGGGTCGCGCGAACGCCCAGGCGGGCCCGCAGTCGGCGGACGGCGTGCAGGACGGCGCCGACGTCGAGGCCGGCGAGGAGGACGGCGGCGAGCGCAACCCGACCGAGCTCATCGAGGAGCCGGCGAAGGTCATGCGGATCGGCAGCATGATCAAGCAGCTGCTCGAGGAGGTGAAGTCCGCGCCGCTGGACGACGCGAGCCGGCGCCGGCTGGCCGACATCCACGCGTCGTCGATCCGGGAGCTGAAGACCGGGCTCGCCCCGGAGCTCGCCGACGAGCTCGACCGACTGTCGCTCCCGTTTGCCACCGAGGCCACCCCGTCCGACCCGGAGCTGCGGATCGCGCACGCCCAGCTGGTCGGCTGGCTGGAGGGCCTGTTCCACGGCATCCAGACCGCGCTGTTCGCCCAGCAGATGGCCGCCCGCGCCCAGTTGGAGCAGATGCGCCGCGCGCTGCCCCCCGGCTCCGGCCCGCAGGTGCCCGGTCAGCCCGGGATCGCCGTGCCGGCGCCGCGTCCGGAGAGCGGCGGGATGTACCTGTGAGCTCGCCGCGCCGGTGAGCGCCCGGTCCCGGCTGCGCCGGTGAGCGCCCGGTCCCGATTCCGTCGGCTGCTCGCCCGGGGCGACCGGCCGAACCGGGGCGACCGGCCGAACCGCGACGCCGGACCGGCGGGCGGCGCCGGACCGGCGCGCGGCACGGCGGGGCCGACCGGCATCTGGGCGCGCGCCACCGACACCGCCACGTCCGTGCAGCGTCGCCTCGACGAGCTCGGCCGGCCGCCGGGCGAGGTCGGCGTGCTGCTCGCAGCCGGCCGGGACGCCGGTGCCCGCGCCGTCGAGCGGGTGCGTCGGCTGTGCGCGGACGGGGCCGCCCGGTGGCCGGAGCCGGAACTCCAGGTGCCCGCCGACCCGGCCGGACGGGTGCGGCACGACCGGGTCCGCGCTCTGCTGGCACTGCAGCGGGCGGTCCTGCACCGGGCGACGCTGCTGACGATGCCCGCGGCCGGCGACGAGCAGCTGGTGCTGCTGGCGGGGCTGCGCCGGGCGGTGCAGCAGCTGCGGAGCGCGCTCGACGCCGACGCCGACGGCTGACGCAGCTCGAGCCGGTCAGCCCGCCCACCCGCAGGGCGTCTCCAGGCGGCCAGCTCACCCGGGCAGGGGGCGCAGCTCGTCGCCCACCCGGAGGGTGCCGGCCCGCAGGACCGTCGCACCGACGGCGAGGACCCCGCCCCGCTCGCGGTGGATCGTCCGGAGCACGCCCGGGTCGCGCTCCACCCCCCCGGGCTGCGGCCGGGTCACCATCACGCACCGCCCGATCGGCGCCCCCACGCGCAGCACGACCTCGCCGACCCCGACGGTTCCGTGCAGCGCCACGTCGGCTTCCCCGTCGAGCACCACGTTGGTGCGGAACCGGCACTCCGCCCACCCCCCGAGCTCCGAGCGCGGGACCAGTGACACCCGGAAGCCGGCCGTGTCGTGGACCGGGGACCCGGCCGGGGCGCGGACGAGCCGGACCGGCCGACCGAGCCAGGACGACAGGGCCGTGTCGTCGTCCGCGGTCGAGCCGTCCGGCAGCGTCAGCCGGACGGACCCGTCCTCGCCGACCGCCGCGGCGGCGAACAGCAGCCGGGGCTCGCGCCGGGCGGTGAGGACCTCGCCGGTGGCCCCGTCGACGAGCGACCACCGCCGGTCACCGGCCAGCCCGTCCGGGCCGACCTCGCAGGAGGTCAGCACCTCACCGCCCACCGACTTCACCGGGAACCGCGTCAGCCGGGTCACCCGCACGCTGCGCAACGCTAGGTCCGCCCGCCGCCGCTGCGCACGCCGGACTCGACGGCGGCTGGCGATCTCACGCTGCGCGCTGGACCGGGTGCAGGCGAGGATCGACGCGGCGACCACCCCGGCCGCCCGATCGCCGCCCGCTCCGAAGAGGACCCATGACCGACGAGAACCCCCGCCAGAACGTCAGCTTCCCCAGCAACGGGTCCCAGGCGCACGGCTACCTGGCGCTGCCGACGGGGAGCAACGGGCCGGGCGTGATCGTGATCCAGGAGTGGTGGGGTCTGACCGACCACATCGCCGGGATCGCCGACCGGCTGGCCGGCGAGGGGTTCGTCGCGCTGGCGCCGGACCTGTTCGGCGGGAAGACGGCCCACGACGGCGACGAGGCCGGCCGGCTGATGGCCGACCTGCCGGTCGACCGCGCCGCGCGGGACCTGTCCGGCGCGGTCGACTTCCTGCTCGGGCACGACGCCGTGACCAGTTCCACCGTCGGGGCCGTCGGCTTCTGCATGGGCGGCGGCTTCGTCCTGCTGCTGGCCGCCAACGAGGGCGACCGGGTCAGCGCGGCCGTCCCGTTCTACGGCGTCGGGTCGTCGCTGCCCAACACCTACACGGGGCTGCGCGCGGCGGTCCAGGGGCACTACGGCGAGCAGGACGCCGCCTACCCGGTCGAGCAGGCCCGGCAGCAGGAACAGCAGATCCGCGAGGAGTCCGGCGCCCCGGTCGAGTTCTTCTACTACCCGGCAGGCCACGCGTTCAACAACGACGAGAACCTCATCGGCACCTACGACAAGCCCTCGGCCCTGGTCGCGTGGCAGCGCACCGTCGACTTCCTGCGCGAACACGTCGCCTGACCTTCGCGAGCACGTCGCCTGGCCGTCGTGCACCCGTCGCCCGACCGGCCGAGGATCGGCGCCTGGTCGGGCGAACCTCCCCATTCTGATGACAGGCCGTCATTAATCGGTAACGGTACGTACTCTTCGAGCGATCGTTCCCTCGACTGACGGGATCTCCACCGTGCGCGTTCGCCCCTTCGCCGCCCTCCTGACGGCCACCCTGGTCGGAGCAGCCCTCGCGGCCGCGCCGGCGACCGCCGCACCGGCCACCAGCCGGCTGCCCGCGACGGCGGTCGATGCCGGCCCGGCACCCGCTGCCGCCGCCGGGGTCGGCACCGACGACGACGTGGCCGACAACGAGGCCCAGGCACTGCCGCCGCCCGCGCTGTCCGGCCTCGGGGCCGGGTACGCCGGGTCGCTGCTGCTGTCCGGCCCGGCGACGCAGGCATACCGGCAGATCCCCGGCGTGCCGGTCCCGCGGTCCGCCAAGCCGGTGCCGAAGGCGCTGGACGGCCAGCCCACCTACGTGCCGGCGAAGACCTGCAGCGCGCAGTCGGCCAAGCCCGGCGCGCTCGCGCTGCGCTCGCTGCTGACCCGGACCTACCCGGGCAGCGGCGACTACGGGATCGTCGCCAGCTGTGTCGGGCGGACCTACACCAGTGAGCACATGGAGGGCCGCGCCTTCGACTGGCGGGTGAGCATCCGCGTCCCCCGGCAGAAGGCGCAGGCCGAGACGTTCCTGGCCTGGCTGACCGGGGGGACCGGCGGCAACGCGGGCGGGAACGCGCGCCGGCTCGGGGTGATGTACGCGATCTGGGACGGGAAGATCTGGGGGGCGTACGCCCCGGAGCGGGGTTGGCGCGCGCAGTCCTGCTCCGGTGAGACCGGGTGCCACCGCGACCACGTGCACCTGTCGCTGACCTGGAACGGCGCCTACCAGCGGACGAGCTTCTGGACCGGCAAGGCGGTCGGCGGCCAGGACCACGGCCCCTGCGTACGCAACGGGACGTACTTCGCGCCCGTCGGCAACCCGCGTGTGCCGAACCGCACGCCCTGCCCGACCTGGCGGCCGCTGCCCGCCGCCGACAAGATCTTCGGAACGATCCGGGCGAACGTCCGGCGAACGGTGTCCGTCCGCGAGGTCGGGGGCGCGGTCGCCGCCGTGCAGTGGATCCTCGGCGGGGAGCCGGCGTCCGGGCGCTCGACCGCGCTGACCGGCCAGCACCTGGCGGCCTTCCAGCTGCGCCGGGGCCTCAAGCGCACCGGCACGATCACGCCGCAGACCTGGCGGTCGCTCGCCAGCTACGCCAGCGACGGCGCCGTCCGCATCCCCTGAGCCGACCGGCTGGCCGGACGCCGCGGTTCGGCCAGCCTGTCGGTAGTGGTTACGGTTGTCGACAACGCCCCCGTCGACACCCGGAGCCCCGATGCGCCGCCTGCCCTGCTCGCCGCTGCCCGCCCTGGTCGTCGCCGGGACGCTCGCCCTCGCCGGGTGCGGCGGGCAGGCGGCCGGGGCGGGCGCGACGCCTGACCCCGCCGGGACCTGCCCGACCGAGGAGCTCAGGGTCGCGGTGACCGTCGGCCAGTGGGGCGACATCGGCCGGTCACTGGCCGGGGCGTGCGGCGACACGACCGCCATCATCACGAGCTCGACGGTCGATCCGCACGACTACGAGCCGACCCCACGCGACATCGCCACGCTGACCCGCGCGGATCTCGTGGTCGCGAACGGCGCCGGCTACGACGCCTGGGCGAGCCGGGCACTCGCCACGGTGGCCACCCCGCCGCCGTTGGTGGACGCCGCCGAGGTCGCCGACGTCCCGGCAGGCGCGAACCCGCACCTGTTCTTCAGCCCGGCCGCCGTGGCGCGGACCGCCGACGCGATCACCGCGGAGCTGATCGAGCTGCGCCCAGCCGGCCGGGCGTACTTCACCGCACGCAACGCCGCCTTCGACGCGGCGATGGCACCGGTCGACGCGGAGCTCGCGCAGCTCCGCGCGGCGTCGAAGGGCCGGGCGTACGAGGCGACGGAGTCGGTCGCCGACCACTTGGCCGAGGCGGCCGGGCTGACGAACCAGACCCCGCAGCGCTACCGCGACCTCGGCGAGGAGGACGAGCCCACGCCGGGGGACATCGCCTCGTTCCGGCAGGGGTTGCGGTCGGGGCAGGTCGACGTGCTGCTGTACAACACCCAGACCGAGGGTCCGGTGCCCGAGCAGCTGCGCTCGGCGGCCGAGGACGCGGGGGTGCCGGTGGTCGAGGTCACCGAGACGGCGCCCGAGCAGTACGCGACCTACCCGGAGTGGCAGCTGTCCGTGGTCCGGCAGCTGGCCGCGGCCCTGGACACCCCGTGACCCCGGCGTTCCGGCTGACCGGCGCGACCGTCGTCCGCGGCCGGCGGACCGTGTGGAGCGACGGGAACCTCGAGGTCCCCGCGGGTGCCCTGGTCGGCGTCCTGGGTCCCAACGGCTCGGGCAAGACGACGCTGCTGCAGGTCCTGCTCGGGCTGCTGCCGCTCGCGGCCGGCGAGGTGCAGGTGCTCGGCCGCCGCCCGAGCCGTGGCGACCGGCGCATCGGCTACGTGCCGCAGAACTACGCGGCGTCGATCGCCGACGCGGTCCGCTGCGTCGACCTGGTGTCACTCGGCCTCACCGGCACCCGGTACGGCCTCCGGCGCCTCGACCCCTCGCAGCGGCGCAGAGTGCACACCGCGCTCGCCGACGTGGGCGCGCACGACCTGGCCGCGCGGCGGATGTCCGAGCTGTCCGGGGGCCAGCAGCAGCGGGTGGCGGTGGCAGCCGCGCTGGTGTCCGACCCGGAGCTGCTGCTGCTCGACGAGCCGCTGGCCAGCCTCGACGTCCGCAACAGTTCCGAGGTCGTCGCCCTGCTGGGGCGGCTGCGGCGCGAGCGCGAGGTCACGGTGGTCGTCGTGGCGCACGACCTCAACCCGCTGCTCGCCGAGCTGACCGGCGCCCTGTACCTGGTCGACGGCCACCCGCACTACGGCGAGCTCGGCGCCGTGGTGGACACCGACCTGCTCAGCCACCTCTACGGCACCCCGATCAGGGTGGTCCGCACGGCGCAGGGCGACCTGTTCACCCGCAGCGGCTGACGATGGCCCTCGTGACGTGGCACGCCGGGACCCGCCTGCCGGTGGACGTCGCGCCGATCCGCTACGACCCGCAGTGGCTCAGCGTCGTGCGCGAGCCGTTCTTCCTCAACGCGATCGCCGGCGGCCTGCTGGTCGCGGTGGCCGCCGGGCTGCTCGGCTACTTCGTCGTGGTGCGTCGGCACGCGTTCGCCGCCCACGCCCTGGCGCACATCGGGTTCCCCGGCGCGACCGGCGCGGCGCTGGTCGGCGTGCCGGTGACAGCCGGCCTGCTGGTGTTCACCGTGACCGGCGCCCTGGTGATGGGTGCGGTCGGCCGGGAGGTCGCCAGCCGCGAGGTCGCCACCGGGACGGTGCTCGCGTTCGCCACCGGGCTGGGGGTGCTGTTCGGGTCCCTGCAGACCCGCAGCACGACGTCCGTCACCAACGTCCTGTTCGGCAGCCTGCTCACCATCTCGAACGCGCAGCTCGGCACGTTCGCGCTGTTCACCGCGGCCGTGGTCGTCGTGCTCGGGATCGTCGCGCGGCCCCTGGTCTTCGCCTCCGTGGACGCCCAGGTCGCGCGCGCCCGCGGGGTGCCGGTGCGGGCGCTCGGCGTCGTGTTCCTGGTCCTGCTGGCGCTGGTGGTCACGATGGCCGTGCAGGTCGTCGGCACGCTGCTGCTGTTCGCGCTGGTGGTCACCCCGACCGCAACCGCGCTGCGGCTGACCGCGCGACCGGCGGCCGTCGCCGCCATCGGGACCGGCATCAACGTCGTCGCCGTCGTGGCCGGACTGCTGCTGGCGGCGATGGTCAACCTGCCGGCGAGCTTCTTCGTGGTCACCCTGGCGGTCGCCACCTGGGCGGTCGTCCTGCTCGCCACCCGGGACACCGGCCGAGCCGGCCGAGCCGGACGGGACACCGGCCAGGCCGGCCGAGCCGCCCGGGCCTGAGGAGTACGGAGTCCTCAGTGGACCCGCGGACGCTCCGGTACGGGCGGAACGGGCGCGGTCGCGGGGCCCTTGCGGCGGGCGTAGACGACGGTGGCCAGCAGGAACAGGCCGCTGAGGACCAACAGCACCCCGGAGGCGACGGTCAGGAACGGGATGTCCAGCCCGACCACGCCGAGGATGCCCACCAGGAGCAGGGCCGCGCCGCAGGCGATCGCGAAGGCGGCGCGGGGCTTGCTGCGCGCGACCTCGTTGATGCCCTCCTGGGCCTTGTCCTTGGCGTACTTCAGCGGTCGTCGGGCCCAGCGGAACTGGGTGCCGAGCACGGCGAGCCCCGCGGCCACCAGGACGAAGCCCGGGCCCGGCAGAACCAGGGCCGCGATGCCGGCGAGGGTGAGGATGCCGCCGACGATCGCGACACCGACCTTCTTGGCCGGGGACCCACCCGTCTCGGGGTGCGGGCTGAGCGTGCTCATCGGACCTCCGCCTCGGACGTCGCGCAGGACCGGCAGATGCCGAAGACCTCGACTGTGTGACTCACGTCTGTGTACCCGTTCTCGTCGGCGACCTGGTGTGCCCACCGCTCGACGGCGGGGCCCTCGACCTCGACCGTCCGCCCGCAGCGCCGGCAGACGAGGTGGTGGTGGTGTGCGGCGCTGCACCGGCGGTAGAGCGCCTCGCCGTCGGAGCGGAGGACGACGTCGACCTCGCCGGCGTCCAGCAGCGTCTGGATCGTCCGGTAGACGGTGGTGAGCCCGACGGCGTCGCCGCGCTGGACCAGCATGGCGTGCAGCTGTTGGGCGGACCGGAAGTCGTCGACCTCGAGCAGCACCTGGCCCAGGGCTGTGCGCTGCCGCGTCGAGCGCTGGCCCGCGGCAGGGAGCGGCTGACGGGCGGGGGCGCTCATCCCCCCATCGTCCCTCGGACTCCGGTCAGCCGCCTTCTGATCACCGTCCGTAGCGGCCATGGCCGCGTTCGCGGTGGCTGGCGCCTACTTGGCGGCGGACGTCCGGTTGCCGTAGCGGCGACGGAACTGCTCGACGCGGCCCGCGGTGTCCAGGACCCGCTGCTGCCCGGTGTAGAAGGGGTGCGTCAGGCTCGACACGTCGACCCGGACGACCGGGTAGTCGGTGCCGTCCTCCCACGTCATCGTCTCGGTCGGGTTGAGCGTCGACCGCGTGAGGAAGCCCTTCCCGGCCGCCGAGTCCCAGAAGACGACCTGGCGGTAGTCGGGATGGATGTTCCGCATGACTGCTCCTGCGATGCTCGTCGTACCCGGACCGTTGACCAGCTGGGGTGGCGGACGGCCCGGGAGCGCCCGCCCGGATGTGGTCCGAGCCGGCGGCGTGCGTGTCCCAGCACCGTCGAAGATACCCGCGCCCACCCGGAGCCGCGTGCGGCCGGTGGGCCGGTGCCGATCTTCGCGGTGATCGCTTGACAGCCGGCGGCGAGCGGGCGTCCCCTGATGCCCAGCGGCCGCTCCCTTCGCGGCCCACCCGCCGAGACCCCGCGGAAGTCGTGACCCCATGCGCTCAGCCGTCCACCGGGACCAGCTTCCCCGCTCCGTCGATCTCGGCGAACTGCCCGCGGTCCTGCTGCGTTGCCTGGAGGGGACGGCCACCCCGATGGCTGTCACGGACGCGCGGCGGCCCGACCAGCCCATCGTGTGGGTCAACGCGGCGTTCGAGCTCGCCACCGGGTACTGGGCCGAACAGGTGGTCGGGCGCAATGCCCGGTTCCTGCAGGGACCCGACACGGACGCCGCCTCTGTTCACTCGGTCGGGGCGGCGGTGTACGCCGAGCGCAGCAGCCGGACCAGGGTGGTCAACTACCGCCCCGACGGGACGAGCTGGGTCAACGAGATGCACGTGTCACCGATCCGGGACCGCAGCGGCACGCTGACCCACTGGCTCGGCGTCTCCCACGACGTCACCGACCAGGTCGCTCTCGAGCGGGCCGCGGAGTACGCCGCGACCCGCGACCCGCTGACCGGGCTGGCCAACCGCGTGTCGTTCACCGGACACCTCCAGCACGAACTCGGCCGCAGCAGGCGCGACCGACGCGCCGTCGCGGTGCTGTTCCTCGACGTGGACGGGTTCAAGGCGGTCAACGACACGTTCGGGCACGCCGCCGGCGACGAGCTGCTGGTCCAGCTCGCCGACCGGTTGACCGGCCGCCTCCGCGCGGAGGACCTTGTCGCCCGGCTCGGTGGGGACGAGTTCCTCGCCATGGTGGTCGACCTCACCGACGACGGCGCCAAGGCCGCAGCCACCGTCGTCGGCGACATCCAGCACGCCCTGACCGAGCCCTTCGCCCTCGCCGGTGGTCCGGTGACGGTCGGCGTCAGCGTCGGCGTCGCGCTGCACCCCCGCGACGGCAGCAGCGCCCAGCAGCTCATCGCCGCGGCTGACACCGCGATGTACAGGGTCAAGGCCGCCCGGCCGAAGGCACACCTGGAGGACGCGTGACCGTGCTCGTCGAGACGAACTGCTGGTACTGCTACCGGGCGGACACTGGGTCCGGCTCGGTGTGCGAGACCTGCCACCACCCGGTCCAGCCACCTACCGGGACGCACGCGGTCGACGTCGAGCTGTGGGCGCTGTCCCATCCGGACCCTGACCGGCGTCGCCGCGCCGTGGAGGAGCTCGGCATGCGTCGTGAAGCACGCGCCGAACGGCCGCTGCGCGCCCTGGTCAACGACGGCGTCACCGACCCGGACCTCGCCATCGCCGCGATGCGCGCCCTCGTCCGGATCGCGGGACCGGCCGGTTGCGCACCGGTGCTGGCCGTCGTGGCCACGACTCGTCACGGGCGGGTCCGCGCGGCTGCCCTGGGTCTGCTCAGCCACTGACGCCGGGACGCCCGACAAGCCGGGACAGCGGGACGCGGGGCGGCGGGGCTCAGCCGAACAGCTCCTCCAGCACGACCGCCACCCCGTCCTCGTCGTTGGTCGCGGTCACGAGGTCGGCGACCGCGCGCAGCAGCGGGTCGGCGTTGCCCATCGCGACACCGGTGCCGGCCCACGCGAGCATCGCCGTGTCGTTGGGCATGTCGCCGAACGCCACGACGTCGGCCGCGGGGATGCCCAGGGACCCGGCGAGCGCGGCCAGTGCGGTGCCCTTGTGCACACCCGGAGCCGATGCCTCGACCAGCGGGATGTCACCGGCGACGGACCGGGTCAGCTCGAGCCGGTTCCCGACCACCGAGGCCACCGTCCGGCGAAGCTGTTCGCCGTCGGTCCCGGGTGCGCCCCGGATGAGCAGCTTGACCACCGGCGCGTCGGCGATCTCCCCCAGCGTCCCGGTCCGCGCGCCGGTGTCGTTGCGCGGGTCCAGCGTCGGCCAGCCCGGTTCGCGGCTGATCCCCCGGGCCTGCTCGACCGCGAACAGGACGTCCGGCACCCGCGCCCGGATCCGGGCCCCGAGCTCCACGACCGTCGCCGGCTCGATGGCGTGCACCGCGACCGGGGCCTGCGCGGCCAGGTCCCAGACGAGACCGCCGTTGCTGCAGATCACCGTCTCGTGGCCGCCGGTCCGGGCCGCGAGCGGGACGACGAACCGCGCGGGCCGGCCGGTGACCAGCACCACCCGCGCGCCGGCGGACTCGGCGCGGCGCAGTGCGGCGACGGTCCGGTCCGAGACGCTGCCGTCCGTGCGCAGCAGCGTCCCGTCCAGGTCGACGGCGACCAGCGCCGGAGCGGTGCTCACCGAGCAGGCGGGGGCACGGCAGGTCGCGCGGTCACCCGGCGCTCGCGGCCGGCGCGGTGCCGGCCGGCGCGGTGCCGGCCGGCGCGAGCAGCGACTCCAGGACGTCGGCCAGGCCGTCCTCGGTGACGGGTGCGCACACCTCGTCGGCCGCGGCGACCACGTGCGGCTCGGCCTGGCCCATCGCGACGCCGCGGGCCGCCCAGCGGAGCATCTCCACGTCGTTGTCGAAGTCCCCGACGGCCACGGTGTCGGCCTGGTCGACGCCGAGGCGCGGACGCAGTGCCTCCAGCCCGGTCGCCTTGCTCACACCGTCCGGCGTCAGGTCCAGCCACGAGGTCCAGCCCAGGTTCCAGGTCACGCCGTGCAGCCCGGCCCCACGGACGATCCGCTCGAACTCCTCCAGCCCCCGGTCGAAGTCGCGGACGACGACCCGCAGGCACGGCTCGGCGAGCAGCTCGCCGTCGTCGACGACGGTGACCGCGCCGCCGAGCTCGCCGACCGGCCAGTCGGTCGACACCAGGTAGCCGCGGCCGGGCCGCTCGACCGCGAACAGCGCACCGGGCAGCAGGTCCCTGAGCATCCGGACGGCCGACGTCGGGTCGAAGGTCACCGCCTCGACGACCTGCAACCCGCCGGGCAGCGCCGGATCGAGCCGGACCGTCAGCGTCCCGTTGGACAGCACCAGCCACCCCGTGTCGATGCCGAGGCGCGCGGCGATCTCGGTGGCACCGGGGATCGACCGGCCGGTGGCGATGACGACGTGGTGGCCGGCGTCCCGGACCGCGCGGATCGCGGACCGGACCCGCGGGGACAGCGAGCCGTCCAGGCTGACGATGGTGCCGTCGACGTCGAGCGCGACGAGGAACCGCCGCATCGGGGGCTTGGGGGCGTCCGACCCGTCGAGCACCGGAGCGGTGCTCACCGGCCACTCCCGGTCGCCGTGGTCCGGGCCGTCGCGGTCCGGGCCGTCGCGGTCGGGGCCGTCGCGGTCGGGGCCGTCGGGGTCAACAGCTCCCGGCCACCGAGGTACGGTCGCAGCGGCTCGGGGACGACGACAGAGCCGTCTGCCTGCTGGTGGTTCTCCAGCAGACAGACGATCCAGCGGGTCGTCGAGAGCGTCCCGTTGAGCGTCGCCACCGGGCGGACGGTGCCGTCCGCGGTCCGCTCCCGGATGCCGAGCCGGCGCGCCTGGAACGTCGTGCAGTTCGAGGTCGAGGTCAGCTCGCGGTACCGGCCCTGGGTCGGCAGCCAGGCCTCGCAGTCGAACTTGCGCGCCGCCGACGTCCCCAGGTCACCGGCCGCCGTGTCGATGACCCGGTACGGCAGGCCGAGGTCGGAGAGCATCGCTTCCTCGATGGACAGCAGGCGCTCGTGCTCGTCGGCGGCCTGCTCGACGGGGACGTAGGAGAACATCTCCACCTTGTTGAACTGGTGGACCCGGATGATCCCGGAGGTGTCCTTGCCGTAGGAGCCGGCCTCGCGCCGGTAGCAGGTGGAGATGCCGGCGTAGCGCAGCGGGCCGTCGGTGAGATCGATGATCTCGTCGCTGTGGTACCCGGCGAGCGCGACCTCCGAGGTGCCGGTCAGGTACAGGTCGTCGGCCTCGAGGCGGTACACCTCGGGCGCGTGGTCACCGAGGAAACCGGTGCCGCCCATCACCTCGGGCTTGACCAGCGTCGGCGGGACCACCGGGGTGAAGCCGGCGTCGAGCCCGCGCTGCACGGCCAGGTTCGTCAACGCGAGCTCGAGCAGCGCGCCGACGCCGACGAGGAAGTAGAACCGCGACCCGGCGACCTTCGCGCCGCGCACCGTGTCGATCGCGCCGATGCCCTCGCCGAGCGCGAGGTGGTCCCGCGGCGCGAAGCCCTCCGCGGCGAAGTCGCGCGGCGTCCCCACCTCGCGGAGCACGACGAAGTCGTCCTCACCGCCCGGCGGCACACCGTCGGCGACCACGTTGGGGATCGACCGGGCGAGCGTGTCGAACCGGTCGCCCGCCGCGTCGGCGTCGACCTGGAGCTGCTTGACCTGGACCGACAGGTCCCGGGTCCGGGCCAGCAGGTCCGCCCGCTCGTCACCGCGCGCGGCCTTCACCCCGCGGCCGAGGTCCTTCTGCTCCGCGCGCAGCGCCTCGAACCGCGCCAGCGTCGACCGGCGCTGCTCGTCCGCGTCCAGCAGGGCGTCCACGAGCGCGGGGTCGGCGCCGCGGGCGGTCTGCGACGCGCGCACCCGGTCCGGGTCGGCGCGCACCGTCCTGAGGTCCAACACGCTCGCGACGCTACCCGGCGACGGCCGGGGCGGCCGGGCGTTGGCCCGCCGTTGGCCGGGCGTTCGCCGGTGGGCCGGTGCGGCGCCGGTGCGGACGGCTGTTCCCCGTCGACCCGCTTCACACGATCCGAACACGGCGCTGACCGGACCCGGGTGGAACCGGCGCCAACTGGGTGAGTACCCCTCGCCGACCGAAAGGCACCAACCCGATGAACAGGTCCTCCGTCGCCGGCTTCCTGGCCGGTACTGCCGTCGCAAGCGTGCTCGTCGGCGGTGTGGCCGCCGCGTCGGCCTCCCCCACGCCGACATCGACGCCGACATCGACCCCGACCCCGTCCCCGAGCGCCGCCGCCACCAGCTCCCCCGGTGCGGCGCCGGGAACGGATCGGCGGGGCAAGCGGGCACCGCTGGCCGCCCGTGCCGCGCACGGCGAGTTCACCGTGGCCACGAAGAAGGGCGCCCGCACCGTGCTCGTCCAGCGGGGCACCGTCTCGGCGCTCACCCCGGCATCCGGCTCGACACCCGGCACGGTCACCGTCGTGAGCGCGGACCAGTTCAGTGCCACCTACCGCGTCCCGGCCACCGCGAAGGTGCTGGTCGGCGGCAAGGACGCGGCCAAGGGCGCCGACGGCAAGCCGGTCCCGGCAACGCTGAAGACCGGGGAGCGGGTCCGGGTGGTCGCCCGGGAGGACGGGTCGACCGCGACCCTGACCGTCGCGCGGGTGCTCCCGGAGCGCGCAGCGGGGGGCACAGCGGCGGATGGGGACGCGCGCGGCAACTGACGACACCCCGGCCGCGGGTAGCGGTACCCGCCAGACTCGGACCGTGACCGACGGCGCCGGGCGGCACGGCCTCGTCCTGGTCGTCGAGGACGAGGCCGCCATCGCGGACCTGGAACGGCTGTACCTGGCCCGCGACGGGTTCGGGGTGAGCGTGGCGACCACCGGCGCGGCGGCGCTGGCCGCGGTCCGGCGCCTGCGCCCGGTCGCGGTCGTCCTCGACGACGGCCTGCCCGACATCCCGGGGACCGAGGTCTGCCGACGGATGCGCGCCGCCGGGGACTGGACGCCGGTGCTTTTCGTCACCGCCCGCGACGAGGAGGTCGACCGGGTGCTCGGCCTGGAGCTCGGCGCCGACGACTACGTGACCAAGCCGTTCAGCCCGCGGGAACTCGTCGCGCGGGTGCACGCGGTGCTGCGCCGGACCGCCGGGGTGCCGTCGGCCGCCCTCACGGTCGGGCCGGTCCGCGTCGAGCCGGACCGTCGGCACGCCGAGGTCACCGGCCCGGACGGGACCGCGCACGAGCTGGTGCTGACCGCCACCGAGTTCGACCTGCTGACCCACCTGATGCGCAGCCCGGGCCGGGTCGCCACTCGGGAAGCGCTGCTCTCGGCCGTGTGGGGTTACGCGGCGACCAGCGGTGCGCGGACCGTCGACGTCCACGTCGCCCAGCTGCGCGCCAAGCTCGGGCCGGCGGCCGGCGTGCTGCGCACCGTCCGCGGGGTCGGCTACACCGCGGACCCGGGATGAGGCGCCCGCTGCGACTGAGCGCCCAGTTGGCCGTCGCCACCTGCGTGGTCGCCGCCTTCGCCGTCGTGGTGGCCGGTGCGGTGGCCGTCGGCCTGGTCCGCGACGCATACGACGCCCAGGCCAGAGCAGTGCTCCAACGCAACGCCGAGCTGGTGGCGGAACTGGCCGGCGCCGGGCAGGTCGGGTCCACCCAGCCGGCCCGGCCCGCCGGACGCCTGCTCTCCGGTACCGGCGTCACCGTCGTCCGGGTCCGCGCCGACGGGCTCGTCCCGCGGGTCTCGGAGGTACTGCCTGCCGCCGCGGTGCGGCTGCCCGATGCCGACCGGGCGACCGTCGCGGCCGGCCGGACAGGAACCTCGACTCGCACGCTGGATGGCACCCGGTACCTGGTCGCGACCGCACCGGTCACCGCCGCGAACGGCTCCCCGGCCGGCGGGGTGGCGTTGCTGCAGCCGGTCGCCGAGGCCACCGCCGTCTCCGACACCGTGGCGCGCCGGCTGGCCGTGGCCCTGGCCGGCGGCCTGGCTGCGGCGGCGGTCGTCGCCGTCGTCCTGGCCCGTCGGCTGGCCCGGCCGCTGGTCCAGGCGGCGGGGGCGGCGCGCCGGCTGGCGGCCGGGGACCGCGACGTCCGGTTGGAGTCCACCGGCCCGGCCGAGGTCGCCGACGTGGCCGCCAGCATCAGCGCGCTGGCCGGTGCGCTGGCCGCCAGCGAGGCACGGCAGCGCGAGTTCCTGCTCTCGGTCAGCCACGAGTTCCGCACCCCGCTGACCGGCATCCGCGGCTTCGCCGAGGCGCTGTCCGACGGCGTGGTGACCGGCCCGGCGGCCGCGGCGGCCGGCCGGACCATCACCGGCGAGGCGGTTCGACTGGAGCGGCTGGTCGACGACCTGCTCGCGCTGGCGAGGTTGGACGCCGACGACTTCGGTCTGGACGTGGTCGTCTTCGACCTGGCCGAGCTGGTCCACTCGGCCGCGGCGGTCTGGGCGCCGCGCTGCGCCGCCGCCGGGGTCCTGCTGCGGGTCGACGTCCCGGCGGGCCCGGTGGTGGTGCGCAGTGACCCGGTGCGGGTGCGCCAGGTGCTGGACGTGCTGGTCGACAACGCGGTGCGGGTCACGCCGCCGGGCCGACCCCTGGTGCTCGCCCTCACCGCGCCGACGGGACGGGCGGTGCTGCAGGTGCGCGACGGCGGCCCGGGGCTGACGGACGAGGACCTGGCCGTCGCCTTCGACCGGTCCGCCCTCGCGGCGCGCTACCGCGGGCAGCGGCGGGTCGGCGTCGGGATCGGGTTGTCGCTGATCGGCCGACTGGTGGCCCGGCTCGGCGGCACGGTCAACGCGTTCCACGCCCGCGAGGGCGGCGCCGGCTTCACGGTGACACTGCCTCGACCCGTGGTGTCCTCCCCGCCCGTTCCCGCCGCGGGAGGTCCGCCGCAACTGGGCTGATCGGCTGCGCGGCCGGGAGGCTGCCCGGC
>CAXTBU010000002.1:18233-27012 GCA_964242885.1 uncultured Actinomycetales bacterium
GGCTGCGCGGCCGGGAGGCTGCCCGGCTAGGAGGCCACCCGACTCCGTCGGCCGTGCCGGGGGGCGAGACACGATCCGTGCCGGGCCGGAGCCAGGACACGGCGGGCGCGGTCCAGCGCCGGCAGTGCCGCGGCGACACCGGCGACGGAGCACGCGGTCGCTGCCAGCACGCCCGGCCCGGCCAGCGTCCCGGGTGCCGCGGAACCCAGCGTCCGCAGCAGGTCGGCGAGCACCCCGGCCGTCGCCGCACACGCCAGCACCGCCAGCACGGTGGCCGACACCGCCCACCTGTCGAGTGCGCCCGGCGCGGGGCCCCCGCCGGACCGCGCCGCACCGAGCACCAGCAGCGAGCCGGCCGCGGCGGCCGCGAGGGTGAGACCGGCCGAGACCGACCCGAGCTCCTCCAGCCGCAGCACCGAGCGGGTCGCCGTGCCGAGCGGGGAGGACGCCGGGTCGGCGACCAACGCCAGCAGCCAGGCCGTGCCGGCGACCAGCACCAACCGCAGCAGGGCGTTGTCGGTCCGCCCGACGCTGGCCCGCACCAGCACCGCCCGCCAGCCGGCGGCCAGGGTCCGTGCATCGCCGAGCCGGACGAGCGCCTGAGCGCGGGCGGACTCCGGCGACGCACCCCCCGCCTCGGCGGTCTCCACCGCGCAGAGCAGGTGGTCGCGGACCTCGTCCAGCAGGTCGGCGGACTCGGGCAGGCGGGGCAGGTTCCCAGCCAGGTCGGCGACGAAGGACTCGACCGGGTCGCCGCCCCACGTCGTCACCTGCGCGGCGCGGCGCCCGGTCACCTGCGCGGCGCGGCGCCCGGTCACCCGCGCGGCGCGGCGCCCGGTCACCGGCCTGGAGCGGGCGGGGCGTCGAGGACCGAGCCGAGAGTGCGGACGAACTCGCGCCACGCACCCCGCTCGCCGTGCAGCGCGGCAGCCCCGTCCTCGGTGAGGGTGTAGACCCGCCGCCGGCGACCGGCCGCCTCGGTCCACTCGCCCTGGACCAGGCCGGACTCCTCGAGCCGACGCAGCGCGGGGTAGAGCGTTCCGCCCTCGATGGACACCGCACCGCCGGTCTGGGCCCGCAGCCGCTCGATGACGCCGTACCCGTGCAGGGGCCCGTCCTCCACGGCCGCGAGCAGCAGCGCGTCCAGGTGGCCACGGATGTCGGCGTTCGACGGCCGACCCGGTTCGACTGCGTCCCGACGCCTCAGCACCACGGCGCGACCGTAGCGGCCCGGCCGTCCCGGGACCAGTGCTGTCCACTGCGACATCCGCCGCGGTGCAGGGACCGGGTCCGAGCGCCGCACCGTTCCCGACCACCTCCGGCCCCGGGGAGCCGGTCGGCGGCCAGCTGGGCACATGTGGTCGGGGACGGTGCACCGGGCTCGACGAACACCGGCCGTCCCGGGGTCACAGCCAGGCGACGGACCGGCCGTGCGGGTGGGCGAGCGCGAGCGGGCGGTCGTCGAGGGAGACCACGAACCGGTGGTCGGTGGCCGTGCCCGGGGGGATGCGGGCGGCGACGGCCGGGAGCACCTCGGCCCCTTCGGCGCCGAGGCGGTGCACCCCGCGCCGGGCGAGCAGCTCGACCAGCGCGGCGCGGCGGTCCGGCTCGACATAGACCAGTGCCGCGCTGTGCAGCACCACCGGCGTGCAGCCGCGCGGCACCTGGTCCAGCAGCGCCGGGAGGTCGTCCAGCAGGTCGCCGCGGACCACCCGGGGCGGGTCGTCCGCGGCCGCGTCGAGGGCGGCGGCGAGGCGCTCGGCGCGGTCGGTGTGCTCCGGCCAGACCAGGCAGGACAGCCAGCGCCGGGCACCCGAGTCGCCCACGTCGACCGGGTGCAGGTCCAGGCCCGAGCGCCACGCGATCGCCGGGACCGCCGCCGGCAGCGGCACGTCGCCGGTGACCTCGCAGGTCAGGGTGAGCGCCGCGCCGGGCGGCGTCACCCGCACGTCGACGCCGGGACCGGTCCACCGGTAGGCCCACCGCTCGTAGAGCAGGGCGAGCCCGGCGCTGGCGCCCACCTCGACCAGGGCCAGCGGCTGCCGCACCCGGCCGGCGAGCACGGCCAGCGCCGGCAGCAGGGTCGCGCAGCGGGCGACCTCGTTGGTCTGCGTGCGCCGGGTCCGCAGGATCTGCAGCACCTCCCCGGGGTGCTGCCGCACCCAGGCCAGGGCGACCACGGGATCGGCCACGTCGACCCGGTGCCAGCGCAGCGCCCCGAACAGGAGGGTCGGGTGGCGGGCGCCCGGCGGCGCCCGGTCGAGCAGGGCCAGCACGGCGTCGTCGGCGGCCACCGCCGCCGCGAGGCGCTCGTAGGAGGGGGAGGACCCGGCCGCCTCGACCGCGGAGAACCGCACGTACTCCTCCCGGGTCCGCTCGATCACGCCCCGCATCATCCCGCCGCGGGCCGACGGGCCGGCGCCGGCGCAGGGCGGCACCTGCCGGGCGGCGGCTCCCCCGCCCGACGGCCTGCGCTGCAGCGACGCAGACTTGGCGGGTGAGCTGGGGCGGCGGGGGACACCCGCGGGTGTCGATGCGCGACCCCACCCAGCCGAAGCCCACGCTGCCGAAGGGCACCGTCCGCCGGGTCGCCGCGTTCGCCCGGCCGTGGCGGCGGATCCTCGTGCTGTTCGTGGCGCTCACCGTCTTCGGAGCGCTGCTCTCGGTGGCGAACCCGCTGCTGTACCGGGAGATCATCGACCGCGGGATCCTGCGCGGGAACACCAGGCTGATCGTCACCCTCGCCGTCGTGGTCGCGGTCATCGCCCTCGTCGACGCCCTGCGCACGCTGGCCCAGCGCTACATCTCCTCCCGGGTCGGCGAGGGGCTGATCTACGAGCTGCGCGTCCAGGTGTTCGCCCACGTCCAGCGGATGCCCATCGCCTTCTTCAACCGCACCCAGACCGGCGCGCTGGTGTCCCGGCTGAACAGCGACGTCCTCGGTGCCCAGTCGGCGTTCACCAACGTGCTGAGCTCGGTGGTCAGCAACCTGGTCACGGTCGTCGCGACGATCATCGCGATGGCGGTGCTGAGCTGGCAGATCACCGTCGTCTCGCTGGCGCTGCTGCCGGTGTTCGTCCTGCCCGCGCGGCGCATCGCCCGCCGCCTCGGTGAGCTGACCCGGCAGCGCTACGACGTCAACGCGTCGATGACGACGACGACCACCGGCCGGTTCGACGTCGCCGGCGCGATGCTCGTCAAGCTGTTCGGCGACCCGGCCCGGGAGCGCGCCGACTACGCCGCCCGCGCCGGGCAGGTCCGCGACCTCGGGGTGCAGACCGCGATGTACGGCCGGGTCTTCTCGGTGGCGCTGCTGATGACCAGCGCCCTGGCCACCGCGCTGGTGTACGGCTGGGGCGGGGTGCTGGCCAGCCGCGGCGAGGTCGCCGTCGGCACCGTCGTCGCCCTGACCGCGCTGCTGAACCGGCTGTACGGACCGCTGACCGCCCTGTCGACGGTGAACGTCGACATCACGACCGCGCTGGTGTCCTTCGACCGGGTCTTCGAGGTGCTCGACCTCCCGCCGTCGATCGACGAGCGTCCGGGCGCCGTTCCGGTGCCGGCCGGCCCGGTCCGGCTGGAGCTGCGCGACGTGGCGTTCTCCTACCCGAGTGCGGAGCAGGTCTCACTGGCGTCGCTGGAGTCGGTGGCGGTGCTCGACCAGTCCCCGCGCCGGGAGGTCCTGCACGGGCTGTCGTTCACCGCCGAGCCCGGCCAGCTGGTGGCACTGGTCGGCCCGTCCGGTGCGGGCAAGACCACGATCAGCGCGCTGGTCCCGCGGCTGTACGACGTCGACCGCGGCGCGGTGGTGATGAACGGCGTCGACGTGCGGGACGCGACGCTGGCCTCGCTGCGGGCGACCGTCGGCGTCGTGCCGCAGGACCCGCACCTGTTCCACGACACGATCAAGGCGAACCTGCGTTACGCCCGCCCGGGTGCGACGGACGCCGAGATCGCCGAGGCACTCGTCGCCGCGCGGGCCGACGGGTTCGTCGCGGCGCTGCCGGACGGGCTGGACACCGTGGTCGGCGACCGCGGGTACCGGCTGTCCGGTGGGGAGAAGCAGCGGATCGCCATCGCCCGGCTGCTGCTGCACCACCCGCGCGTGGTGGTGCTGGACGAGGCGACCGCGCACCTGGACTCCGAGTCCGAGGCCGCGATCCAGGCGGCGCTGGCGACCGCGCTCGCCGGGCGGACGTCCCTGGTCATCGCGCACCGGCTGTCGACCATCCGCGATGCCGACGTGATCCTCGTCGTCGACGCAGGCCGCATCGTCCAGCGCGGCACGCACGACGAGCTGCTCGCGTCCGGTGGGCTCTACGCCGACCTCTACACGACCCAGTTCGCCACCCAGGCCCAGGGCGCAGCCGTACCCGACGAGCTCGCTGCGCTCTGACGTGGGCTGACGCGCCCGCGGTCAGCCGCCGGCGTCGATCCTGGCGCGCGGGATGATGCAGAACGGGTGGCCGGCCGGGTCGGTGAGCACCCGCCAGCGCTCGCCCCCGGGCTGGAAGTCCGGCTGGGCCGCGCCGGCCGCGAGCAGGGTCGCCGCCGCCTCGTCCAGGTCGTCGACCACCAGGTCGAGGTGGAACTGCTTGGCCCCGTGTTCGTCCGGCCACTGCGGCGGTCGGTACCCCTCGACCGCGAGGAACTCGATCGTGGAGGTGCCGTCGCTGACCGCGCCGTACGGGCCCTCGTCGAGGGTGACGTCCCAGCCGAGCGCCGCGCCGTAGAAGCGCGCCTGGGCGCTCGCGTCGGCGCAGTCGATGCTGATCCATCCGAAGGATGCGGTGCCCGCCATGGGTCTCTCCTCGGTCATCGGGAACGGGTTCGGCAGTCGCGCTCATCGTGCGACCCGGGTCCGACAAGTCGCTCCGCCCCGCCGGTCGACCGCTGCGGGCAGACTCCGACCGGGGACCCGCGCCCCAGCCGAGCCGCTGGACCAGGACCGACACCGACGAGGAGGTGCGACGTGACGACCGGGCCGGCCGTCCCCTCGGTGACCCTCCCCGGCAACGGGCCGGCGCGGCTCCGCCTGGCCTCGTCGCTGGTCCCGCCGGTGGTGCTGGTCGGACTGCTGATCGCCGTCCTGCTCGACAGTGCGGGGCTCGCGGCAGCCGACGCCCGGGCCGCGGACACCCTGCGGGGACCGGACCGGGCCGTCGGGCTGCTGCACGCGCTGCTCCAGGTCCTGTCCGGCCTGAGTCTGCCGGCGGTCGGGTGGGTCGCGGCGGCCGTCGGCGCCGTGCTGCTGGGGCGCGGGCGCCACATGCGCGCGCTGCGCAGGCCCAGCTACGTCCGGTGGGCGTTCGAGTGGGGGTCGGCGCGGGCGCCGCTGTGGGGCCCGCCCCTGGGCATCGCCGTCACCGTGGCCGGCGCCGAGGCCGTCCGGTTCGGTGTGCTGGCGGTGCTGCGCGGCGTCGGCGGCGTGGACCCGCGCACCGTGCAGACGTTCACCGAGCACCACGCGATGACCGCCACCACCGTGCTGGGATCCCTGCTCGCCGCACACGGCGTGCGGCGCCGGGTCAGCTGGGCGGGCGCGGTGGCGCTGGTGCTGCTCATCGCGTACGCGCGCCTGGCCGCGGGCGGGTTGCCGCTGACCGCCGTGGTCAGCGGGCTCGCCCTCGCGATCACCGCGGTCCTGCTGGGCCGGGCGTCGGGGCTGCTCACCGACGGGCCGATCTGGAACCTGGTGCTGCGCCGCCACCGCCGCCGCAACCCGCCGCGGCAGCTCAGGGCCGGCGTGGTCCTGAACCCGACGAAGTTCGCCGACCCGGTCGCCTTCCGGCGGCGCGTGGACTCCGCACTGTCCGGGGAGTCCGCCATCGGCTCCGCCGAGGTCTACGACGTCACGTTCTACGAGACCTCGCCGACCGACCCGGGCCGGGCGATGACCGAGCAGGCGCTGGCCGACGGGGTGGACCTGCTGGTGGCCGCCGGCGGCGACGGCACGGTCCGGACGGTCTGCACGGCGGCCGCCGGGTCCGGCGTCCGGGTCGGCATCGTCCCGGCCGGCACCTCGAACCTGCTCGCCCGCAACCTGCGCGTGCCGCTGCAGGAGGGGCCCGCCCTGGACGTGGTGGCCGGCGGCGTCGACCGGCCCATCGACCTGGCGCGGATCAGCGGGGACGGGCTGGACCGGGCGGACGGTTTCGTGGTGATGGCCGGGCTCGGACTGGACGGCGCGATCATGGCCGAGGTCCCCGACAAGCTCAAGAAGGTCCTCGGGCTGCCCGCCTACGTGGTCACCGGGGCGCGCCACCTGCGGGACGCACCGTTCCAGGTCGAGGTGACGGTCGACGACCGCCCGCCGATCCGCCGGATGGTGCGGATGGTCGTCGTCGGCAACGTCGGGTCGGTCCAGGTCTTCAAGCTGCTCCCCGACGCCCAGCCCGACGACGGGATCCTCGACGTGGTGATCGTCGCGCCGGAGACCGCACGCGGGACGCTGCGGGTCATCTGGAACTTCGCCCGCCGCGCCCGCGACCCCGACGTCGAGCACCTGCACGGGCGGTCGGTGCGGATCCGCTCCGACGGGTCGGTGCCGCGCCAGCTGGACGGGGACGTCATCCCCGGCGGGAAGGAGATCCGGGTTAGCATCGACCCCGGGTCGGTGATCGTCCGGGTGCCCAACCGCCGCTGACCGCGCCGCGACGGCGCCGGTCGGGCTCCCTACGGCTCGGTCCGTACCCGCAGCGAGAGCGCTCGGAAGTCGATGCCGACGTCGTACGCATCGAGCGAGAAGGCGACTCCCCAGTTCCAGTGGAACAAGCTGACCTGACTGGTGCAGCCGACTCCCAATGCCGACGTGTCGGTCCACTGGTCGATCACCACACCCGTGAACTCGAAGACGGTGACCGGCTCGTCCACCTGCTCCGGCGGGATCCACTCCGGGTTCCATCGGAACCTGATGGTCAGTCTCGCCGGCTCGCCGGGCTGCCAGAGCACGTCGGTCAGGTCGCTGTCGTGTAGCCGGACCAGCCGGTTCCTGTCGGTCTTGAACTCGTACAGCCCTGACTTCAGCAGGCCCCACTCGTTGTCGAGCGTCACGCCGGCGATCGAGCACACCGGGCGTTCCACGGGTGCGACGTCGGCCGGCACCTGGCCGGTCCTCCTCCTCGACCGGCCGGCGCGATGACGTCCCACGCCGTCATCCTTCCCTGGCCGATCCCGGCTGTCGGCGCTTTCGTCGCGGTCCGGTCGTCGTGGACCCGCTGGCCGACGAGCGGAGGCGCGCCGTCGCCCCGTAGACGCTTGTCCTTCCTATGCTCTCGACCAACGCACCGACGCGGGCCGGACGTCCGGCACTGCACACGAGGGGACGGCCATGGCCGCTGGTACGGGTCGTCTGGGTCGTGCCGGCCGGCTGGGGGCAGTCGGCGTCCTGGCTCTCGCGGTCGCGGGGGCCGTCAGCGCGCCCGCCGCGGCAGCCCGTCCTGTCGCGGTAGCGCACCCGGTCGCGGCGGCACCGGCTGACACAGCCGCGCGACCGACCGGTGAGCCGGTGCCGCCGGGCGTCGCCCGTCGCCTCGCCGCGCTCGCCCGGTCCGCGTGGAGCGGGGCGGGAACCCCCTCGCCCCGGCCGCCGGTTGTCCGCCCCATCCCGGACACGAACCTGTCGACGGACCTCCCCACCCGCCTGGTGGTCCAGGAGCCCTTCCTGGAAGTGCCGTTCACGATCGTCGCGCCGGCCAACACCTACCGCCGCCCGCTCGTGGTCGTGGAGCTGTTCGGCGAGACGCAGGTGCTGGTCGCCGCCGGCTTCTACGGCGCCCGGGGACAGACCCGCTACGAGGGTGTCGTGGTCCTCGACACCACGACGATCCGGTCCTACGGCGAGGCGCTCTGGGTGTTCGGTGTGTTCGCCGACGCCGACGAGTCCGAGGATGTCGGAGAGATCGCTGTGCTGCCGACCACCCTCAAGGTCCGGTCGCTGCTGGGCCAGCGCGTGACCCGGTCCGGCGACACCGTCCGCGTCTTCGGGTCGGCGAAGGCCTACGACCCGAGCACCAGCGAGGACTTCGACGACGGCTTCCGCCCCCGCGTCGGCCAGACCGTCTACCTGCAGCGCTACACGACCAGCGGCTGGACGACCCTGCGCACCTTGCGGACCGACACCCGCGGCCACGTCGACGTCAGCCTCCGGATCCCCTTCCGGGCCGGCCTGCGGCTGACCACCCGGGACACCGCCACGACCTTCGGCGCCACCACCCCCCAAGCCATCAGCTGACCCTCAGCTGCGCAGGGCGGACAGCCAGGCGGCGGCGTCGTCGAAGTCGGTCTCGGACGTTCCCGGCCGGACGTTGGCCGCGGCCGCGTCCGCGCGCGGGTACGACCCGAGGAACCGCACCGCCCGGCACGTGCGCCGGAGCCCGGACAGGGCCTCGCCGACCCGGGCGTCGGCGACGTGGCCCTCGCAGTCGATGGCGAAGCAGTACCGCCCCATCGCCTCCCCCGTCGGCCGGGACTCCAGCCGGGTCAGGTCGACTCCGCGGGCGGCGAACTGCTCCAGCACGTCGAGCAGGGCGCCCGGGTGGTTGTCGGCGATGAAGACGACCAGCGACGTGCGGTCGGCACCGGTGGGCGCGGGCAGCGCTCCGACGGGGGTACCGGGTCTGGCGACCAGCACGAAGCGGGTGACGGCGGTCGGGCCTGCGGCGCCGATGCCCTCGGCGAGCACCGTCAGTCCGTGCCGCTGCGCCGCGACCGGCGCGCACACCGCGGCGCTCGTGGCCCCCGCGTGCGGGTTGGCCACCTCTGCGGCTGCCGCCGCGTT
>CAXTBU010000002.1:27112-44072 GCA_964242885.1 uncultured Actinomycetales bacterium
GCAGCCGGGAGGTGCTCACCGAGCCAGCTGCGGCACTGGGCGAGTGCGTGCGGATGCGACAGCACCCTGGTGACCGAGGCCAGTGTCGTCGGCGCGGCAGCGGCCAGGACGAACCGGACGGGCAGCAGCACCTCGGCCACCACCCGCAGTTCCGGGCCGGACGCCAGCGCGTCGACGGTGGTGTTGACCGACCCCTCGACGGAGTTCTCGACCGGCACGAGTGCGGCGTCGGACCGGCCGGCCGCCACGTCGGCGACCACCGCGGCGACGCTGGCCCCCGGGACCGCGCGACCCACCGGGTGCCGCAGCAACCCGACCGCCTGCTGGGTGAACGTGCCCTCCGGCCCGAGGTAGCCGAGCAGGTCGATCGCCGGGGGCGTCACGCCCCGGACCTGGGCGGCAGGGGTTGGCGGCACCCGCGAACGCTAGGCCACGGCGTCGGCCGGCTCGGCGGTCGCCGACCCCGGGTCCGTCGGTGCGACCACTCCGGTCTCCTCGGAGGACGTCAGCTCGGGGCCCACCGGCGTCTGCGCCGATCGCGCCACGGCGACCCCGTTCTTACCGGCCCGCTTGGCCGCGAGCAGCGCGTCGTCGGCCGCGACGACCAGGGCCCGGACCCAGGTCCCGTGGCCGGCGGCGACGCCGATGCTGACCGTCGGAGCGCCCCCCGGGAGGTCGTCCGCCGGGAGGGCGCGGACCGCCGCCACCGCCCGGCGGCCCACCTCCGCAGCCTGGTCGGTGTCGAGGTCGGGCAGCACCAGCACGAACTCGTCGCCGCCCACCCGTGCCACCAGGTCGCCCTGGGCACGGGTCACCGAGCGGAGCGCGGCGCCGACGCGCTTGAGCAGGACGTCGCCGACCGGGTGACCTGCGCTGTCGTTGACCGCCTTGAACCCGTCCACGTCGACCGCGAGGACGGCGATCCGGTCGCCGACCGGCCCGCCGGCGACGGCGTCGAGAGCGTCGTCGAACGCCCGGCGGTTCGCCAGCCCGGTGAGCGGGTCCTCGGCGGACAGCCGGGCGACCCGGAGGTTCTCGTGCCGGAGGAACTCCAGGTCCACCAGCGTCCGCGTCTCCTCCAGCCGCCGGACCCGGCGTCGCCACAGCTCGACGGACAGCAGCCGCCCGTACACCAGGCCCTCCTCGGCGCCGGCGTGCCGCTGCGCCGCGAGCACCTCCAGCAGCACGCCCCGGGCCTGCGACTCCACCACCCAGTTCCGGCCGGCGGCGACGACGGCACGCCGGGCCGTCGCCGCGGCCGCGGCCGGGCGGCCGGCCCGCAGCTGTGCCTGCGCCAGGTGTGGCAGCACCTGGCCGGGCAGCCCGGTGGTGCGCCCGTCGTCGACCGCGTCGAGCAGCTCCTCGATCCGCTCGGCGACCTCGACCGGGTCACCCTGTCCGGCGGTGGCGCAGGCGAGCAGCAGCTCGGCCCGGTCCCGGTGCCGCGACCCGATGTCCGGGCTGGTCGACGGGTGCCCGGTGGGCTCGGCACCGATCCTCGGGGTGTCCAGGACCGCCACCGCCACCGCCATGGCCGCGCGCGCGTGCCGCGCCGCATCGACGCGGTGGCCGGCCGCCCCCTCGACGCCGGCCCGGTCCAGGTCCGCTGCCCAGTCCAGGTGCAACCCGGCGAGGCCGGCCTCGCGCAGCCAGGTGTCGACCGGCGTGGGCGCCGGCCGCCCCGGCCAACCGGCCGGTCCTGCCAGGTGCGGCAGCGCCAACTCGTACAGGCCCATCAGGTGGTATGCCGCGGCCAGTCCCGAGGACACGCAGCCGCGGACCCAGGAGTCCGCCGGAACGGCCCGCAGCAGCGCCTCGGCCCGGGCCAGGTCGGGAACCGCCGTGTCGTCCTCGCCCGGCGCGGGCTCGGCGGTGGCCTGCCTGGCCAGTCGTCCGGTGGCCCGCAACACCAGGGCGACGGCCTGCCACCCGGGATCGACGCCCGCCGCGGACACCACGTCCACCTCGGCGCGCTGCCCGAGGCCGCGTCCTGGCTCAGGCCCGACACCGGTGTGCGCCAGCGGCGTCGAGTCGGCCGCGGCCCGCGGGCCGGTCGGCAGTGCGTCCCAGGCCAGGCGGAGACGGTCCACCGCCGGCCCGACGGTCAGGTGGCGGACGGACGCCTCGACTCCGCGGTCTCGCATCTGGATCCCTTCGGCCCGGGGCCGCCTCGGCGACCCGGTGGGTTCGACCACGCACCGGTGTGCGTGGCGGATCCGGGGGCTCGGGATCGACGGCGCGCGCAGGCGGCCGGTGGAGCTCCGCACCGCGGCGATGGTCCGCCGTCGGTGGGTCTCAGTGCAGAGATTACTTACTCAAGGTTGATCAGTCGAGACGGACTGTAACCGCCCGGTGTGTCGAACGGGCTGCCCCCGCCGGGCCCGTCCACCTCCCGCCCACCGGCAGAGCGCGATCGCCAGGCCGATGTGCACCAGCGGGGCGACCGTGTCCCGGAGCCGGTCCGCGACGAACGCCAGCGGCCGGGACGGCGCCAGCTCCGGTGGCACCTCGCGGGTCGCCACGTACGCGAGGCAGACCGTGGCGGTCCGCACCAGCAGCAGCACGTCGAGCCTCGAGGCGACGACCAGGGTGAGCGGCGCCCAGGCGACCAGGTCGTACCAGGGCAGCGTGTACGACCCCAGCACCATCCACGCGACGGTGACCGCGACGACGGCGCGCGCGGCGTCGGCGATCCGCGCCGGACCCGCGCCGGCCGTCCCCGCCGCGCCCGGGACGTCCGGGCCGCGCAGGCCCGGACGGGGCTGCGCGGGCAGGACGAGGCGGCGGAACAGCAGGGTGGCGACGGCGGCCACCGCCAGCCAGGCGGCCAGGCTGACGACGCGCCTGGCCACCGACCCAGGCAGCGCGAGGTCCAGCAGCCCGCGGACCCATCGCCACGGTGAGGCCGAGGAGACGAACGCGCTGTTGGTCGAGGTCTGGTCGAAGACCTCCGGCCAGTGCGGGAGGTAGGCGATCGCGAGCACCGCGGCGGCGGCGGCACACATCGCGGCGGCGGCCGCCGGCCGGCGGCGGACCGCCCACAGCAGCCCGAGCCCGACCACCCCCTCGGTGAGCTTCACCGCGCCGGCGACGCCGATCAGCGCCCCGGACAGCGCCGCTCCGGCGACCAGCGCGCGCGTGCGCAGGGCGAGCAGCGCGGCGAGCGCGAACACCAGCGCCTGGCCGTCGTTGTGCCCACCGAACGGCACCGCCCACAGCAGCAGCGGGTTTGCCCAGTAGAGGACCAGGACGCGGGAACGCGCTGAGCGGTCGCCGCCGGCCAGGGCGAGCAGCAGCAGTCCGGCACCGACCCAGGCGACGGCGTCGGCGACCGACAGCCACCACACCGTCTGCTGCATCGACGCGCCGGCGAGCCGGCTGGCCGCCTCCTGCACGGCGGTCGCGACCGGCCCGTAGACGCTGGTCACGCCCTGCCACGGGCCCTCGGTCGCCGTCCCGACCGGGTCGCCGAACGCGAGCAGGGCCCGGGGGTTGTCCACGTAGGGGTTCCCGCCCAGGGCCGCGGTCCGCCCGTAGGCGGCGTAGATCAGCGCGTCGCCACTCGACGCCGGCGGGACCAGCAGGAACCCGAGCACCGCCGCGACGCCGCCGGCCAGCCACCGGCGGGCGTCCGGGACCCAGCCGTCGCGCATCGCCCGCAGCGCGGCCAGCAGCCCACCCGCGCCCAGCAGCAGCGCGGCGACGGTCAGCCCGATCGCCACCCCCGCCGGCGGGTCCAGGCCGAGACTGAACGGCGGCCGGCCGCGGACCGCACCGGCCAGGCGGAGCGTGACGGCGGACGGGCCGAGGAGCCCGACCACCGTCATCAGGGCGATGGAGACGCCGAGCGCGACCGCCGGGACGGTGCCCTGGGCGCCGGTGCGCCGGACCGTCGGCGGGGTGGCGTCCGGGGCGGGGGACGCGGTCGCGAGCGCCTCGGCGTCCTGGGGGCTCACCGGCCGTGCGCGAGTCGCCGCGCGACGAACCCCAGGACCCGGCCGGCCGCGGCAGCCGTCCGGTCCACGGCGGTGGCGGCCGGGCCCGGCAGGGTGGTCGTGGCCAGCGCACCCGCAACGTCCGCGAGCTGGCGTGCCCGGTGCAGCCGGCCGGCGGCGTCGTTGCCGGTGGCCCGGTGCGCGAACGGAACCGGGACCTCCAGCACCCGCAGGCCGGCGCGGACGACGTCGACCGTCATCGCGGTCTCGACGCCGAACCCGCGCGCCAGCGGCAGCGCGGCCGCCAGCGCCTCCCGGGTCAGGCAGCGCTGGCCGGACAGCGGCTGCTCGGGGCGCAGGCCCGTCGCGCGGGCGATGCCCGCCCGGCTCAGCCCGACCACCGCCCCGAACCCACCGGCCGCCGTACCGTCGGCGCGGACCTGCGGGGGCAGCATGGCGACCGTCATGTCCGCCTGCCCGCCGAGCACCGGGCGGACCAGGGCACCGGCCGCGCCGGCCGACTCGGCCAGGTCCGCGTCGACGAACAGCACCGGGCGCCGGTCACCGACCAGGGCGTCCACGCCCGTCGTCATCGCCGCGGCCTTGCCCCGGCTGCGGTCGTGCCGGACGACGACCGCGCCGGCCGCGCGGGCGAGGGCGCCCGTGTCGTCGGTGGACCCGTCGTCCACCACCACGACCGTCTCGACCTCGGCGGTGGCGAGCAGCGCGCGGACGGTCTGCGCGATGCGGTCGGCCTCGTCCAGCGCCGGGACGACGGCCAGCGCAGTCGTCGCGGTCGGTCGGGACCGCTGCGCAGGGTTCCCGGACACCGGCTCACCGTAGGCGCGGGACCCGCTGACGTCCCCACGGCGCGGGCGCCGCCGCCGAGCCGGCTCTCCGGTCGGTCAGCCGAGCCGGCTCTCCGGTCGGTCAGCCGAGCGGGCTCTCCGGTCGTTGGTCGGCGAGCGGGGTTCTCCGGTCGTTCAGGAGTACATCAGTGAGCCCGGGGTGGTCAGCAGCGTCCCGGTCTCCAGCCAGGTCTTCAGCCCCGACAGGATCATCGGCCAGCCGCCGTACAGCTCGTTGCTCGCGCCGTCGCGGAGCTGGTCGTGGGTGACGGTCAGCCGGCAGGAGTCGCCGACCGGCTCGATCTCCCAGGTGACCCGGGTCGGGCCCTCCGCGCGCACCTCGTCGCTCCACTGCGCGGTCCAGGTCTGCACCAGCCGGCGGGGAGGGTCGACGACGTCGTTGGTGCCCTCCCCGAGCGGTTCCGCGGATCCCGGGTGGCCCTGCACGTAGTGCGATCCCGGCGTCCAGTCCGACCGGATCCAGGCCCCGAAGTTGTACCTGCTGCGTATCTCGCTGTCCGTGATGGCCTCCCACAGCCGCTCGGGGGTGGTTCGGATGTAGATCTCGAACACCTTCTCCATCGGACTCTCCAGTTCCCGCTTGAGGTCGCCGAGAGCGGCAGTCCAGGGCTCGGCGTACTTGCTGACCCACCGGTCGCGCCGTTCGGTCACCAGCCGTTCGAGCCCGGCGCGCCCTTGACCGGGCCGGCGATGTCGTCGGTCACCCACCCGCCGTAGAAGCCGCCGGGCTGTGGCCGGGCCACCTCGCCGTCGACGGTCGCGGCGCCGACCCGGCCCGGGTAGAAGGCCACCGCCCCCGCGAGCTCGCCGTAGGGCGGGGTCGGCTCGTCGTAGAGCCACCCGGCAGCAGCGGCGAGCACCGTGCCGTCGACCGGGTCGACCACGTCGACGTACCGGGCCCGGCCCTTCCACTCACACCAGCTGGACCCGGCCGCCGGTGCGAGCACGCCCGCGGCGATCGCCGCGGCGGGCAGGTAGTAGGTCGGCGGATGGCTGGTCTCCAGCACCCGGAACGCGTCGGTGGTGTCGGCGACGAGCAGCTCGCTGCCGTCGGCGCGGCGCACCGCCACCCGGATGCGGCGGGGCGTGCGCTCCAGCCGCGGCGGGCGCGGGTAGTCCCAGACCGACTCCTGGCCGGGGCCGGGCGCCTGCGGCCGCACGCCACGCGGCAGCGCGTCGCTCATCGAACCGGCTCGGGGCAGGGCGCGGTCGACCGCGGGTCTCGGCTCATGCCGACACCGTCGCACGGGGTCGCCGGTCACGAGCCGTCGGTGTGCGGTCCCCCCGTCCCCGCGCGACCGTGGGCGAGGCATCACCCGGCTCGCGCTGCCCGACGGCGAGGGGCGGTCGGAGCGCCCTACCGTGCGGAGGATGACGAAGGCCGCGTCCCAGGACAGTCCGTGACGCGCCAGCCCGCCGGGATGGACCTCGACGTCACCGGCGAGGTGTGGCACTGGCGGGGTCCGTCGCCGTTCCACTTCGTGACGGTCCCCCAGGAGGAGACCGCGCATCTGCGCGCGGTGTCCACGGCGGTGACCTACGGCTGGGGGATGATCCCGGTCCGGGCGCGGATCGGCGGCACCACCTGGACGACCTCGCTGTTCCCCAAGGACGGGCTGTACGTCGTGCCGGTCAAGGACGCGGTGCGCCGGGCCGAGAAGATCGACGACGGTGACATCGTCACGGTCCTGCTGACGGTGGCTGCCCGGCGATGACGCCGGTCGGGGCACCGGCGGCACCGGAGCCGGGCTCCAGCGCGGTGTTCGGCAGGTCCCGGACGCTGCGGCTGGTGAGCGCGGCCGCCGTGGCGAGGACCACCAGCACCGCGGCCCCGACCAGCGCCACGTCCAGGCCGACCGCTTCCGCGACCGGCCCGGCGGCCACCTCGCCCAACGGCAGGGCCAGGATCGAGCCGAGCATGTCGTAGGAGTACACCCGCGCCAGCCGGTCGGCGGGGACGTGCTGCTGCATCGAGGTCTCCCAGGCCACCCCGAACTGCTCGATGGTGAACCCGCCGACGAAGGCGGTGACCAGCAGGACCGGCAGGACCGGGCTCAGCCCGAGCGCGGCCATCAGCAGCGCCTCGCCGGCGGCGCACACCATCCCGAACCGCAGCAGGCGCCGGATCCGCAGCCGCAGCGCGACGACGCCGCCCACCACGAACCCCGCGGCCTGCGCGGACAGCACGAGGCCCCATCCCGCACGGCCGACCGAACCGTCGGCGACCAGCGGGCCGAGCACGCCGGTGCACCCGGCGATCAGCGCGTTGATCACCAGGAACGCGACGACCACCACCCACAGCCAGGTCCGCGAGGTGAACTCGCCCCAGCCGGTGACCAGGTCGGTCCAGACCCGGGTGTCGGACCGGGCGTGCTCGCTCGCGGCCGGGACCCGCACCCGGGCGAACAGCCCGGCGGCGACCAGGAAGCTGGCGGCGTCCAGCCCGATCCCCCACCCCGGGCCGACGGTGGCCACGAGCACACCGCCGACCGATGCGCCCAGCACCATCGCGGCGCTGACCCCGATCCGCACCAGGGCGGTGGCCTGCTGGATGTGCGCGCGGTCGACGGTCTGCGGCTGCAGGGCCGCCGCGGCGGGGAAGGCGAACGCGGACACCGCCCCGTTCGCCGCGGACAGCACGGCGAGCAGGGCGATCGAGTCGGTCCGGGACAGCACGAGGGCCGCGACCACGCCCTGGGTGAGCGCGGCGGCGAGGCTGGAGCCGACGAGGACGACGTGTCGGGGCAGCCGGTCGGCGACGACCCCGCCCAGCAGCAGGAACGCGACGTTGGCCAGCGACCGCGCGCCGACCACGATCCCGAGGTCGGTCGCCGACCCGGTGAGGTCCAGTACCGCGAAGGCCAGCGCGACCGGCGCGACCGCTCCGCCGAGGATGCTGACGACGCGGGCCGCGGCGAGTGCGCGGAACGGCGCGGACCGCAGCGGCGCCCAGGTGTCCAGAGCATTGCTCACCGGATCTCCGCCCCGCCGGTCCGGTCGGGTGCTGCCGCGGGCACGGGCGGCTCCGTCCCGCCGGTCATCGCGAACAGCACCATCGAGGCGTTCACCCGGAGGGTGCCGGGTGTCCGCGGTGGGCGAGCCCGGTCGTGCAGCACCACCGATGCCTCGTACACGTCGTGGACGACCCGCGCCCACACGCCGGGCTCGACCCAGAGCTCGGCGTCGGTGAGGTGCACGGACCAGGCGGGATCGCGCTCGCGGTCCCGCCGGACGAGTTCACCCGCGAGCGCCTGCACGACCTCGTGCGCGAGCGCCGCTCGGTCGGTGCCGCCGGGGCCGGCCGGAGCGACACCGGTGCCGTCGGACCGCGGCGCCGCGCCGGCCGGCACGTGCCGGTAGCGGCGGGCCCGGCCCCCGCGCACCGCCACCTCGCCGGCGTCGGCGACCAGCCCCGCGGCGGCCAGCCGGCGCAGGTGGTAGCTGGCGTTGGCCTGGGTGGTGCCCAGCTCGCGGGCGACCTCGGCCGCGCTCAGTTCTGCGCCGGTGAGCAGCGACAGCATCCGCAGGCGCAGCGGGTGCGCGAGCGCCCGCATCGCGTCCCGCCGGTTCGGCTCGTCGGTCATCGGTACGAGCCTGACACCCAAATGATGCTTTGGTCAAACGTTCGTTTGGAGGTTCACCCGTCGGGGTCGGGCGGCACGATGCGGCTCCGACGACGACGTCCGAGGGGGACACGGTGACGATCCAGACCCAGGTCGACGAGCTGCTGGCACAGATGACGCCGGCGGAGAAGGCCGGTCAGCTGACGCAGTACTTCTACTTCCGCCTGCCCGAGGGAGCGGCGCCGGCGCTGGACTTCCGCTGCGGTGGGCGGGGCCGCACCGCGCGTCCTCGCGGGGCCGCGACAGCGCCCTCGCTCACACGCTGACACACCGGTCCGACAAGTGGGGCACACCATCCGGTGCCGCGGGCACCCGGGGACCCCAGGGGTGGTCTTACCTGGAGGCCGACGTCTTGCCCAATCGGTTCAACCGGCAGCTGAACGACGCTCCCGCGCGGTCAACCAACGTCGGCCGTACCCGGTCAGCGCTGCGACCCGCTCGACGCTGATCCCTGACCGAGCAGGCCGATGGCCTGCTCCGGGGCCCCTACACCCAGGGCGTCGACCCCGAGTAGGACTGGTACCGCGACCACGACGGAGTCGACTGCGAGCACGGTTCACCGGGTGGCTTGGGGACGAAATTGAGCCGGCCCGGTGAGCGGTGGTCACACTGCGACCGTGGACCTGACCAGCGACGTCGAGAACCTGGTGGTCCGGCGTTCGCGGCACGGTCAGCCGCTCCTGTTGGTCATTCTCTCGGGCAGCTTCGTGTCCTACGTGGGCAGTTGGCTGACCGGTTCCATGACCGGGTGGTTCGCCGCGGCCGCCATAGCCCTGACCGCGGTCGGACTGCTGCTGAGCGTGATCGACTGTGTCCGGTCCGGGCCGCGGTCCATCCCACTGTTGACGATCGGCCCGGCCGGAGTCGAGGTCGGTGACGGCGACACGGTCCCATGGTCAAGCCTGGAAGACGTCCGGCTCGTCCGGATTCGATGGAACCGGCAGGTGGTCACGTTCGTCCCACGACCAGGAGTCACCGTCCCGTTCATCCCGTCGACGCGCTTGGGCTCCGAACGCATCGGCCGCAATCCCGCAGCCATCGCAGGCCGGTACGGCACCCCTCTGGTCTTCTCACCTGAGTCGACAACCGCGACCGCCCAAGACGTCCTCGACGCTGTGGCCCGCTTCGGTGGCCCGATCTGCCGGCTCACCTGACGGCACCCGTGAGCCGAGATCGGCGACCGGTTGTGCGGTGCGAGGTTGTCGGACAGGATCGCCGCGATCACTGAGCGTCGAGCGCGGGAGCAGCAGATGAACCGGTTGGGGCGTGGGTCACAGGTGTTGCTCTGGGCGGTGCTCACCGCCGGCACGGTCGGTGCGGGTGGGGCGCCAGTCGCGTCCGCGAGCCCGGCGCTGCCCGCCGCGGTGTCGGCGGCGGCCCCGACCGGTGGTGTCCTGACCTCGGGGCAGCAGGTGGCCACCAACGAGCAGCTTCGGTCTCGGCACGGCCGGTACTACCTGATCGTGCAGGGCGACGGGAACGTTGTCCTCTACACGGCGGCCCGCCGGGCGGTGTGGAGCAGCGCCACCAACGGCAAGGGCGGAGTCCGCCTGATCCAGCAGAGCGACGGCAACCTCGTCCTCTACGCCGCCGGCAACCGCGGTGTGTGGGCCACCGGGACCGCCGGAAACGCTGGCGCGCGGACCGTCGTCCAGGACGACGGGAACGTCGTGGTCTACCGCGCGGGCGGCGCCGGGATCTGGTCCAGCAGGCAGCACCCGGCGACCCCACCGCCGCCCCCGCCGGCGCCCGCGCCGTCGGACACCCTGCGCAGCGGCCAGCGGCTCACCGTCAACCAGCAGCTACGGTCCCCCAGCGGCGCCTATCGGGTCACCGTCCAGTCCGACGGCAACGTCGTCATGTACCCCCGCACCGGACGGGCGATCTGGGCCACCGGCACGACCGGCCGCGGCGGCCGCACCCTGACCATGCAGACCGATGGCAACCTGGTCCTGACCACCGCCGCCGCTCGCCCGGTGTGGGCCTCCGGCAGCCGCAGCTCCGGCGCCCGCGCGGTCATGCAGAACGACGGCAACCTCGTGATCTACCGGACCAACAACACCGCCGCCTGGAGCAGCAAGGGCGGCCTGGTCAAACCCCCGCCCACCAAGCCCACCAACCCCGGCGACACCAAGAACTGCACCGACTTCGCGACCTGGCGGGCCTCCCAGGACTGGTTCGACCGCTACTACCCGTACTACGGCGACGTCGCCAAGTTGGACCAGGACAACGACCGCATCGCCTGCGAAAGTCTCCCCGGGGCCCCGTAATCGGGACGGTCACCGGTGCTGTGGTGCGCCGACGACGTCCCGGGTCGATCGGGGGTGCCTAGTTGACCCGGGAGGGCGCCCTGGCTACGGCCCTCGTATCGAGACGAGAACGCGGCTACCTGCCTGACGGTTCCAGTCCGCGGAGGTCGGCGGGGCCGGGGTCCCCTGGCTTCGGTTCCGGGGACCGGGTGACCGCGACGACCGGGACGGCGACGCCTGACCCGATGGGCACGGACGTGACAGTGGGGGCTGGCGCGTCGAACGCGATCCCCACCGTGATTCCCCGGCCACGCTGGTCCGCGCCGACCGCCTCCAGCCCGACAGAGAGCGGGAAGGTGCGCGCGGCCTCGAGCATCTCCTCCGACGTGAACGAGGCCCGCTCGACGACCACCCGATCCGCGACTCCTGCATGGTCGAAGGCCGCCACCAGACCGGGTGGTGTCGGCGCTGTCGCCCAGATCCTGAGGCAATCGGACGGGCGGTCGTTGAGCGCGTTCGAGTAGCCCGGCCACGGGTTGTCCCACAGCCACGCCGACAGGATCGCTGACGCGGTATCCGACGGGCCGTCGGCCGGGTACCGGTCGGCGCTGCGGCCCGGCCCTGCGCTGGGTGGGGCGTCTGCGGAATCCATGCGCACTCCCACGTCAGACCGGGCGGGGCTCGCCGTCCATCGGGGGCAGCTCACCGCCCGCGCACACGGTCGCCAGGTCGGCGGCGAAGGCGTCGACCTCCTCGGCGGTGGTGTCCCACGAGCACATCCAGCGGACCTCGCCGGTCGTCTCGTTCCAGGTGTAGAACTTCCAGCGGGTCCGGAGCCGGTCCGCGGCACCCGGCGGCAGGACCGCGAAGACCCCGTTGGCCTGCACCGGCTGGGTGATCCGGACGCCGTCGACCCGGCCGGCCGCATCGGCGAGGCGGGCCGCCATCGCGTTCGAGTGCGACGCGAGCCGCCGCCACAGGTCGCCCTCCAGCAGCGCGACGAACTGCGCGGCGAGGAAGCGGTGCTTGCTGGCCAGCTGGAGCAGCTGCTTGCGGACGAACGGCGCCGGCGGCGCGGTCGCCGGCTCCACGAACACGGCCGCCTCGCCGAACATCAGGCCGTTCTTCGTGCCGCCGAAGCTGACCGCGGTCGCGCCGACGCCGCCGGCGAGGTCGCCGAGGCCGACGTCCAGGGCGGCGGCGGCGTTGGCCAGGCGCGCCCCGTCGACGTGGAACAGCAGGCCGGACGCGGCGCAGAACTCACCGAGCGCCTTGAGCTCGTCGACCTCGTACCGGGTCCCGAGCTCGGTGGACTGGGTGACCGTGACCACGCGGGGCTGGGCGGCGTGCACGTTGCCGATGCTCGGCAGCCACCGGGCGATGCCGTCCGGGGTCAGCTTGCCGTCCGGGGTCGGGCAGGTCAGCAGCTTCAGGCCGCCGGTGATCTCCGGTCCGCCGCCCTCGTCGGTGTTGACGTGCGCCGTGTCCGCGCAGACCACGGCCTCCCACGGCTTGCACAGCGTCCGCAGGCACAGCACGTTCGCGCCGCTGCCGTTGAACACCAGCAGCGGGGTGGCCTCGGCGCCGAACTGCCGGCGCAGCAGCTCCTCGGCGCGCGCGGTCACCGGGTCGTCGCCGTAGCTGACGGCGTGGCCGCCGTTCGCGTCGGCCATGGCCGCCACGACGTCGGGGTGGACGGCGGCGTAGTTGTCGGAGGCGAATCCCTTCACGGGTGGCGAGCCTACGGACGCGCGGGGCTGTTCAGGTCGCCAGGGCGAACACCGCGTACCCGAATCCGTCCGCCCGGACGACGCCGTCGGCGACGGTGACGCCGCTGACCAGCAACCCGTCCGCCACCCGCAGCCCGCCGACCTCGAGCTCCGCGGGCTCCCGGCGCGGGTTGACCACGACCAGATGGGTGCCGCCGCGGGTGTAGACGAACGGGTAGCCGTCGCCCAGGACGTCCGTGCCCGCCCGGGTGCCCAGTGCCGGCGTCGCCCGGCGCAGCGCGATCAGCCGACGGACCAGGTGCAGCGTCGAGCCCGGGTCGGCTCGCTGGGTCGCGACGTCGGGCCGGTCCGGCGACGGGTCCACCGGCAGGTACAGCCGGTCCGCCGGGGCGGTGGAGAAGCCCGCGTTGGCCGAGGTGTCCCACTGCACCGGGGTTCGCGCGCCGGACCGGTTGTACGTCGGCTCCCAGACGCTGCCCTCGACGTCGGGCAGGCCCGGCAGGTAGCGGACGCCGATCTCGTCCCCGGCGAAGATCGACGGGACGGTGCCCCAGGTCAGCAGGAACGTCCAGGCGGCACCGAGCTGCTCCGGGGTCCGCGAACCGCAGGCCAGCCGGGAGAAGTCGTGGTCGGAGCTGGCCAGCAGGACCGGGCGGTCGGGTCCCCACCGCTCCCGGTGCCGGGCCCATGCCTGCACGAACGGCCGGGCCGAGCCGAGGCCGGCCTCGTCGAAGTAGCAGCCGCCGGGCGGGGGCTCGTGCGCGGACTGGGTGCCCGCGCCGCCGTTGTCGAACAGCGAGGCGTGCTCGTCCAGGATCACCAGCCAGAAGTCGGCGTCGAAGCCCGTCCGGGCCGGCCCGTCGACCGGGACTGGCTCCGAACCCTCGGGCAGGAGCACCGCTTCCGGGTACGCGCCCGCCAGCCACGAGCGGAGCTCTCGCCACAGAGCGGTGGTCTCGACGTACCCCGGGTCGTCCTTCACCAGCGAGAACGCCATGTCGACGCGGAACCCGGACACCCCCACGTCGCACCAGCGGGCGATCACCCGGCGCAGCGCCTCGCGGTTGGCGAGCGGTCCGGGCGCGTCGACCGGCTGCCGCCAGGGCTCGGCAGGGTCGGTCCGGGCGTAGCCGAAGTTGAGCGCCGGCTGACTGTCGTAGAAGTTGCGCAGGTAGAAGCCGGGCCGGGTGCCGGGCGAGGCCACGAACCCGGGTCCGGCGCGGTCGGACCAGATGTAGCGGTCGTCGCCCGGATCCGCCGCGGACGAAGCGAACCAGGCGTGGTCGCTGCTGGTGTGGCCGGCGACGAGGTCGAGCAGCACCCGGATGCCTCGCTCCCGGGCGGCGTCGACGAAGGCGACGAGGTCCTCGTCGGTGCCGTAGCGAGGTGCGACGTGGTCGTAGTCGGACACGTCGTACCCGGCGTCACGGAACGGGGAGACGAAGCACGGGTTGAACCAGACGGTGTCCACCCCGAGCCAGGCCAGGTGGTCCAGGTGCGCCAGCGCACCGGCGAAGTCGCCGATCCCGTCTCCGTCGGAGTCGGCGAACGACTGCGGATAGATCTCGTAGACGACGGCGTCGGCCAGCCAGTCGGCGGCGGGAGTGGTGGGCACGCGATCGGAGTGTGGCAGGTCGGACTCGTTGACAGGTCCCGGTTACCCCGGTACGTTCACGCATCGTGATCAACTGATCACTAGATGCTGGTGTTGCCTCGTGCTCGGTTGCTCTCCCCTGGGCTCGACACGTCGAACCCGTGAGGGCGTGACCGCATGAGAACTGCACCCGATCCGACCGCCGCCCCGGCGCCCCGGCGCGTCCGGCACGCGGCCCTGCTGGCGCTGCTGGTGATCGCCGCCGCGATCGGCATCACCGGGCTGACCCCCGCACCGCCGGCCCAGGCAGCCAACGTGACCTTCGAGCAGTGCAACGCCCACGGACCGGGCTCGCTGGGCGCCACCACCGTCCTCGAGTGCGCCGTGACGATCGTCAACACCATCGACGGCGACACCCGCCGCTCCGTGGTGACCGTCACCCGGGTCTGCGCGAACCAGCCCTGCACGGGTGACGACAGCCGGACCTCGACCGACATCGTCACGCAGGTCAACCAGTGCAACGGCTCGGACAACGACGCCGCCCACCCGATCCGCTGCACCGTGAACATCACCAACCGGATCAGCGCGGACACCCCCGGCGCGCAGCCGGTGACCGATGCAACGGTCAACCAGTGCGTGGGGTCCGCCACCGGCGGTGGGTCCAACACCTGCGTCCCGTTCCCGGCCACGACCACCGGCGCCACCGTGACCCAGTGCAACGGCTCGGGCAACGGGGGCGGCGGCGGAGTCGCGTGCACGGTTGGCACCGCGTCGACGATCAGTGATGCCATCCCGATCCGGGTCAACCAGTGCAACGGCACGGGCAACCCCGGCGGCACCGTCGTCACCTGCCAGACCTCGATCACCACGACCATCGTGCCCATCGCGGGCCCCAGTCCCTCGGCCAGCCCGACGACGCCGGCCAGCCCCTCCGCCTCGCCCTCCCCGACCGCGACGTCCACCCGCAGCCCGACCGGTAGCCCGTCGCCGAGCCGGTCCGCCGGTCCCGAGTCGCCGTCGCCCACCAGCACCCCGCGCCGCTCGCGGTCCCCGCGACCGACCGACAGCCCCGGCTCGGGCGGTGGGTCCGACAACGACAACGGGTCCGACAACGACAACGGCTCCGACAACGACAACGGGTCCGGGTCCGGCTCGGACAACGGATCCGGGAACGACAACGGGTCCGGGTCCGGCTCCGACAACCGGTCCGACCAGGTGTCCCGCGTTCCCACGGGGGGCGTGCAGGCCGGCGGTGGTTCGACCGCGGGGGTCGAGCAGGTGTGGCTGCTGACGCTCGGCGGCGTGCTGATCGCGGCAGGGGCCGGCGCGGCCGTGGTCCGATCGCGGTCCGGTCGCCGGACCTGACCGGGCTGCGCGGCAGCACCGTCCGCACCGCGGTGAGCGCGGTGCTGGCCGGCACCGGCGTCGCCTGCCTGGTGGTCGGCGTCGCTGTCCAGCAGCGCGTGGCCGAGCCGCGGCCTGAGCTCCCGGCCAGCACGGCGACGAGTGCCTCGCCGACCGCGACCCCCGCGCAGGCGCGCTCCACCGTGCCCCCGCCCCCGCCGACCACAGCTCCCGGCGTGCCGGCGAGCCGGCCGCGCAGTACCGGGCCGGTTCTCGCGGCCTCGGCGCCGACGGTTCTGGAGATCCCGGCCATCGGGGTGCGGTCGGACCTGCTCCGGCTCGGCATCACCCCCGACGGCGTGCTCGAGGTGCCACCCCGCGGACCGACCTACGACCAGGCCGGGTGGTACCGCTACTCCCCGACGCCGGGGGCGCTCGGCCCCGCGGTGCTCGCCGGCCACGTCGACTCGGCGGCGAACGGGCCGTCGGTGTTCTTCCGGCTCGGCGACCTGCGGCCCCGCGACACCGTCCTGGTCACCCGGGCCGACGGCTCGGTGGCCGTCTTCGCCGTCGACGAGGTCCGCCGGTTCCGCAAGACCCGCTTCCCCTCGGAGCTGGTGTACGGCAACACCGACCACGCGGCGCTGCGGCTGATCACCTGCGGCGGCGAGTTCGACGACGCCAGCGGCCACTACGTGGACAACATCGTCGTGTTGGCATCCCTGGTCCGCGGCCGGCCCGCGCCCTGACCCGGCCGCACCCCCGAGCCGACGCGTGCCGACACCGCACCGGTCCGCGGCCGGGTTCGGCCTGCGTCCGCGCCGCCCCGCGGAGCCGCGTCGATGCATTGCGCCCGGGCGGGCCGCACCGGAGGCTGGGAGCGCGGGACCTCGACGGGGTCCCGGAGCGGAGGTGGCGGTGGACAGCTCGACCGGCGCGCCCGCGTCCGCCCCGTCTGCCGCGCCGCTGGCGTACACGGCGTTCCCGGACGGCGGCCGGGGCGGCAACCCGGCGGGGATCGTGCTGGACGCCGCCGGGCTGCCCGACGCCGGGCGGTTGGCGGTCGCCAAGGGTCTCGGCCACTCCGAGACGGCCTTCGTCGAGGCCACCGACATCCCGGGTCGCCACCGGGTCCGGTACTTCAGCCCGCGGGCGGAGGTGTCGTTCTGCGGGCACGCGACCATCGCCACGGCGGTCGCCCTCGCCGAGCGGGACGGGCCGGGCGAGCTGCTGTTCGACACGCTCGTCGGGCCGATCCCGGTCCTGACGCAGCAGACGCCGGACGGCCTGACCGCCACGCTGACGAGCGTGCCGGCCAGCACCCGGCCGGCCGAGCCCGCCGAGCTCGAGGCGGCGCTGGCGGCGCTGCGCTGGACGCCCGCCGACCTGGACCCGCGCTACCCGCCGCACGTCGCGTTCGCCGGCGCGCACCACCTGGTGTTGGCGGTGCAGAGCCGGGAGCGCCTGGCGGCGCTCGACTACGACTTCCCCGCCCTGCAGGCACTGACCGCCGAGCGCGGGTGGACCACCGTCCACCTGGTGTGGTCCAGCAGCGCGACCGGGTTCGTGGCCCGCGACCCGTTCCCGGCCGGCGGCATCGTCGAGGACCCGGCCAC
>CAXTBU010000002.1:44172-84359 GCA_964242885.1 uncultured Actinomycetales bacterium
GTCGACGACCTGGTCGCCGCCATCCGAGCGGCCACCGGCGCGCCCTCCGGTCGCCCGGCCGTCGTCGTCATCGACGGGCGGGGCGGCGCCGGCAAGTCCACCCTCGCCCGGCGGCTGCACGCCGCGGTGCCCAGCTCGGCGGTCGTGCACACCGACGACGTGGCCTGGAACCACTCGTTCTTCGACTGGCAGCACCTGCTCGCCGACCACGTCCTGGAACCGGCCCGCGCCGGCCACCCGGTGTCCTACCGCCCCGAGGCCTGGCAGGAGCGCGACCGGCCCGGCGCCATCACCGTCCCGACCGGCCTCGACTGGCTGCTCGTCGAGGGCAGCGGCATCGGCCGCCGCGACCTGTCCCACCTGGTCGACGCGGTGGTGTGGGTGCAGTCCGACGCGCTCGAGGCCAGGCGGCGGGCACTCGAGCGCGACGTCGCCGAAGGCACGAAGCCCGACGCCGCAGAGGCGGCGTCGTTCTGGGACGAGTGGATGGCCCAGGAGGTCCGCTTCCTGGCCGAACACCGCCCGTGGGATCGGGCGTGCTGCATCGTCGCCGGCACCGCGGTCCTCGACCACTCGCCCGAGCAGGTGGTCGTGGCCCGCGCATCCCTGCGCTGACCGGCGGGGCGAACGCGGCTGCGGCAGCAGGCCGGTGTCTCGCGCCGCGCCGCGGACGAAACGCAGCCGTAACACGATGGTCGCCGAACGGACCATTTCGCGGGCAATCGTTCGCCCGGCTGGTGTGCGGCACGGACGACCGCGACCGCCCCGCTCGAAGGGGGGACAACGATGGTTGCTGCCGCGACCCGCACGGGCACGGTCCCGTACGCCGGCGGACAGACCTGGTACCGGGTGACCGGTGCTCTCGAGCCGGCCGGGCCCACGCCGCTGGTGGTGTTGCACGGCGGGCCGGGGGTGCCGCACGACTACACGCTGGCGATCGCGGATCTCACCGCCCGTACCGGCCGCCCGGTCGTGCAGTACGACCAGTTCGGCTGCGGCCTGTCGACCCACGCCCCCGACGCCCCGGCCGAGCAGTGGACGGTGCAGTTCTTCCTCGACGAGCTGGCCAACCTGCTCACCGCCCTCGGCATCGCCGACCGGCACGCCGTGCTGGGGCAGTCCTGGGGCGGGATGCTCGGGGCCGAGTACGGCGTCACCCGACCGGCCGGCCTGCAGTCGCTGGTCATCGCCAACTCCCCGGCCTCCATGCGGACCTGGGTGAAGGAGGCCAACCGGCTCCGTTCGCAGCTGCCCCCGGGTATCGACGAGACGCTCAGCCGCCACGAGCAGGCCGGGACGACCGACAGCGCCGAGTACGCAGAGGCGGAGAAGGCCTTCTACGACCGGCACGTCTGCCGGGTCGTCCCCAACCCGCCGGAGGTCGCCGCGAGCTTCGACAAGCTGGCCGAGGACCCGACCGTCTACCACACGATGAACGGACCGAGTGAGTTCCACGTCGTGGGCAGCCTGGCGGACTGGACCGTCGCGGACCGGGTCGGTTCGATCTCGGTGCCCACGCTGGTGATCTCCGGGCTGTACGACGAGGCGACACCGCTGTGCGTCAAGCCCTACCTCGACGCGATCCCCGACGTGCGCTGGGAGCTGTTCGAGGAGTCCAGCCACCTGCCGCACGTCGAGGAACCCGAGCGGTACCTGACGGTCCTCGACGACTTCCTCACCACGACCACCTCTCCGGACCGCGCCGTCGCGGCCGCGCTGGCGACCTCAGAGAACGGATCCCGATGACCTCCCGACGCAGGTCCCTGCTCCCGGCGGCCGGGCTGTCCGCAGCCCTGGTCCTCGCCGCCTGCTCCAACACCCAGCCCGCCCAGCCCGGCGCCAGCGCCAGTTCCGCCGCCGGCACCTCGAGCTCCGCCGCGCCCGCGACCAGCGTCCCGGCCAGCGTCCCGGCCAGCGGGGACGCCGGCGCCGGGACGGCCGCGGTCAGCCCGTTCCAGGAGGCGCACAAGGGCGGGACGCTGAAGCTGGCGGCGACGTCCGCGGCCGGCACGATCGACCCGCAGGTCAACTACACACTGCAGTACTGGCAGCTGTTCCAGACCACCTACGACGGCCTGCTCGCGTTCCAGAAGGTCGGCGGCGACGCATCGTTCACCGTCGTGCCAGACCTCGCGACCGCGATGCCGGCGGTGACCAACGGCGGCAGGACCTACCGGTTCACGCTGCGGGACAACATCAGGTTCAGCAACGGCAAGACGGTGACGACCGACGACGTGGTGGCGTCCTTCCGCCGCATCTTCACCGTCTCCAGCCCGACGGCCGGCACCTTCTACAACGGGATCGTCGGCGCGGACGCGTGCCTGAAGACACCGAAGACGTGCACGCTCGCCGGGGGGGTCGTCGGGGACGCCGCGGCGAAGACCGTGACGATCAACCTGACCGCGCCCGACCCGGAGCTGGCGTACAAGCTCGCCGTCCCGCACGCGACGATCCTGCCGGCCGGGTCACCGGCCACCGACAGCGGCACCAAGCCGCTGCCCGGGACCGGCGCCTACACGGTCGCCTCGTACAACCCCAGCGGGAACGGCTCGCTGGTGCTCAACCGCAACCCGCACTTCACGGAGTGGTCCCGCGCCGCGCAGCCACAGGGCTACCCGGACTCGATCGTCGAGTCCTTCGGCCAGACGGTGGAGGCGGAGATCACCGCGGTGCAGAACGGGCAGGCCGACTGGCTGGCCGACCAGCCGCCGCCGGACCGGCTCAACGAGATCGGGACGAAGTTCGCCGACCAGGTGCACGTCAACGAGCTCACCGCGTTCTGGTACCTGCCGATGAACACCCGGATCCCCCCGTTCGACAACCTCAAGGCCCGGCAGGCCGTGAACTTCGCGGTGGACCGCAACGCCGTCGTGCAGCTCTACGGCGGCAAGAACCTCGCCGCGCCGGTCTGCACGATCCTGCCGCCCGGCTTCCCCGGGCACGCAGACAGCTGCCAGTACACGAAGAACCCGGGCACCACCTGGTCCGCGCCGGACCTGGAGAAGGCCCGGCAGCTGGTCCGGGAGTCCGGGACCGCGGGTCAGGCTGTGACGGTGGTGACCACCGAGGACGACGTGAACGCCTCGATCGGCGAGTACGTCCAGAGCGTGCTCAACGACATCGGCTACAAGGCCAAGGTCAACAAGCTGTCGGGCAACATCCAGTTCACCTACATCCAGAACACCAAGAACAAGGTCCAGATCAGCCTGAGCTCCTGGTACCAGGACTACCCGGCGGCGTCGGACTTCATCAACGTGCTGCTGTCCTGCGCGGGCTTCCACCCGGGCAGCGACTCGAGCATCAACATCTCCGGCTACTGCGACAAGACGACCGAGGCCGGGATCGCCCAGGCACTGAGGACCGGGCAGACCAGCGGGCTGGCCGCGGCCGAGCCGCAGTGGGGCAAGCTCGACGCGCAGATCATGGGCCAGGCGCCGGTCGCGCCGCTGATCACCCCGAAGCTGGTGGACTTCACGTCCAAGCGGGTGGGCAACTACCAGTTCAGCAAGCAGTTCTACATGCTCGTCGACCAGCTCTGGGTGCAGTGAGCACCAGTCTCGACGAGCTCGCGGACGTCCCCGCGGTGCCGGTGGTCCGCACCGGCACCGCGGGAGGCCCGTGGCGGACCGCGCTCGGGCAGCTCGGCCGCAACCGGGCCGCGGTCGTCGCCGCGGTGGTCCTGGTCCTGGTGATCGCCGCCTGCGTGGCAGCGCCGCTGTACGCCAGCTCCGTCGCCCACGTCGAGCCGTTCCGGTCCAACCTGTCCGGGACGACGGAGGTGGGTGGCCGCCAGGTCGACGTGATCGAGGCCAGCACCGGCGGCCTGGGGCTCGGCTCCACCCCGATCGGGCCGACCTGGGACCCGGCGCACTACGCCCTCGGCGCCGACAGCCAGGGCCGGGACGTGGCGGCCCGGCTGCTCTACGGCGGCCGCAACTCCCTGTTCATCGGCTTCGTGTCCGCGGCACTGTGCTGCCTGGTCGCCGCGGTGGTCGGCATCGTCGCCGGCTACTTCGGCGGGATCGTCGACACGGTGCTGTCCCGCCTGCTCGACGTGGTCTGGGCCTTTCCGGTGTACCTGCTGGGGATCAGCCTGTCCATCGTGCTGATCGGCACCGGGGTCAGCATCGGTCCGGTCGACATCAACTCGGGCAGCATCTGGTTGCCGGTGCTCATCATCGGGGCGATCTACGTGCCCTACGTGGCCCGGCCGATCCGCGGACAGGTGCTCTCGCTGCGGGAGCGGGACTTCGTCCGTGCGGCGGTCGGGCTCGGCGCCAGCGACGCCCGGATCATGCGCCGCGACGTGCTGCCCAACGTGGCACCGACCGTCGTGGTGTTCCTGCCGCTGATGACCGCGGTCAACATGCTGACCGAGTCGGCGCTGTCGTTCCTGTCCATCGGCGTCCAGCCGCCGGACGCCAGCTGGGGCACGATCATCAACGACGGCCTGGGCCTGCTGTACACGAGGCCCGCTGTCGCCGTCGCCCCGGGGCTGGCACTGGTCGTCACCGCTGTCGCGCTCAACGTCCTCGGCGACGGGGTCCGGGACGCGCTGGACCCGCAGGCCCGCCTGCGCGGGGCCGGGTGAGCCAGCCGTGATCGCGTTCCTGCTGCGCCGACTGGCCGGCACCGTGCTGATCCTGTTCGCGATCAGCGCGCTGACGTTCCTCATCTTCTTCGCCACCCCCGGCGTCGACCCGGCCGCCCGGATCGCCGGCCGCAACGCCGACCCGGCGACGGTCGAGCAGGTCCGCGCCTCGTTCGGGCTGGACCGTCCGCTGCCGGTGCGGTACGCGCTGATGATGAAGCACCTGTTCGTCGACGGCGACCTGACCTCCTACGTCAACCGCGGCCAGCGGGTGCTGCCACAGATCGTGGAAGCCATCCCGGTGACGCTCTCACTGGTGATCGGCGCCGCGGTGATCTGGATGCTGGTGGGGATCACCCTGGGCACGCTGGCCGCCCGCAGCCGCGGCGGCGTGCTCGATCCGCTGCTCTCGGTGGTCGGCCTGATCGGCGTCTCGGTGCCGGTCTACTGGCTCGGTGAGGTCGTCAACCTGCTCACCCAGAGCCGCCTGCACGAGTCGCTGTTCCGGTGGGTGCCACCGCTGGGGTACGTGCCGCTGACCGAGGACCCGGGCCAGTGGGCGCTGCACCTGCTGTTCCCCTGGCTCACCCTCGCCGTCCTCTACGCCGGCATCTACGCCCGGGTGCTGCGCGGCGAGCTGCTGGCCGCGCTGTCGGAGGACTACGTGCGGACCGCGCGGGCCAAGGGCGTCAGCGAGCGGCGCGTCCTGCTCAAGCACGCACTGCGGTGCTCGCTGATCCCGGTCGTCTCGCTGTTCGGGCTCGACTTCGGTGCGCTGGTCGGCGGGTCGGCGCTGCTGACCGAGGTCGTCTTCGCGCTGCCGGGCGTCGGCCGGCTGACCTTCTCGGCCCTGCAGAGCACCGATCTGCCCGTCATCATCAGCGCCGTCGTGTACGCCGCCTTCTTCGTCGTGCTGGCCAACGCCGTGGTGGACCTGCTGTACGCCCGACTGGACCCGAGGGTGCGACATGCCTGATCCAACTGTCGAACGCGAGAGCACCCGTCCGCGCGATGCCGAAGGCGAGAGTGCCCTGCTCTCGGTCCAGGACCTGCACGTCGCCTTCCGCGCCCGCGGTGGGCCGGCCGTGGCCGTCGACGAGCTGACCTTCGACCTGCGCCCCGGTGAGGTGCTCGGCATCGTCGGGGAGTCCGGGTCGGGCAAGAGCGTGTCGATGCTGAGCATGCTCGGCCTGGTGCCCAGCCCCAACCTGCTGGTGACCGGCTCGGCGCGGTTCCGCGGCCGGGAGCTGATCGGTGCCGCGCCGGGCGTCCTGCAGTCGATCCGCGGCCGCGACATCGCCCTGGTCCCGCAGGACCCGATGACCGCCCTGACGCCGGTCTACACCGTCGGCTGGCACATCGCCGAGCAGCTGCGGGCGCACCGGGACCTGTCGAAGCGGGCCGCCCGCGCCCGCGCGGTCGAGCTGCTGGCCGAGGTCGGCATCCCCAACCCGGAGCGGCGGGTGGACAACTACCCGCACGAGTTCTCCGGCGGCATGCGGCAGCGGGCCGTCATCGCGATGGCGCTGTCGTGCGAGCCGGCGCTGATCATCGCCGACGAGCCGACCACCGCCCTCGACGTCACCAGCCAGGCCCAGATCCTCGACCTGCTCCGGCGGCTGCGCACCGACCACGGCTCCTCGGTGGTGCTGATCACCCACGACATGGGCGTGGTCTCCGAGATGGCCGACCGGGTCCTGGTGATGTACGCCGGGCGAGCCGTCGAGGTCGGGCCGCGCAGACGGGTGTTCGGCGCCCCCGGGCACCCCTACACCTGGGGCCTGCTGGAGTCGGTGCCGCGGATCAGCGCCGGCCCCCTTCCCGGCGCCGACCCTTCTCCCGGCGCCGTCCGCCGTTCGCGCCGGCTGCCGACGATCCCCGGAGCACCGGTCACCCCCGCCGAGGCGGGCCATGGCTGCGTGTTCGCCAGCCGGTGCCGCCACCGGTTCGACCGCTGCGACGAGCGTCCGCCGCTGCACCCCAGCGGCGACGTCACGGAGCACCTCGATGCGTGCTGGCTGCCGCTGACGGAGCGGCCCGCCGCCCGCGCACGCGAGGCGAGAGGGGCGGTGGAGGTCGCATGAGCGCAACCGCGGACCCGGTGTCGGACACCGGCTCGCCACTGCTGCGGCTGACCGGTGTCGGCAAGGACTTCCCGGCCGGCCGGTCCGCCGGCGGCGTCGGGCGGCGCGAGGTCGTGCACGCCGTCGACGGGGTGACCCTCGACGTCGTCGCCGGGGAGACGCTCGGCGTGGTCGGGGAGTCCGGGTGCGGCAAGTCGACACTCGGCCGCTGCATCGTGCGGCTGCTGGACCCGACGACCGGCCGGATCGAGTTCGCCGGCCGGGACATCACCCGGCTGTCCCGGCGGGAGATGCGCGACATCCGCTCGGACCTGCAGCTGATCTTCCAGGACCCGTTCGCCTCGCTGAACCCGCGCCGCCGCGTCGGGTCGATGGTGGCCGACCCGCTGGAGATCCATGGCTCGGCCGGTGCGGGACGCGGCAGCAGCGGCCGGGCCGGGGTGGCCGAGCTGTTCGAGATGGTGGGGCTGCGCCCGGACGCGGTCGACCGGTACCCGCACGAGTTCTCCGGCGGCCAGCGCCAGCGCATCGGGATTGCGCGGGCGCTGGCGACCAGGCCGAAGCTGCTGGTGGCCGACGAGCCGGTGTCCGCCCTCGACGTGTCCATCCAGGCGCAGGTGCTGAACCTGCTGGCCCAGCTCCAGGAGGACCTGTCACTGACGTACGTGTTCATCACGCACGACCTCGGGGTGGTGCGGCACTTCTGTGACCGGATCGCGGTGATGTACCTCGGCGAGCTCGTCGAGGTCGCGACCGCCGACCAGCTGTACAGCCGCCCGGCGCACCCCTACACCGAAGCACTGCTCTCGGCGGTGCCCCGGATGGAGGGCGACGAGCCCGGCCGCGAGCGGATCGTGCTGCGCGGCGACGTGCCCAGCCCGATCAACAAGCCGAGCGGCTGCACGTTCCACACCCGCTGCCCGTGGGCCCGGGACCGGTGCGTCACCGAGAAGCCGCTGCTGCGACTGGTCGACGGCCGGTCCGTCGCCTGCCACTTCCCGCGCACCGACGACTCCCCGGTCGCGCCGACGCACCCGGCGGACGTCGTCCAGCCCGCTTGACGGCCGCATCACGATGCGCCCGAGTGGTGTCATGATGAACGGATGCGGACGACCGTCACGATCGACGACCACCTGCTCGCGGAGGCGCGTCGGCAGGCCCTGGCACAGCGACGGTCACTCGGCGACATCATCGACGACTCGCTGCGGGTCACGCTGAGCCGCCGAGCTGCCGACACCAGCACACGGGTGACCCTGCCGACCGACGGCGACCCAGCCGACCGACCGCTGGTGGACCTCGACGACCGGGAGGCGGTCGCTGAAGCGCTCGGCGACTCGGGGTGGCCGCGTGCTGATCCCTGACGTCAACGTGTTCGTCACGGCCTTCCGCCAGGACGCGGTGGGGCACCCGGGAGCGGCGTCGTGGCTGCAGTCCGCTCTGGCGGGCCAGGAACCGGTCGGGATCAGCGGCCTGGTGCTCAGCGGGTTCGCGCGGATCGTCACGAACCACCGGATCTTCCGCAGCCCCTCGCATCCGGACCGGGCCCTCGACTTCTGCGACGCCGTGCGCGCCGCACCGGCCGCGGTCCCCGTCGAGGCCGGCAACCGTCACTGGAACATCTTCTCGGGCCTGTGTCGGACACTCGCCGCACGCGGCAACCTCGTACCCGACGCCTACCTGGCGGCGCTCGCCCTCGAGCAGGGCGGGACGTTCGTGACCCGCGACAACGGGTTCGCCCGCTTCCCGGCACTGCGCGTGCTCCAGCCGCCGGACTGACCCTGCGGCCCGCCGGACCCGGCCCCCCAGGTCAGCGCTGGGCAGACGCCAGGCGCTCCCGTGCGCTCGTCCGCGACCGGCTGACCTCGACCGACCCGAGCGCCTCGAGGACGCCGCTCTGGGGCATGTCGACGGAGATGGCCTCCAGGTGGTCCGCGTCCACGACGTAGGTCTCGTGGTAGATCCCGACCGCGCCGCCGGCGGTCCGCGCCCGGGTGTTGAAGTCCCGCCAGGCCGGCAGGTGCTGCGAGGCCGGGTCCTTGGCGTAGGCCATCAGGTCCTCGGCGCTGCGCCAGTACTGGCGGACCAGCACGGTGCGGCCGGACACGAACGTCCGGGCGCTGAGCATCCCGGAGTCCGGCCGGCGGGCCAGCTCGGCGAGCATCCTCGGCATCGCCGCCATGATCGGGGCCCACGTCCGCACCCGGCGCAGCTCGTTGATCCGCATCCCGATCAGGAAGACCACGACGCCGGACCCCTGAGGAACGGTGTACCGCCCGCGCTGCACTGCTCTCATCGTCGACTCCCGTCCCCGCCGGCCGGTCGGCCGGCTCGTCATGTTGACAGCATCAACATGACGGGTCGGCGGCTCGATGTCAACAGCGTCAACTTCCGCGGGTGACACTGGGGGCATGGAACACCCGTACCACCACGGCGACCTCGCGGCCGCGCTCGTCACCGCCGGGGTGGAACTGGCGCGCGAGGCCGGCCCGGACGGCGTCGTCGTGCGGGAGGCGACCCGGCGGGTCGGGGTGTCCCCCACCGCGGCGTACCGGCACTTCGCCGACCGGCACAGCCTGCTGGCTGCGGTCGCGCAGCAGGCCCGCGATGCGCTGGCCGACGCGATGGCGGCCGCGGTGGCCGAGGTCCCCGGCCGGGCCGGCCGACGGCGCGCGGTCGCGCGGCTGCAGGCGACCGGCCGCGCCTACGTCCGGTTCGCGCTCGCCGAGCCGGGCCTGTTCCGGACGGGGTTCGCCGGCTTCGACCAGGCGGGACCGGTGGGCGACGGGACAGCCGACGCGGACGGGACGCCCGCCGGCGCGGTGGGATGCCCGCCGGACCCCCGGCCGGACCGCGCCTATGCGATCCTGACCGCCGCCCTCGACGAGCTCGTCGACGCCGGCGCGCTGCCCGCCGCGCGGCGGCCCGGAGCCGAGGCAGCGGCGTGGGCGGCCGTGCACGGCCTGTCCCTGCTGTTGCTCGACGAGGTGCTGCTACCCGCCCGGACCGACCCCGGCCCGCTGATCGAGGTGACCCTGCGGATGGTCACCGAAGGCCTGTAGTCCGACTCCCGCCAGGACCGGGCAATCTCCACGACCCGGTCGCGCATGTGTGCCTGGATGGACTGCCCTTCGCGCCGGGCGCGCAACCGCAGAGTCTCGTACGCGCTCTCCGGCACCTCACGGACCTGGATCGTGGCCATGCGCCGAGGCCAGCGTTGCAGCGCTGTCGCAGCGCTGGCTGCGGCGCGGCTGACGGAGCGGACGCGCCGCACGGTCCGGCCGGTCAAGCCGCCGGAAGCGGGAGCTCGTTGCCGGTCGGCCCGGGTTTCCAGGTGGCCAGGTAGCGGTCCCACGCCGGGTCCCGGCGGGCCACGCCGACCAGCAGCGCGACCGTCGGCGGCGGCGGCTTCGGGGTGAACGGCAGCGTCCAGCCGAGCTCGGCGAGCAGGTGGCTGGCCTTGCGGTGGTTGCACCGGAAGCACGCCGCAACGACGTTGTCCCACGCGTGCCGGCCGCCGCGGGCGCGGGGGATGACGTGGTCGACCGAGTCCGCGCGCCGGTCGCAGTACGCGCACTGGTGGGCGTCGCGCTCGAGCACCGCGCGCCGGCTCAGCGGGACCGAGCGGTGGTACGGGACGCGGACGAACCGGGACAGCCGGACGACCGTCGGAGCGGCGACCGCGAGTCGCTCCGAGTGCAGGACCGCGTCCGCCTGCTCGACGACGACAGCCTTCTCCGCGAGCACGAGGACGACGGCCCGGCGCAGCGGGACCAGGCACAGCGGCTCGTACGACGCGTTCAGGACAAGGGTGAGGACCATCGCGTGCACCACCTCGCACTCGGCGCGGAGGTGACCCCCGCGCCTCGGGCGCGGCTCCGGCGGTGTCAGTGTGCATCACCGACCCCTCCCGTGGGGGAGATACCGACCGTTAACGTCGCGATGTGCCCCCCGCTCCGACCGTCCACCCCGCGCCCGCCCTTCCCGTCGTGCCGCCCGCCGGCCCGCCGTTCACCGACAGCGAGGTGGGGCGCCTGCGGACGGTGCTGCTGCACCGGCCCGGCCCGGAGCTCGCCCGGCTGACCCCGCGCAACAACGACAGCCTGCTGTTCGACGGCATCCCCTGGGTCGGCCGGGCCCAGGAAGAGCACGACGCGTTCGCGGCAACACTGGCCGGCCACGGGGTCCGCGTGCTGTACCTGCTGGACCTGCTGGTCGACGTGCTCGGCGGCGAGGCGGCGCGCGCGACCGCGATCGCCGACGCGGTCGCCGCCTCGCGCGCGGGCCGGGCGCTGGGCCGGCGGCTGACGGACGTCCTGCAGTCGCTGGATCCCGACGACCTGGCCGGTGTGCTGACCGCGGGCATCCGCAACGACGAGCTCGCGGTGGGCCGGCACGGCCAGGCCGTCGGCGCGACGCTGGTCGGCAGTCTGCTCGCGCCCGAGGACTTCGTGCTGGACCCGCTGCCGAACCTGCTGTTCACCCGGGACTCCAGCGCCTGGGTCGGGTCCTCGGTCGCCGTCACCAGCCTGGCGATGCCGGCCCGGCGCCGGGAGACATCGCTGACGGGGCTGGTCTACCGCCACCACGCGGAGTTCGCCGGCGCCGGTGAGCCGGTGTACAGCCCGGACCTGGAACCGCTGGAAGGCGGCGACGTGCTGCTGCTCGGGTCCGGGGTGGTGGCCGTCGGCACCGGGGAGCGGACATCACCGGCCGGGGTCGAGCGGCTCGCGGCGGCGCTGCTCGCCACCGGCGCCGCCCACACGGTGCTGGCCGTGCCGGTGCACCAGCAGCGGGCGACCATGCACCTGGACACGGTGACCACGATGCTCGACGTCGACACCGTGCTGATGTACCCCGCGATCGCGGACACCCTGCAAGCGTGGACGGTCACCGCCGACGGGGTGACCGGACCGGCGCCGTTCCTGGTCGCCGCCGCCGACGCCCTGGGGCTGCCGGGGTTCCGCCACCTCGACACCGGCCTGGACCCGGTGACCGCCGAACGCGAGCAGTGGGACGACGGCAACAACACCCTCGCGCTGGACCGGCGCCTCGCGGTCGCCTACGAGCGCAACGTGGAGACCAACGCCCGGCTGGAGGCCGCGGGCATCGACGTCGTGCGCATCGCCGGGTCCGAGCTGGGCAGCGGCCGCGGCGGGCCGCGGTGCATGAGCTGCCCGATCCGGCGCGACCCGGTGACCGTCGAGGTCTCGGCACCAGCCGCTGCCGCGGCGGGCGAGACTGCCGCGGCGGGGGCGGCCGCGTGACGCGGTACGTCGTGCTGGGTGCCGGCGCGATCGGGGGCGCCGTCGGGGCTCGGCTGTCCCAGGCGGGGTCCGACGTGGTGCTGGTCGCCCGCGGCGAGCAGCTGAGAGCACTGCGCGCGCGCGGGCTCCGCCTGCTGACGCCGGACGGCCCGGTCGACGCCGCCGTCCCGGCGGTCGGCGCACCGGAGGAGCTGGAACGCCGGCCCGACGACGTCGTGCTGCTGACGGTGAAGAGCCAGCACACGGTGTCCACGCTGGAGACCTGGGCCGACTGGATCGGCGACGCCCCGGTGTTCTGCCTGCAGAACGGTGTGGCGAACGAGCCGACCGCGCTGCGGTTCGTGCCCGAGGTGCACGGGGTCTGCGTCTACCTGGCGTCGACGTTCACGGAGCCGGGCGTCGTCGCGCAGTTCATGGCGCCGCTCACCGGCGTGCTGACGCTGGGCCGGTACCCCGCCGGCACCGACGACGTGGACGGGGCGGTGTCCGCGGACCTGGTCGCGGCCCGCTTCGCCGCACCCGTGGTCGACGACGTGATGCGGTGGAAGTACGGCAAGCTGCTGCGCAACCTGGCCAACGGCATCGACGCGCTCTGCGGGCACGACGGCGTCGACGACCTGGTGGAGGCCGTCCAGGTCGAGGGCAGAGCGGCGCTCACCGCGGCCGGGATCGCCTTCGTTCCCGACGAGGAGGACGCGGCCGCCCGCGGCGACCGGGTGGGCGTGCGCGCCGTCCCCGGTGTGGGCCGCGGCGGGTCGTCGAGCTGGCAGAGCCTGGCCCGCGGGACCGGCTCGATCGAGGCCGACTGGCTCAACGGCGAGATCGTCGCTCTCGGTCGGCGGCGCGGCGTGCCGACGCCGGTCAACGCGGCCGTGCAGGCGCTGGCCCGCCGGGCGGCCCGCTCCGGCGCGGCACCGGCGTCCCTGGACCCCGAGCTGCTCCGCTCCGCGGCGGGCCGGTCGTGAGTGCCGAGCGCGACCTGCTCCTCGGGTCGCTGACCGCCCAGCGGGCGCACGTCCTCGGCATCCTCGACGGCCTGTCCGACGACGACCTGCGCCGCCCGGTCCTGCCGTCGGGGTGGTCCTGCCTCGGCCTGGTCCAGCACCTGGCGCTGGACGTCGAGCGGTTCTGGTTCCGCGCCGGCGTCGCCGGCGAACAGGTCGAGCTGGAGGACGGCGACGGCGCTTGGCGGGTCGGTCCCGACGTTCCGGCCGCCGACGTCCTGGGCTTCTACCGGCGGGAGACCGAGCTGGCGGACGCGATCGTCGCCGCCACGGACCTGGACGCCCCGCCCGCCTGGCGGCCGGTGGAGCTGTTCGGCGAGTGGGGCCCAGCGGACCTGCGGGCGATCCTGCTGCACGTCATCACCGAGACCGCCTGCCACGCCGGGCACCTGGACGCGGCGCGTGAGCTGATCGACGGCCGGACCTGGCTCGTCCTGACGTGAGCGACCCGGGCCGGACGCGCCGGGTCCGCGGCGCGACGACCGCGGACGCCGCCCGCTGCGCCGAGATCTACGCGCCGTACGCCACCGACACGGCGGTGAGCTTCGAGACCGAGCCGCCGACCCCGGCGGAGATGGCCCGGCGGATCGCCGCCGCGGTGGACAGCCACGCCTGGCTGGTCCTGACCGAGGACGACCGCGTGGTCGGGTACGCCTACGCCGGTCCGTACAAGGCGCGGCCGGGTTACCGCTGGGCGTGTGAGGTCAGCGTCTACCTGGAGCCGGGGCGGTCGCGGACCGGTGGCGGGCGCGCGCTGTACGAGGCGCTGTTCGCCCGGCTCGCCGCCCGCGGCTACCGCACGGTCGTGGCCGGTATGACGCTGCCGAACGAGGCGAGCGTGGGGCTGCACGCCGCGCTCGGCTTCGAGCGGGTCGGGGTGTTCCGGGACATTGGTTGGAAGAACGGCCGGTGGCACGACGTCGCGTGGACCCAGCGGCCACTGACCGCCGACCCGGCCGATCCCGACCCACCCGAGCCCCGTTGACCTGACGCCACCTCTCGCAGCGTCGTCTCCGAGTGCTGATCTACTCCCTGGCGGGGTTGTCGTGAGTCCCCGGCGTCCCGACTCGCGACAACCCCGCCGAACGGGGCTGACCCGACTGACCCGGCACCCGGGTCAGTGGATGGTGAACTGGCGGCTGACCAGGCCGGCGCGGGCACGACGCTCGTCGCTGCTCAGCGGGGTCGACGCGGCGCGCGCCTCGTCCAGCCGGCCGCGAAGCGCCGTCAGCGGCTCGGCGAGCTGCTCCGCCGACGTCCCGCTCGGAACCTCCCAGACCGGCACCAGCAGGCCCCCGGCGCGGAACGAGCCGAGCACGCGGGAGTCCGCGGTGAGCGATCCCCCGCCGCCCGCGTACAACCGGGCGAACGCGTCGAGAGCAGTGTCCTCGTCGTCGGGCAGCACCCAGCGCAGGTAGGTCCGGTCGCCCATCACCGTCCAGTAGGCACTGGCGTCCGGCAGCACCCGGGCGCAGGGCGACAGGCTCTGGTTCGCCCGCTCGAGGCTGGACAGGACCTCGGCCGGCTGCTCGCCGGCGTCCGCGACCCAGAAGTCGAGGGTGTCGTGCACGGTCACCTCGAACGGGACGCCCAGGTCGAGCATGTCCTGCAGCCGCGGACCGGCCACCAATCGGGTCGGCGCCTCCACCGGCTGGCCGGGCGTCGTGGCGAACGATCGCTCCAGCGCATCGGCGACCTCCCGGCTGGCATCGCCGGACGCCCCTCCCGCGGCGGTCTGCAACCCGAGCCAGACGACGCCGTCGACGCGACGGATCGCCGGGTGCGCGAGGGGCAGCACCGAGGCGATCCGCACCTCCAGCGGGGGGTAACCGGGGTTGAGGGTCGCGGTCGCTGTCGCTGCCGGGACGAACTCCCGCAGCGCGACCCAGTCGCTCTCCCCCGGCAGCCCCGCGAACGGGCGGGCGACGAACGGCACGTGGTCGGCCTGGCGCCGTGAGCGCCGGTCCCGCCGCTCGGTACGGCCCGGGCCCTGGGGCCCCCGCGCGGCGGGCCCGCGGCGTGCGCGCGACGACATCCCTGCTCCTACTCCCACCGGGCGGACCCGGTGCACCCGGCCGGACGGTCGCGGATCGGACCCTCGGTTCCCGGACCTGGCGGTGACGGGAGGAAGTGTCGCATCCCACGGGCAGGTTCCCGGGTGGGGCAGTGGAGCCTCCGGGGGCGGTCGCCGAGCGCCTGGCGCCGCCCCCGGGGGTGCACCAAACGTATCTCCGGGCCGGAGTGCCGCAATCCGGGCCACGCCGCGGTGCACAGCCGTCCGAGCTGCCGAACGCAGTCGGTCAATCCTCACCGGGCGTTATCGGGCGGCGACACAACGTGCCGGTTGGTCAGCGGACCTCGGGCACGCCGCCGTCGTCGCGGACGTAGGCGCGGCCGGCGGCGTCCCACGCCTTCATCCCGCCGTCGAGGTTGGTGGCCTCGACGCCGGCACCGCGCAGGAACTCCGTGGCCCGCGCGGAGCGGCCACCGGCCCGGCAGGTGACCACGAGCGGCCCGTCCGGGACCTCGGCCAGCCGGTCGGCGAGCTCGCCGAGCGGGATGTGCACCGCGCCGGCGATGTGCCCACCCGCCCACTCGTCGGGTTCGCGGACGTCGAGGACTGTCGCATCGGGCGCGACGTCGGCCGGGGACACGGACGGCAGGTCAGGATCGGTCATGGCGTCCATCGTCCCCTCGCCCCGCCGGAACGCGGTCTCGGGGAGCCGGTGGGGTCAGCGGACGAGGCGGGACAGTCGCCGGTCGGCCAGCGGCTTGCCGCCGGTCTGGCAGGTGGGGCAGTACTGCAGCGCCGAGTCCGCGAACGACACCTCGCGCACGGTGTCCCCGCACACCGGGCACGGCTGGCCGGCGCGGGCGTGCACCCGCAGTCCGGTCTTCTTCTCGCCCTTGAGGTCGGCGGCGGCGAGGCCGGCCGAGCGTCGGACAGCGTCGTCGAGCGTCTCCCGGACTGCCGCGAACAGCGTCGCCCGGTCGTCCGGTCCCAGGGTCGAGGCCGCCTTGAACGGCGACATCCGCGCGGCGTGCAGGATCTCGTCGCTGTAGGCGTTGCCGATGCCGGCGATCACCGACTGGTCGCGCAGCACGCCCTTGAGCTGCGAGCGCCCGGCCCGGTCGAGGATGCCGTCCAGCGTCGCCGCGTCGAAGGACGGGTCGAACGGGTCCGGACCGAGCTTGGCGATCCCGGGCACCTGCGCCGGGTCGGTGACCACGTAGACGGCCAACCGCTTCTTCGTGCCCTGCTCGGTCAGGTCGAAACCCGAACCGTCGTCGAGGGTGACCCGGAGCGCCAGCGGGTTCTTGCCGCCGGCCGGGCGCGGCGGCGCGTCCGGCTGGGCGTCCTTCCACCGCAGCCAGCCGGCGCGGGACAGGTGGAACACCAGGTGCAGGTCGTGCCCCGGAGCGCCGTCTCCGGGCAGCACGGCGGGCGCGCCGGCCGGCCGGACGCCGAGGTCGAGGAACTTGCCGTGCCGCTGCGCGGCGGTGACGGTCCCGCCGGCCAGGGCGGTCAGCGGTGGGTCGAACGTCTTGAGCACTGCGAAGTTGGCCGGGTCCACCCGGCGGACGGTGTGCCCCACCGCCCGGTCGGTGAGGAACGACACGAGCGCCTGGACCTCGGGCAGTTCGGGCATCCCCCGATCCTCTCCCCGCGGGCGCGGCCCGACCAGAGCCGCGCTCCCAGCCGTCGCCGTGGCGCGCCACCGGAGGCCGGCCCGTTCCGGGTCGAGTCGCCGGCGGGTCAGCGGTTGCGCGAGGTCCAGGCCAGCAGGCGGTCGACGTCCCAGGTGTTGACGACGCGGTCCGGCTCGACCCCGCACCGGACGGCCCGGTCGCAGCCGAGGGCCTGCCAGTCCAGCTGGCCCGGCGCGTGCGCGTCGGTGTCGATGCTGAACAGGCACCCCGCGTCGACGGCCTGCCTCAGCAGCTGGTCCGGCGGGTCCTGCCGCTCGGGCCGGCAGTTGATCTCCACGGCGACCTCGCGCCGCGCGCACTCGGCGAACACCAGCCCGGCGTCGAAGGTGCTCGGTGGCCGGCCGGACGCGCGGTTGGACGCCCCGCGGGACCTGCTGCCGGTCACCATCTGGCCCGTGCAGTGGCCGAGGACGTCGGTGTGCGGGTCCCTGACCGCCTCGAGCATCCGGTGCGTCATCGGCCCGGACACCATCCGCAGCTTGGAGTGCACGGACGCCACGACGACGTCCAGGCGGTCGAGCATCGCCGGATCCTGGTCCAGCGCCCCGTCCTCGTCGATGTCCACCTCGATGCCGGACAGCAGGCGGAACCCGTCCATCGCGGCGTCGACCGCGGCCACCAGCTCGAGCTGGTCGCGTAGCCGCGCCGGGCTCAGCCCGTTGGCCACGGTCAGCCGCGGGGAGTGGTCGGTCAGCGCCGTGTAGGCGTGGCCGAGCGCCGCCGCGGTGGCCGCCATCTCCGGCACCGGACTGCCGCCGTCGGACCAGTCCGAGTGGGTGTGCAGGTCCCCGCGCAACGCCGCGAGCAGCTCGGCACCCGCACCCGTCCCGATCTCGCCGGCCTCGTCCTCCAGCCGCTGCAGGTAGTCCGGGACGACGCCGGCGACCGCCTGCTCGGCGACGGCGGCGGTCCGCGGACCGACCCCCTTGAGGCCGGCCAGCGTCCCGGCCGCTGCCCGTGCCGCCACGTCCGCCGGATCCATCGGCGCCAGCACAGCGGCCGCGGTCCGGAACGCCTGCACCCGGTAGGTCTCGGCCTGCGCGCGCTCGAGCAGGAACGCGATGCGCCGCAGCGCGTCGACCGGCCCGATCGGGTGCTCGCTCATCGGCTCAGACGGCGCCCTTGACGGGGTCCCCCGCGGGCACGGCGCTGCCCGTCCAGACCTCGGTGGGCCCGGCGATCAGGGGCGCCAGCCGCTCGCCGGTCGCGGCCATGTGCGGAGCGGCTCCGTGAGCGGTGAGCGCCTCGGCCGAGGCCCATCGCTCGACGAAGACGAGCACTCCCGCGTCGTCGAACCGGGTCAGCGCGTAGAGCAGGCACCCGTCCTCGGCGTGCACGGTCGGGATGTTGCCGGTGATGACGTCCACCACCTCCTGCAGGCGGCCGGGTGCGGGGTGGACGGTGGCGATCACGACGACCTCGGGCATCCGCCGACCCTCCCACGCCGCGCTGTGCCGGTCGAACACCGCTGCCGCTCGTGGCCGGTTGTGTACCCCACGTCACAGATCCCGGCGCTGCGCCGCGGGCCCGCACGTCCGACGATGCTCGGATGGCCCGACTTCGACGCGTCTCCCCGGACGGCCCCGGCTTCACCCGGCGGCGGTCCGGCAAGGGCTGGACGTACTCCGACACCGAGGGCCGCCGGATCACCGAGAGGAACACCGTCGACCGGATCGCGCACCTGGCGATCCCGCCGGCCTACCGCGACGTCTGGATCTCGCCCTACCCCAACGGCCACATCCAGGCGGTGGGGACGGACGACAAGGGCCGCAAGCAGTACCGCTACCACCCGGACTGGCGGGTCGAGCGGGACAGGGAGAAGCACGACCACATGCTGTTCGTGGCCCGCCAGCTGCCCGCCGCCCGAGAGCTGGTCCGCGAGCACCTGTCGCTGCGGGGGATGCCGCGCGACAAGGCACTGGCGACGGCGTTCCGCCTGTTGGAGCTGGGGTTCTTCCGGATCGGCGGCGAGACCTACGCGGAGGAGAACGGCAGCTACGGGCTGGCGACCCTGCGCAAGGAGCACGTGCGGGTCGGCCGGGACGGGGCGATCCAGTTCCGGTACACGGCCAAGCACGGGATCCGGCGCGACGTCGTCCTGCGCGACGACGGCGTGCGCGAGGCGGTGACCCTGCTCAAGCGCCGCCACGGCGGGGGCGCGGAACTGCTGGCCTGGCGGGAGAACGGCCGCTGGTACGACGTCAGCAGCTCCGACATCAACCACTACCTGCACGACGTCGTCGGCGAGGACGTGTCCGCCAAGGACTTCCGCACCTGGCACGGCACCGTCCTGGCCGCGGCCGCCCTCGCCGCGCACTTCCAGGAGGGCAGCTCGGCGACCGCCCGCAAGCGCCAGGTCGTCGCGGCGATGCGCGACGTCGCCGACCACCTCGGCAACACCCCGACCGTGGCGCGCAACAGCTACGTGGACCCGCGCCTGGTCGACCGGTTCGACGCCGGCCGGACGATCCGCCCCACGCTGGAGCGGATGCACGCGGATCCGGACTTCTGGGACGACGACGCCCACCAGCGGCTCGAGAACGCGGTGCTCCGGCTGATCGAGGCCAGCGACGAGGCGGCCGAGGCCGAGGTGGTGGCCGACCAGGCCCAACAGGTGGCGGACCGGGCCCAACAGATCGCCGACGAGGCCGCGCGGCACCGGGCCGACGCGGACGCCGACGTCGAGCGGGCCGCCGAGCAGGTCGCCGGCGAGGTCGAGCGCGAGGCCGCCGGACCGGTTCCGGCGGCCGCGCGCTGACCTCCCCCCGGAGGCCCCCCTGGTGTCTCCGGCAGTCGGCCCGGCCGGTCAGGCCAGCGGCATCCCGCCGGTCACGCCGATCCGCTCCCCGGTGATGTAGCTGGACTCCTGCGAGGCCAGGAACACGTACGCCGGCGCGAGCTCGGCCGGCTGCCCGGCGCGGCCCATCGGCGTCTCGGCGCCGAACTCGGCGACCTGCTCCGCCGGCAGGGTCGCCGGGATCAGCGGCGTCCAGATCGGGCCCGGTGCCACGGTGTTGACCCGGATGCCCTGGGGTGCGACCTCCTGGGACAGCGCCCTCGTGAAGTTCAGGATCGCCGCCTTGGTGCACGCGTAGTCGATCAGCGCGGGCGTGGGCTGGTAGGCCTGCACCGAACTGGTGTTGATGATCGTCGAGCCCGGCTGCAGGTGCGGCAGCGCGGCCTGGGTGATCCAGAACATCGCGAACACGTTGGTGGTGAACGTGCGCTGCAGCTGCTCGGTGGTCAGGTCCGAGAAGCTGTCGAGCGCCATCTGGTAGGCGGCGTTGTTGACGAGGACGTCGATTCCGCCGAGCTGGGACACCGCCGTCTCGACGATCTCCTTGCAGAACGACTCGTCCCGGATGTCGCCGGGCAGGGCGACCCCCTTCTGGCCGGCCTTCTCGACCCAGCTGATCGTCTCCTCGGCGTCCTTCTGCTCCTCGGGCAGGTAGACGATCAGGACGTCGGCGCCCTCGCGGGCGAAGGCGATCGCGACGGCCCGGCCGATGCCGGAGTCCCCGCCGGTGATGACCGCCTTCTTGCCGGTCAGCTTCCCGCTGCCGGTGTAGCTGTCCTCGCCGTGGTCCGGCTGCTGGGGCATCGCATCCGTCGGACCGGGGTGCGGGATCTTGTCTCCCGACTGCTCGTCCGTCGGCCGGTACTGCGTCGCCGGGTCGGTCGGCGTGTGCTGGTCCTGGCTCATGGTGGTCCCTCCGTCGACGTCCTCTCCGTACCGGCCCAGTCGATCACCTGTCCGGGCCGTCAGGCGAGTCCCAGGCGTCGGGCAGCGACAGCTCGAGCAGGGTCGGCAGCCGGTGCAGGTACTCCGCTCGCGGGATGCGCACCGCGCCGAGGCTCGCCAGGTGGGGCGTCAACCACTGCACGTCGACCAGCCGGCCCGGCCCGGCTCCGGTGAGCAGTGCACACAGCTGGACGAGCGCGGCCTTGCTCGCGTCCCGGCCGCCCGCCGCCGCGTCGTGGAACATCGACTCCCCGGCGAACAGCCCGCCGATCGCGACGCCGTAGAGACCACCGACCAGGCGCCCGTCAGGACTCCACGACTCCACCGAGTGCGCCCAGCCGAGCCGGTGCAACCGGACGTAGGCGTCGGCGATGTCGTCGCTGATCCAGCCGCCGGGCCGCGGGGTCCGGGCACACGCCTCGACGACCGCGGGGAACGCCGAGTCGAGCGTCACGGTGAGAGAGGCAACGCTCTTGCGCAGCGACCGCGGAACCCGCACGTCCTCCGGGAACAGCACGCCACGGCGCGCCGGGCACCACCAGCCGGGTGCGCCGCGCCGGCCCAGCGGCATCGGGAACAGGCCACTCCGGTAGGCCGCCAGCAGGGTGCCGGGCGCCAGGTCGGCGCCGCGCCCGACGAAGTCGCCCGGTCCCTGGTCCCCGAGGTCGTCGCCGACTCCCGGCGGTCCGGACGGCGCCTCGGCCAGCTGCTCACGGCTCGGGAAGGCCCACGCGCTCGCCGGCGGTTCGACGGGCAGCGTCAGCCCCAGGAGTAGGTCACGCCGGTCAGGTCCTCCGACGCCAGCCACAGCGCCGCGGCCGTCGCGTCGTCCGTCGCGGCCGGGGACGCCGTCACCGGCGCCGGGGTCCCGCGGAACTCCCCGATCCCGGACGGGCCGAAGTACTCCCCCGGCCGGACGCCGGGCATCGTCGCCGCGTAGAGCTGCGGCAGCGCCCCGTCGGCGTCGTTCTGCCCCACCAGGCCGGTCAGCCGGGTGGCGACCGAGCCGACGGTCTTCCCCAGCGAACTGTTCACGTAGAGGCTCGTCGCCGACAGGCCCGGGTGCGCCGCCACGGCCAGCAGGCGGCGGCCGGCAGCGTCGGCCCGGTGCTGCAGCTCCCGGGTGAACAGCAGGTTCGCCAGCTTGGACTGGGCGTACGCCGGGAACGGGCTGTACGGGCGGCGGTCGAACTGCAGGTCGGACAGGGTGACGCGGCCGCGGCGGTGGCCGACGCTGGACACGACGACCACCCGGGGGTGCGCCCCGGTCGGGGTGACCGAACCGGCCGGGGTCGGCGCGGTGCCCGGCTCCGGCTCACCCGGCTGCGGCCCGGCGGTGTCCGCCGGCGAGGTCGCCAGCAGGCGCGGCAGCAGCAGCCCGGTCAGCGCGAAGTGGCCGAGGTGGTTGGTCGCGAACTGCAGTTCGAACCCGTCGACGGTGCGGGTGAGCGGCGTCATCATCACGCCGGCGTTGGCCACCAGGACGTCCAGGGTGTCGGTGCGGGCGGCGATGTCGGCGGCGGCGGACCGGACCGAGGCCAGGTCGGCGAGGTCCAGGATCACCAGCTCGGGCGCCGGCCCGCTGGCGGTGGCCGCCACCCGGGCGCGGGCGACCTCACCGCGCTCGGGGTCGCGGGCGGTCAGCAGGACCCGAGCGCCGGAGCGGGCCAGCACCAGCGCGGTCTGCAGGCCCAGACCGGAGTTCGCACCGGTGACCAGCACGGTGCGGCCCGTCTGGTCGGGGACGTCGGCGGTGGTCCACCCCCCGGGAGGCCGGCCGAGGGCGGTGTCCAACGACTCCCGCGCACCGGCGACGGCGCCGCCGGTCGCGGACAGCAGCCGGGTCAACATGGGGGACGAGGTCATCGCCCGATCATCGCCTGTCCACCGGCACCTCGGGACGCCGGCCGGGTCGGCGGTGCCGCCGGAGGTCACCTAGGTTCGGGGAATGGCTGCGACGGGCAGAGGCGCCGAGATGGGCCGCGCGCTGTTGCGGGTCGGCACCCACACCGCCACCCAGGTGGCCCCGGCGGCGATGAGCGGGGTCGTCCACCAGATCGTCGAGCGGGCGATCAGTGGCGCCGGGCCGGTGAAGGGCGCCGCCGCCTGGGGCGACCAGCTGCTGGCGAACCGGGAGGGTCGGACCGAGGCGGCGATCCGCGACGCGGTGGCGATCACGTCCAGCCTCGCCGGCGCGCAGGGCTTCGTCACCGGCCTGGGCGGTGTGCTGGCGACCGCGGTGAGCCTGCCCGCCAACGTCCTGGGTCTGGCGACGCTGCAGGTCCGGCTCGCCGCGACCATCGCGCACATCCACGGCTACGACCTGGCCGACGACCGGGTGCGGCTCGCCATCCTGGTCAGCCTGCTGTCCGAGCGGGAGCTCGGCGAGCAGATCCGCAGCGGCAAGCTCCCGACCAACCCGCTCGGGCTGGCGACGGCCCCGGTGTACGACCCGGCCCTGTTCGTCACCGTGAGCGAGGTGCTGGCCGGGGCCCTGATGTCGCGGGTCGGCGGCAAGCGGATGGCGCTGACGGTGGCCCGGCGGGTCCCGGTGCTGGGCGGAGTGGTCGGCGCGGGCGTCGACGCGGCCGGGACCTGGTACGTCGCCAACGGGGTCCGCGCGCACCTGCCGGCCCGGCGCAAACGGGAGATCCGCGGCCCCGAGGAGCAGTGAGCCCCGGGTAGCAGCCGCCACCGACAGATCGCCCGGCCGTCCCGCGGCCGGGGGAGCGCCGGGGCTCCGGGGTGGCCGCCGTCCACGGCCCGGCAACCGATCGTCCGGGCCGCGGCGGGCACCCGCAGTGTTCCGGCCATGCCCCTGCCCCGAGCCCCGGATGCCCCGGCGCGGCGACCGGGTGCCCTCCTTCGCCGCGCGGGTGCCGACCTGCTGCTGTTCGCGCTGGCCGCCGCCGTCACCACGCTGGTGCTGGGCGCGGTCCGCGGAAACGGCACGCCGGTCCCGATCGCCCCCGACCGTGCCGGACCGTTGCAGCCGACGACGACGGTGCTCGCCGCCCGCGCGGCCCTGGACCGGTTGGACGTGCTCCCCGGACGCCCGGACCGACCCGGGTACGACAGGTCGTGCGGGGCCGGGGCCGGCTGCGTGTTCGGCTCACCGTGGACGGACGCGGTCGACGTCCCGCTCGGGCACAACGGCATCGACACCCGGACGGACGTGGTCGACCGCGACACCGGTGCCGACGGCGTGCTGACCGACGCGTACTCGGGCGAGGCGACCGACCGGGTGGAGGTCGACCACGTGGTCCCGCTGGCGGCCGCCTGGGACCTCGGTGCGGACGGGTGGACGCCCGCGCGGCGCCGCGCGTTCGCCAACGACCCGCTGGAGCTGCTGGCCGTCGACGCGGCGCAGAACCAGGCGAAGAGCGACCTGACACCGGGGGACTGGCGGACCTGCCTGCGGGACGGGGGACGCTGCCGCCGGGCGCGTCCACCGACCTGGACCCCGCGCCCGCCGATCCGGTGCGCCTACGCCCAGCGCTACGTCGACGTCTGCACCGCCTACGGGCTCCCGGTGACCGTCGACGACGCCGCCTCGCTGCGCGACATGCTCGCGACGTGTCCGGGGTGACCGACGCCGGTGCCCGCGGGGCCACCGGCGGCCCCGCGGCGCGCACCGCCATACGCTCGACCCCGATGTCGACACCGCTCGGACGCGCCGCCGGCGGCGCCGACCACCCTGCCCGTGTCCCCGCGACCGCCCCCCGGGGGTGGGCCCGGCGCCTGCTCGGGGACTGCGCCGCGCACCCGGTGCTGCTGGTCCTGTGCGTCGTCGCCGCGGCGGTGGGCACCGCGCTGACCGGCCTGGTCCCGCTGCTGACCCGCCGTGCCGTGGACGACGCGGTCGCCCGCCGGGTCGAGGACCTCCCCGTGGTGCTGGCCGGGCTGGCCGGACTGGCGGTGGCCACCTTCGTGCTCACCTTCGTCCGGCGTTACACCGCCGGCCAACTCGCCCTCGACGTCCAGTACGACCTCCGGAACCGGGTCTTCGCCTCGCTCCAGCGCCTGGACGGTGCGCGGCAGGACGAGCTGCGCGTCGGCCAGGTGGTCAGCCGGACGATCAACGACCTGCAGGTCACCCAGGGCCTGCTTCAGGTGGTGCCGCTGGCCTTCGGCAACCTGGCGCTGCTCGTGGTCGCGGTGGTGGCGATGGCGTCGCTGTCCATCCCGCTGACGTTGGTCGCCCTCGCCGTGGCGCCGCTGGCCGGGGTCGCCGCCGGCCGCTCTCGGCGGCGCCTGCTCCCGGCGACCTGGCTGGCCAGCCAGCGCGCCGCCGACGTCGCCGAACAGGTCGAGCAGGACGTCACCGGGGTCCGGGTGGTCAAGGGCTTCGGGCAGGAGGCCCGTGAGGTGGACCGGATGGAGGCCGCCTGCCAGCGTCTCTACGCCGACCGGATGCTGGCCGCCCGGATCAACTCCCGGTTCACCCCGACGCTGTCGGCGCTGCCGCAGCTCGGCCAGGTGGCGGTCCTGGGCCTCGGCGGCTGGCTCGCGCTGCAGGGGTCGCTGACGATCGGCACGTTCGTCGCCTTCGCCAGCTACCTGGCGAGCCTGGCCAGCGTCGCCCGGCTGCTGTCGGTCGTCCTGGTCAACGGCCAGCTGGCGCGGGCCTCGGCCGAGCGGGTGTACGAGCTGATCGACACCGCCCCGGTGGTGCGTGAACGGCCCGACGCCGTCGCGGTTCCGGACGGACCGCTGGACATCGTCTTCGCGGACGTGACCGCCGGGTACGGGGCGCCCCCGTCGTCACAGACCGCCTTCGACCCCGACGCCGCCGTCGGGGCCGTGGACCACCCACCGCCGGGCGGCACGGCGGTCGGCACGGCTGGCGGCGGCGGCGGCGGCGGCGGTTCGACGATCCGTGCGACGGAACCGGTGCTGGCGAGGCTCGACCTCGTCGTCGCGGCCGGGGAGACCATCGCCCTGGTCGGGCCCTCGGGATCGGGCAAGACGACCGTCGCGCAGCTGCTCGCCCGCTTCTACGACCCGGTCGCCGGCTCGGTGCGCCTGGGCGGGGCGGACCTGCGCGACCTGCAGCTGGCCTCGCTGCGCAGCGCCGTCGGGCTCGTCTTCGAGGAGGCGTTCCTCTTCTCGGACACCATCGGGGCGAACATCGCCTACGCCCGCCCGGGCGCATCACCCGAGCAGATCCGTGCGGCAGCCGACGCGGCGGCGGTCACCGGCTTCGTCGAGGACCTCCCGGACGGCTTCGACACGGTGGTGGGCGAACGCGGGCTGACCCTGTCCGGCGGCCAGCGCCAGCGGATCGCGCTGGCTCGGGCACTGCTCAGCGACACCCGGGTGCTGGTGCTCGACGACGCGACATCGGCGGTGGACACGGCCACGGAGGCGTTCATCCACGAGCGGCTCGCCGCGCTGACCGCCGACCGGACCACGCTGCTCATCGCCCACCGACGGTCCACCCTCGCACTCGCCGACCGCATCGCCGTGCTGGACGGCGGTCGGGTGGTCGACATCGGCACCGAGGCCGACCTGCTCGTCCGCTCCCCGCTGTTCGTCGACCTGCTCGACGCCGGCGCCTCCCCCGGGACCGCGACGCCTCCCCCGGCCGGCGGGGCGGAGCCGGTCGCCGCGGACGCCGGGGCGCCCGGCCCGGACGGCACCACGCCGGCGCTGTGGCCGGACGTGCCCGGCGAGGACCCGTTCGGCCTCGCCGGGCGCTCCGTCGCCGGGCCGGCCGCCGCGGCACCGGCGACGGCCGGTGGTCTCGGAGCTGGCCGGGGCGGCGGCATGGGTGGCGGCGGCATGGGTGGTGGCGGCGGCGGCCTGGGTGGGATGGCCGGCGCCATCGGCGCAGCCCCCCCGACCCCGGAGATGCTCGCGGGGATCGCCGCGCTCCCCGCGGCCACCGAGGTGCCGTCCCTGCCCGGCGTCGACCTGCGCAGCCCGGACCCCGGGTTCACCCTCGCCGCCCTGCTGCGACCGGTCCGCGGGCTGCTCGCGGTCGCCCTGGTGCTGGTCATCGGCGATGCGCTGGCGACCATCGCCTTCCCGCTGCTGGCCCGGTACGCCGTCGACGCCGGTGTCGTCGGCCGGTCGGTCGGCGCCCTGGCCGTGGCGGTGGTGCTCGGCGTGGTCGTCGTCGCGGCGGACTGGGTGTTCGTGGCCGGGCAGACCCTGTTCGCCGCCCGTTCCGGCGAGCGGGTGCTGTTCGGCCTGCGTGTCCGCAGCTTCGCCCACCTGCAGCGGCTCGGCCTGGACTTCTACGAGCGCGAGCTCGCCGGTCGGATCATGACGCGGATGACGACGGACGTCGACGCGCTGTCCCAGTTCCTGCAGACCGGGCTGACCACCGCCGTCGTCAGTCTGGTCACCGTGGTCGGCGTCGCCGGGGTCCTGCTGGCGGTGGACAGCGGCCTGGCCCTCGTCGCGCTCGCCCCGCTGCCGGTGCTGCTGCTCGCGACCTGGCTGTTCCGCCGGGTCTCCTCGGCGGCGTACAGCGAGGCCCGGGACCGGATCAGCGCGGTGAACGCGGACCTGCAGGAGAACGTCTCCGGCCTGCGGGTCGCGCAGGCGTACACCCACGAGGCGGCGTCGGCGCGACGGCTGGCCGAACGCGGTCACCTCTACCGGCAGTCGCGGCTGCGCGCCCAGCGCTACATCGCGACCTTCTTCCCGTTCGTCACCCTGCTGTCGGACCTCGCGACCGCGGCCGTGCTGTGGGTCGGTGCGCGCCAGGTGGCCGCGGGGTCACTCCAGGTGGGGGTGCTGACCGCGTTCCTGCTCTACCTGGCGCTGTTCTTCGCCCCGGTCCAGCAGCTCTCACAGGTGTTCGACGGCTACCAGCAGGCCCGGATCGGGCTCCGGCGGATCGGCGAGCTGCTGCGGACGCCGTCCAGCATCAGCCCGACCCCGGCCGCGCAGCAGGTCCCGGACCGGTTGACCGGCGCGGTCGGGCTCCGCGACGTCGGGTTCCGGTACGCCGGTGCCGCCCAGGACGCGCTGCGGGAGATCGACCTGGCCGTCCCGGCGGGCCAGACGATCGCCCTCGTGGGGGCGACCGGCGCCGGCAAGTCGACGGTCCTCAAGCTGCTCGCCCGCTACTACGACGTCACCGAGGGCGCCGTCGAGGTCGACGGCACCGACATCCGCCGGTTCGCCCTCGACGACTACCGCCGCCACCTCGGTGTCGTGCCGCAGGAGCCCCACCTGTTCAGCGGCGACGTCGCCAGCAACATCGCGTTCGGCGACCCGACGGCGTCCCCGGCCCGCATCGAGGCGGCCGCCCGGGCCGTCGGTGCGGACCGGATGATCGCGCGGCTGGACGGCGGCTTCCGGCACCCGGTGTCCGAACGCGGCGGCGGCCTGTCGGCCGGCCAGAAGCAGTTGGTCGCCCTGGCGCGCGCCGAGCTGGTGGACCCGGACCTGCTCCTGCTGGACGAGGCCACCGCGGCGCTGGACCCCGCCACCGAACGGCTCGTCCTGGCGGCCGGCGACCGGCTGCGCACCGGCGGGGGCCGGGCGCGGCCCCGCACGACGGTGCTGATCGCCCACCGCCTGGCGACAGCGGCCCGCGCCGACCGCATCGTGGTGATGTCCGGCGGCCGGGTCGTCGAGGACGGGAGCCACCGCACGCTGCTGGCCGCCGGTGGGCCCTACGCCGCACTGTGGGCCGCCGACGTCTCCGCCAGCCCGCCTGCGGAGGAGGTCGCCGACCGGACCGGGCCCGGAGGGCTGGTCCCCGCTCCCGCCTGACCGGCGCGGGACCCGCCTGACCGGCGCGGGACCCGCCTGACCGGCGCGGGACCTGCCTGACCGGCGCGGGAGCTGCCGCCCGTCGGCCGGCGCCCCTCAGCGACGGCGGTCGGCGGCGGCGGTTCGCAGGGCCGTCAGACGCCGGCCGTGCGCAGGGGCCGTCAGACGCCGGCGGTGCGCAGCTGGACGACCTGTTCGGCCGCCCACGGGCTGACCAGCCACGGCGCCCGGCCGACGGCGTCGGCGAACGACGGCCAGTCGACCCAGCGCCACTCGCTGACCTCGGTCGGCTCGGGGACGGGGTCGGTGTCGAGCACCCCGGTGAAGACCGGGCAGACCTCGTTCTCGACGAGCCCACCTGCGTCGACGGCGCGGTAGGCGAAGTCGGGCAGCACCCGCACGAGTGACCCGGGGTCCACCGCGACACCCAGCTCGGTCCCGGCCCGGCGCACCACGGCATCCCCGGGGTCCTCGCCCGGTCCGGGGTGGCCGCACACGGAGTTGGTCCAGACCCCGGCCCAGGTGCTCTTGTCCAGCGCCCGGCGGGTCACCAGCAGCCGGCCGGCCGGGTCGAACAGGTAGCAGGAGAACGCCAGGTGCAGCGGAGTGTCCGCGCCGTGCACGTCGGCCTTGGCCATCGTGCCGACGGGACGCCGGTCAGGGCCGAGGAGGACGACCGACTCCGGGGGCGGCGAGGTGTCTGCGGTCATCGGCACAGCTTCCCGCACGACCCGCACACCCCCCGTCGCCCCGGCCGAGCACAGCCCCGCCCGCCGCCCGGCGGTTCAGCCGACGGAGACGGCCTGGCGGACCGGCGAGGGCTGTCGGACCGGGCTCGACTCGGACTCGTCGTCACCGGCCGGACCGGGGGCCACCGACTCGGCCAGCACCTCGTGCGTGGTCGCCCCGGCCGCGGTCGTTGCGGGAGTGGCGGCGAACAGCGCCGCCGGGCGGGCAGCACCGGGCCTGGCCGGTGTCTGGTGCCCGGCCGGGACCGCTCGGACCGCGGTCACCGGCTCCGGTCGCTCGTCGCCGGTCCACGCGCCGGTCCGGCGACCGGACGGGCGGGCGGACTGAGGACCGGCGGTGGCGATCCGGTCGCAGAGCTTGGCGTACGCCTCGGCAACCCCGTCCCAGTCGTAGCGGCGGGCCTGTTCGGCGGTGTCCCGGCCGCGGGCCAGCGTCGCCTCGACGTCCGCCTCCGCGTCGTCGAGGAGCCGGGCGAGCCCGTCCGGACCCCCGAAGTACCGGCCTGCCGAGCCGAGCACCTCGCGGTTGAAGCCGACGTCGTAGGCCAGGGACGCCGCGCCGGCCCCCATCGCGCGCAGCAGCGACGGGTTGGTCCCACCGACGGAGTGCCCGTGGACGTAGGTCAGGCAGTTGGCGTAGAGCTGGTCGAGCAGCTCCTGGTCCCAGATCGGGCCGACCAGCCGGACGCCCTCGCGGCGGGCGGCCGCCGTCTCGATCTGGGCGGTGTAGGCGGCGCCGTAGGGCGCTGACCCCACGACGACCAGCGGCAACCTGCTGCCGCCGCGGACGTACCCCTCGACGGCCATCCGGACGTGGTTCTCCGGCTCGAACCGTGCGACCACCAGGTGGTAGCCGTGCCGGGTGAGGTCCAGGTCGGCGAGCCGCTCGCTGCCCATCCCGGCGAGCTGCGGGGCTCCGTAGGCGATGTACTCGCTCGGCGCGCCGAACTCGTCGCTGTAGTACTCCTCGATGCCGCGGGCGTCGGAGATCAGCGCGTCGGACCACCGGACGGCCAGGCTCTCGGCCATCCGGTAGTAGGTCTTGCCCGCGCCGGACCACTTGGCGCGCTTCCACTCCAGGCCGTCGACGTGCGTCGCGACCGGCAGCCGCAGGGCCCGCAGGACGGGCAGCAGCGGGGAGTTGGCGGCGTTGAAGACGACAGCGGCGTCGAACCGGCGCCCGGCGATCCGCTCCTTGACCACGTGCGCGACCGACAGCGCGGTGTGGCTCAGCGTCTCGAGCACCTTCTGCCGGACCGCCGGCAGGTGCACCAGCTCCATGCCGAGGTAGCTGGTCGGGAGGGTGTCGGTGCCGCTCTTGGACCGCGGACCGCGGCGGCTGTAGACGACGACCTCGTGCCCGGCGTCGGCCAACCGCCGCCCGACCTCCTCGACCGCTGTCTCGAAGCCGCCGTAGCGCGCCGGGACGCCTCGCGTCCCGATGAGGGCTATCCGCATGGGTGGGCTCCTTCGCGGCCGGCACGGGAGACCCGCACTCGGTGATCATTGGCGCTCGTATTCGGTATCGGACCCGCTTGTTCACGCACCGTAACCGTCTGGGTCCTGCTCGTCCCGCGTTGTGCACTACCTGTTCACAACCCTTGCGGACTGTGTTCATCGCCTGCTCTACACCACCGCCAGGGACGCGACCCGACCACCGCCGGACAGCATTCCCTGTCTTGATCGTCCAGCGATCCCACGACAGAGAGTCTCCGCTCCGGCATCTGATACCGACCTGTGCTGATCGGTTCGGCCACCGGCACTCCCGTTCAGGGCTTTCGTTCCCCCACCGGTGCCGGATTGCCCCACCCGGTCACAACCCGGTCGGCGGCCCGGCCCTGGCGGGGCCGTGCGGGCTAGCGTCGGCCGGGTCCGGGAGTGCCCGGACGTTCCCGAACCGACGGAGGCGCGCGGTGGACGTCCGGCCGCCGACGCGCCCGACCGGCCAAACACCCCCGACCGGCCAAGCACCCCCGACCGGCCAGGCGCCCCCGACCGGCCAGGCACCCCGGCGGCCTGCCCGGGCACCCCAGCGGCCTGTCCGGGCACCCCGGCGGGCGGGCGAGTCGCCCGAGCTCGTCCGGCCACGCCCGGTCGACCGGTGGTGGATCGCCGCCAGCGTGCTGCTGCTGATGGTCGCCAGCGAGTACAAGGTCCGGATGCGGCCGGCCGACCAGGCGATCGCCGGGTCCGTGGACCCCTTCATCCTGCTGGAGGTCGGCTGCTACGCCGCGGTCGCCGGGTTCCTGGTCCTGCGGTTCGGCCTCGGGGTGCGCCCGACCCGCGTCCGCGCGCTCGTGTTCGCGGCTCTCGCCTTCGTGACGGTGCTCGTCGTGTCCGCCCCCGGCTCGCCGTACCCGTCGCTGGCACTGGTCCGGGCCGCCCAGCTGGTCGTCGTGCTGGCGCTGAGTCGGGTGATCGCGCGGCACGGGACGCGCGCCGGCCTGCACCGACTGGCGCACGGCTTCCTGGTGCTCGTCGGCGCCTCGGTCGCGTTCGGCGTCGTCTTCCCGTTCCCGCGACTGCCGCTGCAGCAGGACCGGTTCTCCTGGTTGTACGTGCACCCGGTGACGGCCGGGGAGTACGTCGGGCTCGCCGTCGTGGTCGGCACCGCCTACCTGGCCTCGCGGTCCATCAGCCGGCCGGGACCGCGGCTGGGGTGGCCCGCCTACGCCGGCCTGCTCGCCGTCTGCGTCGGCGGGTTGCTGGCGACCAGGACCCGCGGCGCCGCCGGCGGGGCCGTGGTCGGGGTGCTGCTCGTCCTGTGGTCGCTGCGGCAGGGCAGGCGGCGCATCGACCTCGCGGCCGTGGTCATCGGCGTCGTCAGCGTCGCCGCGCTCGTCGGGGCGTCGGCCGTCCAGTCCTTCCTCACCCGCGGGGGGTCGACCCAGGAGCTCACCACCCTGAACAGCCGGACCACCCTGTGGACGCTCGCGCTGGACGCGTTCGCCCAGAAGCCCCTGTACGGCTACGGGCTCGGTGCGAGCCGGGGACTGTTCCTGGACTCGATCGGGCTCGGCGGCGGGCACAACGCGCTGATCAACGTACTGGTGGACGCCGGCCTGGTCGGCGCCGTGTCCTGGCTGGCGCTGCTGGCGACGCTGGTGGTCGCCGTCGTCCGCCTGCCGTACGCCACCGACGGGGTGACCGTCGACCGGGCCCTGATGCTCGGCCTGATCGGCTTCCTGCTGACCGACTCGGTCTTCACCGAGAGCCTCGCCGCGGCGGCGACCGTCGCGAGCAGCTGGCTGTTCGTGCTCGTCGGGTGGACCGAACTGGTGCGCGACCGCGCCGCGGGCATCCGGCGCGTCCCCGCTCCCGTCCGCAACCGGCCCCCGCGGCCGGCCGAGGCCGGCGTTCCGCACCGGTGATGGCGATGCGTCCACCCGCGGGCCGGCCCACGGTGCTGCTCGCGCACCCGTCGCCGGACCTGTACGGCAGCGACCGGATGTTCCTGGAGTCGGTGTCCGCCCTGGTCGAGCGGGGATGGGGGACCGTGGTCGCCCTTCCCGAGGACGGGCCACTGGGCCCGCTGCTGGCCGCCGCCGGCGCGCGCGTGGTGATGTGCCCGACCCTGGTGCTCCGCAAGTCGCTGCTCTCCCCCAGGCAACTGCCCCGGCTGGTCGCCGGAACGGCCCGCGGGGTCGCCGCCGGCGCCCGGCTGCTGCGCGCCGAGCGGCCGTCAGTCGTCTACGTCAACACGGTGACGGTGCCGCTGTGGCCGGTGCTGGGCCGGTTGTCCGGCGCCGGCGTGCTGGTCCACGTCCACGAGGCCGTCCGCGAGATCCCCTGGGTCGTGCGCGTCGCGTTGGCCGCCCCGCTGCTGGCGGCGTCGGTCGTGGCGGTGAACAGCCGGGCGACGGCGGAGGTCGTCGGCGGCTCGATCGGACGCCTGCGGTCCCGGCTGCGGCTGGTCTACAACGGCGTGGTCGGGCCGGGACCGGACGCCCTCACCGTGCCCGCCGAGGACCCGCCCGCGGTCCTGCGGGTCGTGTACGTCGGGCGGCTCGGGCCGTTGAAGGGGATCGACGTCGCCATCCGGGCGGTCGCCCTGCTGCGCGAGCGCGGTCGCGCCGTGACCCTGGACGTGGTCGGAGCGGTGTTCCCCGGGTACGAGTGGTTCGAGGCCCAGCTGCACGAGCTGGTCACCACGCTGGGGCTGGGCGACGCCGTGCGCTTCCGGGGTTTCGTCTCGCCCGTCTGGTCCGCGTACGCCACCGCCGACGTCGCGGTGGTCCCCTCGCGGCCGCCGGAGTCGTTCGGCAACGTCTCCGTCGAGGCCCAGCTGGCGCAGCGCCCGGTCGTGGTCGCGCGGACCCAGGGCCTGGTGGAGACCGTCCGGGACGGGGTCACCGGGGTCGTGGTGGAGCCGGGGGACCCCGACGCGCTCGCCGCCGCGCTGGACCGGCTGGCCGAGGACTGGCCGGCAACCGTCGCGATGGCCGGCGCGGCCCGGGCCGACGTGCTGGACCGGTTCTCCCCGGCCCGGTACCGCACCGCCGTCGCCGACCTGGTCGACGGCCTGGCCGTCCACAGGCGGCGCGCCCCGACCGCGGGCACCAGTCGCGGACGGTGATCCGAACTACCGTGGGCCATCGTCAGCGGGAACGTCCCGTGCCGCAACCGCAGATCCGCGGCTGACCGGCGCAGGGACCAGAGCGGGGGAACCGGTGCAGGAGGGATCGACGCCCGGCGTCTTCGAGGCGATCCTCCGCTTCCGTCGGATGTTCGTCCTCATCGTCCTGGCAGTCGCCGCCCTGTCGGCCGGCGTCGGCTTCGTCCTGGGCCGCGGGACGACCGCGTCGGCACAGATGGTGCTGCGGACCCCGGGCACCGACGACGTGGTGGGCGTCGTCGCCAGCACCGAGTCGACCTTCGTCCGCTACGTCGCCCAGCGCACGATCTTCGCGACGTCCGAGCCCGTGCTGTCCCGCGCGGCGTCCCGGCTCGGCGACACCACGGTGGACGAGCTGCGCAACGAGGTGACGGCGACGGCCGACCCGGCCGGTGACTCGATCACCGTGACGGCCGACGCCGCGACGGCAGAGCGCGCGGCCCAGATCGCGAACAGCATGGTCGAGGCCTACCGCTTCCAGTCCCAGGCACAGGTCACCGCCGCCTCCAACTCCGCGCTGGCCGCCCTCAAGAACCAGCGCGACTCCGTCGTCGAGTCGTCCGAGGGCGGCAGCACCATCGAGGTCAGCTCGGCCAGCCAGACCGTCTCCGAGCTGGACCAGCGCTCGTCGGAGATCGGTGTCGCGGCCTCCGTCTTCGGCAGCGGCGTCTCCTTCGTCGACGAGGCGACGGCGGACGCGGCGACCTCGTCCGGCCTGCCGCTGCGCGAGACCGCGGCCGGGCTGGTCCTCGGTGCCCTGATCGCCGGCACGGTCGCCTGGCTGCGGGCCGACCGCGACCGTCGCCTCGTCGAGTCCGAGGCGGTCGCCGACCTGGTCCGCGCGCCGCTGCTGGGCCAGATCGAGCGCGCGGCGCCCCGGGTGATGACGCAGGTGATCCGGCCGGAACGGATGCCGTTCGCCGAGTACCGCCTGGTGGCGTCCGCGCTGGCCACCATGGGGTCCGGGGTGGTCGTCATCGCCGGGGCGGATGCCGGTGAGGGACGGACGACGACGGCCGCGCAGGTCGCCGTCGCGGCCGCCCGCCAGGGCCTGCGCGTCCTGCTCGTCGACGCGTGCCCGCCCGGCAAGGGCGTGACCACGCTGTTCACCGCCTCGGTCGCGGCCGCGGCACAACGCACCGGCGCCTCGATCGACGGCCGCGTCCACCTGGCCCGGCCCTACCTCGGCCTGGCCGGTGTCGCCGCCGACCCGACCAGCCTGGACCGCGCCGTCGTTCCCGCCGACATCGGCGGCGGCGCCGCCCTGGAACTGCTCCCGGCCACCGACCAGGCGCGGGCGTTCCCCGGTGCCGCGGCGTTCGACACGCTGGTGGGCGTCCTGCGCGGGCGGTACGACATGGTCGTCGTCGACACCCCGCCGTTCGGCGCGGCCGGCTCCGACGTCGCCCCGATCGTCGGCCGGGCCGACCGGGTCGTGCTCGTCGTCCGTCGCGGCGCCCGGGTGGCCGTGGTTCGCCGCCTCGTCGAACAGGTCGAGCTGCTCGGCGCCACCGTCGCCGGCACGGTCGTGACCTTCCTGCCCACCATCGACGGAGCCGGGGAGGACGTGCCCGCCGCACCCGCCCGGGAGTTCGCCGAGCGGTGAGCCGGCCCGGCCCGCTTCCACGACTCCTCCGGAGCCGCGCCGCGCCGGCCGTGCTGTCCCAGGGCGTCGTGGCCGTCAGCGGGCTGGTCCTGCAGCTGGTCGCGGTCCAGCTCCTCGGCCTGACCGGCTACGGCGCCTACGTGCTGTGCTTCGGCGTGCTGGTCACCGTCACCGCGGTGTTCACCGGTTTCGTCGGCGACTCCCTGACGGTGTTGGACCGGTTCGACCCGGGCGTGCGGCGGGCACTGACCACCGCCGGCGGGATGGGCATCGCCGCCGGCGCGGTCCTCGACGGGGCCGTCGCCGCGGCGGTGGACGGCGGCGGTGCGGCAGCCGGCTGGACGTTCGCGCTGGCGACGGTGGCCTGGCTGGCGCGCGAGGTCGGCCGGCGGGTCCTGATGGCCCGGCTCGCCTACTGGCACCTCGTCCTCGCCGACGGCGTCGCCGTGGTCGCCACCCTGGGAACGCTGGCGGTCGTCCTCGCGGTGGACCGGTCGACCGGGCTCACCGGGATCTTCGCCGCCATGGCCGTGGGGAACGCCGTCGCGGCGGTGCTCGTCACCGGCCTGCTGCCCCGCCGCGAACGTGCCGTGGCGCGACCCGGCGGAGCCGGTCTGCGTGCGGTGGCAGCGTTCGCGGTCTGGCGGTCGCTGCAGGTGGGACTGCGCCCCGCGACGCTGGTCGTCGTCCGGCTGCTGGTCGCCGCGACCGGCGGGCTCGCCGCGGTCGGCCTGCTCGAGGCCGGCCGGTTGATCCTCGCCCCGGTGCAGACCGTCGTGAACGGCGCCGGCGGCGTCCTGCTCTCCGGCGGCGCCGCGGCCCGCCGCGCCGGACGTGCCCCGTCCGGGTGGACCCGGCGCGCGGCGGTGCTGCTGGTCGGGGCGTCGGTGCTCGGCGGTCTGGTCGGGGCGGTGTTCGCGGGCCCGGTCGGGAACCTGCTCATCGACCGGCCGGCACCGGTCGGGCTGGTGCTCGGCTGGGCCGGCTTCCTGGCGGTGGCGGCGGCCACGCTCCCCTACGCGACCGAGATCACCGTCCACGAGCGGTCGCGGACGGTCTTCGGCATCCGGCTCGCGGACTCCCTGACCGCGGTCGCGCTGGTCGCGGTCCTGGCGGTGCTCGGCCTCGGGGTCACCTGGGTCCCGTGGTCGATGGCGGCGGCCGGCGCGGTCTGGTTCGTCGTGCTCTACCGCGTAGCGCTCCGGCTGCGGCGCGTGACGGCCGGGCCCCAGCCGGGACCGCGGGTACCGGCGGGGTCGGCATCCGGGGCAGGATGGCCGACGTGAACGTGCTCCGCAGGGTCGAGCGCGGGCTCGAAGGCCTGGTCAACGGCCCGTTCGCCCGGGTGTTCAAGTCCGACGTCCAGCCCGTGGAGATCGCCGCGGCACTCCAGCGCGAGCTCGACACGGCCAGCCGGGTGCTGTCGCGCGACCGGCGGCTGGCGCCCAACGCGTTCGTGGTGTCCCTGTCCCCGCACGACCACGAGAAGCTCGCCCCGTACGCCGCGACGCTGACCGACGACCTGGCGGCCACCACCAGCGAGTACGCCGCGGGCCAGGGCTACGTCTTCCCCGGACCGGTCAGCGTGGCCCTGCGGGTTCGCGACGACCTGTCCACGGGCCGGTTCGCCGTCGCCGGCCAGGCCGTCGGCGCCGGTCAGCCGGCCGACCGGCGCCCGCGGGAACGTTTCGACGCCGAGCAGTACCACGACGAGCGCGCGCACCCGGACCCGCGCGCGGCGTGGGCGGCCGGCTCGGCACCGGCCCCGGCCGTCCCGGCCTACGCCGACGGCGGGTACGAGCAGCCGCCGGGCTCCTTCGTCCCGGGCTTCGACCCGGAGCCGGGCGAACCGTCGCGCTGGGAGACCCGCACCTTCGCCCCGCCCGTCGCACCGGCCGACCCGCCCCGCCAGACCGGCCGCCGAGCGGCGTTCGCCGAGCTGCACGTCCACGGCGGGGAGCGGGTTCCGGTCGAGGTCCCGGGCGCCGTCATCGGCCGCGCGACCGATGTCGACGTCCGCGTCGACGACCCGGGAGCGTCGCGCCGGCACGCCGAGATCCGGATCGTCTGGAACGGCGCCGAGTACGAGTTCTGGCTGGTGGACCTGCACTCGACCAACGGCACGGTGGTCGACGGCGAACGGGTGGCCGAGGCGCGCCTCGGGAACGGCTCGCGGATCACCATCGGCGCGACGACGCTGCTGCTGCGGGTCGACGAGACCCGGCTCGCCACCGGCTGAGCCGGCCGGCGCGGCGGGCTGACGGCCGGTCAGCCGTCCTAAGCCCGGCCCCGGCCGGTCAGCCGCGCTGCTGCGCCCGCCAGGCCTCCAGCAGCCGCAGCCAGATCTCCGACACCGTCGGGTAGGACGGCACCGCGTGCCACAGCGTCTCCAGGTCGACCCCACCCACGACGGCGACGGTCGCGGAGTGCAGCAGCTCGGCCACGTCGTAGCCGACGAACGTGGCCCCGAGCAGCACCTCCCGCTGCGGGTCGATCACCAGCCGGGCCTGGCCCTCGTACCCGTCGCGGACCAGCGTCGACCCGGCGACGTAGCCCAGGTCGTAGTCGACGGTGGCGACCGGGTGCCCCGCCTCCCGGGCCGCCGCCTCGGTGAGCCCGACCGATGCCACCTGCGGCGAGGTGAAGGTGACCTGCGGGACCTGCCCGTGGTCGGCGGTCGCGGCGAAGCGCCGGCCGGTCAGTGGCTGCCCGGCGGCACGGGCGGCGATGACGTCGCCGGCCACCCGGGCCTGGTACTTGCCCTGGTGGGTGAGCAGCGCCCGCCCGGTGAGGTCCCCGACGGCGTACAGCCACTCCCCGTCGACGCCGGCCACCGTCATGTGGTCGTCGGTCGCCAGGTACCCGCCGCCGGTCAGGCCGACCGTCTCCAGGCCCAAGTCGGCGCTGTTGGCGGTCCGGCCGAGCGCGGCGACCACCTCGTCGGCCACGATCTCGCCGCCGTCGGTCACCACCGTGACCTCGGCCCCGCGCGGGAACCCCTCGTCGGTCCGGGTTCCCGGGCCGCGCCGGACCGCGGTGACGGTCGTGCCGGCCCGCAGGTCGACACCGGTCTCGGCGAACCGCTCGGCCACCAGGTCGCCGGCGAACGGTTCCTGGGTGTGCAGCGCCCGGTCGCCCCGCTCGAGGATGGTCACCTCCTCGGCCCCCAGGCCCTTCAGCCAGGTGGCGGACTCGCACGCGACGACCCCGCCACCGAGGACGACCACCCGCCGTGGGACCTCGTGCACGTTGGTGACGTCGCGCGACGTCCAGGGGGCGGCCTCGCGCAGCCCCTCGATCGGGGGGATCGCCGCACTGGAGCCGGTCGCGAGCACCACCGCGTGCCGGGCGGTCAGCGTCCGCGTCGTGCCGTCGGCGAGCTCGACGGCGACCGTCTTCTCCCCCGCCAGCCGCCCGTGCCCCCGGACCAGCGCGATGCCGGTGCTGTCCAGCCACCCGACCTGAGAGCCGTCGTCGTGGTTGTTGACGATCCTGTCCCGGCGCGCCAGCACGGCATCCCGGTCCAGCTGCCCCGTCACGGCGGCCGCGGCGCCGGCCACGTTGCGAGCCGCGTCCAGGACCTCGAGCGGGCGCAGCATCGCCTTGCTCGGCATGCACGCCCAGTAGGAGCACTCCCCGCCGACCAGCTCCTGCTCGACCAGCGCGGCGGTCAGGCCCGAGCCGTCGATGGCGTAGGACGCGGCGTTCTCCCCGGGCGGGCCGCCACCGACGACGATCACGTCGAAGGTGTCGGCCGGGCCGGTCGGGGTGCTGGTCACGCCGCCGACGGTATCGGGGGTGCCGTTCAGACGCGAGGATCCAGACGCGAGGATCCAGCCCGCGTGGGTCCGGCCGCGTGGGTCCTCGGCCGCGTGGGTCCGGCCGTGGGTCCAGCCCGGCACCGACCGCTGCCCCGGGTGGCGCCAGACTGTCGGACGTGCCGCACACCTGGGACCTGGTCGTCGTCGGCGCCGGGCCGGCGGGCTCGGCCGCCGCGCTCGGCGCGGTCCGCGCCGACCCGGGCGCGCGGGTGCTGCTGCTGGACGCGCACGACTTCCCGCGGGACAAGACCTGCGGTGACGGGGTGGCGGCCGAGGCGGTCGACGAGGCCGTCGAGCTCGGCGTCCGGGGTCTCGCGGACGGCTACCCGGCCGTGCCGCGGCTGCGGGTCAGCTCCCCCGACGGGTCGGTCGCCGTGGGCGACCTCCCGCGGGCGACCCACGTCATCCCGCGGTTCGTGCTGGACGCGCGACTGGTCGACGCCGCCCGGGACGCGGGGGTGGCGGTCCGGACCGAGCGGGTGCGCACCGTCGTCCCCGGCCCAGACGGCGTTCTGGTCAACGACCACCGGGCCCGGGTCGTGGTCGGTGCCGACGGCGTCCACTCGGCGGTGCGGCGCTCGCTCGGGGTGCCCGGCAACCCCGCTGACCGGACGGCGCTGGCGGTGCGCGGGTACGCCCCGGTCGCGGCGGGGGACGAGGCCGTCCAGGTGCTGCGGTGCGAGGCGCGCGGCTGGCCGGCCTACGCCTGGTCGTTCCCGATCGGCGACGGCCGCGCCAACGTCGGCTTCGGCGCCCAGCTGGACCGGCTGCCGGCCGGGGAGCCGCGGTACCTGCACCGCCGGCTGGCCGAGCTGCTGCCCGGGTCCGGGAACGCGACCGAGCCCGGGTCGCTGCGCGCGGCCCACCTGCCGCTCTCGACCTGGCGGCCCCGCCAGCCGGACGGCCGGGTGCTGCTGGCCGGCGATGCCGCGTCGCTGGTGAACCCGCTGACCGGGGAGGGGATCTGGTACGCGGTGGTGTCCGGGCGCCTCGCCGGGTTCGTCGCGGCCACCCGGGACCCGGCGCGCGCGGGCTCGGTCTACCGGCGGCTGCTCCGCGCGCGCCTCTGGGCGCACCTGACCACGACCAGTGCTCTCGGGCGCAGCGCCGCCGACCGGCCGGGCCTGCTCGACCGGGCCGTCCGGGTGATCCGGGACGACCGCGACGCCTTCGACCGGGTCGCCGGGGTCGGCCTGGCCGGCGGGTTGCTCCCGCCCCGGCTGTCGGCCCGTCTCGCCCTGGCCGCACTCCGCTGAGACACCTGGG
>CAXTBU010000002.1:84459-94299 GCA_964242885.1 uncultured Actinomycetales bacterium
GACGGGGACGTGAGCAGCGATCTCGAGAGCGCCGCAGCGGGCGCGAGTGCGTTCGCCGAGGCCGCGGCGTGGTTCGCCGCGACGGCCGCGCAGGTGGGCGACCGGTGGGACGACGCCGGCCTCGGCGACTGGAACGTCCGGGACCTGATCGGCCACACCACCAGAGCGCTGCTCACCGTCGAGACCTACCTGGCGTCGGCGGCCGGGAACGTTGAGGTCCGCTCGCCCGAGGAGTACTTCGCCCGGGTCCTGTCCGGCGCCGGGGATCCGGCGGCGGTCGCCCAGCGGGGCCGGGACGCGGGAGCCGCGCTCGGCGCCGACCCGGTCGACGCGGTGGCCGCGATTGCCGACCGGGTCGTCCGGCTGGTCGCCACAGCGGGCCCCGGGGCCTTCGTGCTGACGCCGGCCGGCGGGATGCTGCTCAGCGCCTACCTGCCGACCCGGACGTTCGAGCTGGTCGTGCACACCTGCGACCTCGCGGTCGCGCTCGGCCTGGAACCGGCCCCACCGGCCGCGGCTGCTGCGGTGGCAACCCGGCTGCTCGGCGACCTGGCGGTCGCCACCGGCCGGGCCGGTGAGCTGCTGCTCGCGGGCACCGGCCGGCGGCCGCTGCCACCGGGCTGGTCGGTCCTGACGGTGCCGGCCCGCGCGTCCGAGCATCGATCACCTCAGCACGGGGGCCGTCGGTGAGTGCTCCCGCCATCGGGGCGCTCGGAGTCCTGGCGGTCTTCCTGGGGTTCGGCGTGGTCCTCGCGTGTCTGGTGCCCTACGTCGCCTGGAGCTACCGCCGACACGGGACGGTGCGGCCAGGGCACGCGGTCCTGCTCGTGGCGGCGGCGCTCTACGCGGTCGGCCTGTGGACGTACACGATCCTGCCGCTGCCGGCCGATCCCCAGCAGTGGTGCACCGCGCACACCGTCGTTCCGCAACTGAGGCCGCTGCAGCTGGTGGCGGACGTGCGCGGCGCCGGCTCAGGGGCTGTGCTGAGGAACCGGGCCGTGTTGCAGGTGCTGCTCAACGTCGTCCTGTTCGTGCCGCTCGGTGCCCTCCTGCGCGCACTGACCGGCTGGTCCGTACCCCGGTTGCTCGTGGCAGGGCTGACGGCATCGCTGCTGGTCGAGCTCACCCAACTGACCGGGGACTGGGGCGTCTACCCCTGCGCCTACCGACTCTTCGACGTCGACGACCTGCTCGTCAACACCGCGGGCACGGGTCTGGGCGCGGGCGTCGTCCCGGTGCTGTCACTCCTGCAGCGTCGAGTCGCCGCCCACGCCCCGGTCCGCGCGCCGGCGGAGGCCACGGCGGGGGTCACGACCGGACGCCGCCTGCTGGGGATGACGCTGGACGTCGTCTCGGTCGGCGTCCTCGGCGCCGTCGCCTGGTTGGTGTTCGTCCTGCTGCACTCGACGGGTCCGGGGCAGGTCGACGTCCCACCCGGGTGGCAACGGGCGCTGGTCGTCGAGGTCCTACCGGCCGTGGCCGTGCTGTTGGTGGTGCCCCTGCTCCAGGGAGGCCCGACCGTTGGCCAGCTCGCGACCAGGGTCCGCCCCGTCCGAGTCGACGGTGCGGGACCCACCCGCGCGCAGATGGCCGTCCGCTTCGCCACCGGCTCGGGCGGCTACTTCCTGCTACGCGGGTTGGACGGGGTGCTGGGCGCCGGCACGCTGGGCGACGTCGCTCACCTGCTCGGGCTGGCGAGCGTCCTGGCGGCATGGCGTAGCCGCGGCCACCGCGGCCTGTCGGGCCTCGCCGCTCGACTGACGGTCGTCGACGTGCGCAGTGGCCCCGGGGAGGCCGCGCGGACGCTGGACCAGGGCCCAGGGTGGGAGTTGCGGCGGATGAGCACCGCCGTGGTGAGTCTCGCGGTCGCGGCCTACCTCGTCGTTGCGCTCGTCGGCGTGGCGGCACAAGCCTCGTCGGCGGCCGGGACGGTGGCCGTGCTCGTCCTCGTCGTCGCGTTCGCCGTCCTCACCGTCGGGCTGGCCGGCTACCTGGTCGCCAACGGCGTGACCATGGTCCGACGCGAGCGGCGGTCTCTGGGGAACCTGCTGTCGTTGATCGTGGGCCTCGGGTCGGTGGTACTGCTGGTCACCGCGCTGCTCGCCGTGACCCGGGGGTCGGGGTGGGTGATCGTCGGCGCCGTCTCCGCGCTGGCGCTGTCGGGCTACGTCGGCTTCCTGCTGACCGCCTTCATCGGATACGGCCTGCTCTACGGACGACTGCTCCCGAGACCGGGCGCCGACGCGGTGGTGACGCTGGGATCGCGACTGTTCGGCTCCCGCGTCCCCCCGCTGCTGGCCAGCCGCCTCGACCGCGCCGTCACCGTCTACGAACGTGAGCGGGACCGCGGGAACCAGCCGTTGATGATCTGCTCCGGCGGCCGCGGCTCGCTGGAGCCGGTCGCCGAGGCGACGGCCATGGCCGACTACCTCCGCGGCCACGGCGTCCCCGACGAGGTCGTCGTCGAGGAGGACCGGTCCCGCAACACCGAGCAGAACCTCCGCTTCTCGTGGGAGCTCACCCGGGCCCGCGGCGGCAACCGGCTCGTCGCGGTCACCAACGACTTCCACGCCTTCCGCGCGGCACTGATCGCGCGCGAGATCGGGGTCCCCGCGCAGGTGGTCGGCTCCCCGACCGCTCGGTACTACTTCCCCAGCGCCGTGCTGCGCGAGTTCGTGGGCGTCCTGGCACGACGCCGGCTGCTCTACGCGGTCACCGGGGCCCTGGTCGCTGCATCGGCGGGATCGCTCGCACGCCTGGTCCTCGGCTGACGCGCTGCTCAGTCGACGTCGACGAACACCGGGTTGGCGTACACCCACAGGTCCGCCCACGGGTCGTCGTCGGCCGGCCCGCTGACGAACGGGTCCACCAGTGGTCCGCCGTCGGCGTCGACCCGGTTCCCGTCCGAGCCGCGCAGCCGCAGGTAGAACGACCGGCCGACCCCGCGGAAGACGTGGCGCAGTCCGACCGCACCGGGGCCGACCTCGAAGCGGGCCGCGACCGCCGTCTCCGGTGCGGCCGTCGCGTCCTGGTCGGCCACCGGGCCGGTCACCGGCCCGGCCACCACATCGAGCAGGCGCAGCCGGGGAACGGTCCCGGCCCCGTTCGGCCCGGCCGCCGGCTGCACGGTGACGGTCAGCTCGACGTCGTCACCCCGGCGCGCGGCCAACCGGCCGCCGAGGGTGACCCCGTGCCGGTCTCCGTCCCCGAGCGAGCGCACCCGGACGTCGAGGCCGTCGACGAGCCGCCCGTGGCAGGCGATCACCACCCCCGCCCGTAGGCCGCGCAGCACCTCGGTGTGGTCCAGGGTGTCCGAGCCCACCAGCGTCCGGCTGTACTGGCCGGGCCAGAAGTCCGCGTACCGCTGGACGACCCCGGTGTCGACCGCAGGGCCGCGGCTGCCGGTGGTCCCGTGGTCCGCCGTGCCCGGCACCCGGGTGTCGCCGTGCACCTGGTGGCTGTCCGAGGTCGCGGTCACCCACCAGGGCCGGCCCTCGGCCAGCATCGCGTCCCAGACGCCGCCGACCGTCGCCGTCATCGCATCGAACCCGCCGTAGGTCCGGTAGGAGTCGACGGCGCCGGAGCCGGGACCACCCCGGGCGGAGCCCGGGTCGGGACCCCGGAACGAGTCGACCGACGGCGCCTGGTCGTAGTAACCGCGGGGCCGGCTCCGGCCGCCGCGCGCCGGCGGGATGGCGGCGCCCTGGTGCCCGGGTGCCCCCTCCATCCCGATGGCGACCGTCGGCTCGGTGTCGCGCCAGGCCCGCAGCTCGTGCGGGCTGTCCACCCCCTTGCGGGACGGGTGGTTGGCGATCATCAGGGCCATCGGCACCCGGCCGGCCGTGACCTGGTCGGCGAGGTGGCGGATGCCGGCCAGCGCGTGCGGCTCGCCATCGGCGCTGCTCACCCGCTCCAGCACCAGCCGGTCCACCAGGACGGCCGCATCGTGGGCGTCCTCGAACTCGCGGAGCACCGCCACCGCCTGCGGCCCCGGCGGGACGACGACGGTCGCGTGGTCCGCGCCGGGGATGTTCCACTCCAGGCCGGTGAACAGCAGCAGCCCGGGGTTCGCCGCCGCCGCGGCCGCGACCGCGGGCACCAGCAGGTCCCAGGACAGCTTCTGGTGCGCGATGCCGCCGTGGTCGGTGACCACCATCCAGTCCAGCCCGTGCCGGGCCGCCATCGCGGCGTGCGTCTGCACCGGGTACTGCCCGTCGTGGCTGAACGAGCTGTGGACGTGGTGGTCCCCGGCACGGAACTGCACCGACCGGTAGGGGTTCACCGGCCAGTCCGGGTCCCCGACGCGGCGGGGGTCGCCAGAGCGGTGCCGGTCCCCGGAGCGGTGCCGCACTACCCGGGCCACTCCCCGGTCAGCTTGGCGAACACCCGGGCTCCACCGCGGTCGATCGCCGCCTTGACCACCGCGAACACCAGACCCTGCAGGGCCGCGGCGGCGAGCACCTCGGCGACGCTGCGCTGCTGGTCGGTGGCGTTGGGCCGGTCGTCGTCGTGCGCGACCTTCTTCCAGACCACCCCGAACAGGGCGTTGGAGATCGCGCCGCCGACCAGGCCACTGGCGATGCCGAACGGCTTGTACAGCAGCTTGGCGCTCTTGCTCCGGGGCAGGGTCTGGGTCGCGCTCACCGGCCGGACCGCCGCTGGCGGGCGACGACGAGCACGGCCAGCACGGCCAGGGCGGCGGCTACCGCACCGGCGGTGGCCGCGGTCGACCGCTGGCGGGGCGCGGCGACGTTCCCGCCGGCGCCGGTCTGGTCGGCGCTGCCGCCACCGGTCGCGCCGGCCAGCCTCGTCCGGACGCCGGCGGCTGCGCCGGAGGCCGCTGTGGTGACCGAGCCCACCGCGGCGGTGACCCGCTCGTTGCTGCGCACCGAACCGAGGACGGCGCCGACCTTCTCCTTGACCTGGGCCGTCGGCGACCCGGTCCCGCCGGACCCGGTCCCGCCCGAGGGGGTACTGCCCGAGGGGGTACCGCTCGGAGGTGTCGAGCCCGAGGGGGTCGCGCTCGGCGAGAAGCCGCCCGAGGCGAACCCACCGGCCGGGCTGGCTCCGGCCACGTGCGCGCCCTCCGTGGTGCCGACGGCCGGGCCCGCGTCGAGGATCACCGTGTCGGTCTCGCTGTCCGACCGGTGCTTGGAGATCGGTGCCGCCTCGACAGCCTTGTCCTTGACGTCGACGGCGCGGTCCTTGACCTCCCCGGCCTTGTCCTTGACCGTGCCGGTGATCTCGGTCGCCTTCTCCCGGACCGTCCCGGTCAGGTCGCTGGCCCGTTCCTTCAGCTCCTCGATCTTGTCCTTGACGGTGTCGGTGACGCCGTGGACCTTCTCCGTGGCTCGGCCCTTGACGTCGGCCTTGGCGGCGAGGGCGTCGACCGTCTGGCCGAGCTCGTTGCGCGTCCGCTCGATCTGGGCGCGCAGCTGGTCCGGGGTGAGGTCGGCCGGGGGCTGGTGGGTGCTCATCGGCGTGCGGCCTCCTTGACCGTGGCGACGTCCTTCTTGGTGCTGGCGATCGCCTCGGTGGGAACCGGCGGCTTCGCCTGCTCGACCTCCTTCTTCCCGACCAGCGCCAGGATCCCGGCGATGGCGAAGAGCACCAGCGTCACGATCAGCGCCGCCAGCCAGAGCGGCAGGAACAGGTCGAGCACGATGATGAGCGTGGCGATCAGCGCGCCGACGCCGTAGAAGCCGAGCAGCCCGGCGCCGCCGAACAGGCCGGCACCGATCCCGAGCTTCTTGCCCTTCTCCTTGACCTCGACCTGCGCCAGCTGGATCTCGCTGCGCACGAGGGTCGACAGCTGCTCGGACAGCGTCTTGACCAGCTCGCCGGTCGAGGGCTCCGCGGTCGAGTGGGCGCCAGCCCCCCGGTCGTGACTCATGCGTGCTCCTCGTCTGCTGTCGTGTGCTGCGCGGACCACCCTGCCCGACCCGGGGCCGTCATCGGCGCCCGGCCCTGTCGCCCTCGCCGGCGATCCGCTCGGCCTCCGCGACCGGGGTCCCCGGCAGCACGTTGTCCGCCTTGCTCGCCCGACGCTCGCCGAGCGGCAGGTCGGGGCCCTTGGTCGTGTCCTTCGCCGTCTGCAGCTCGGCCTCGGAGTTGATCTCGGCGCCGAGCAGGATCACGTACGCCGTCAGGTACAGCCAGAACAGCAGCACGATGATCCCGGCGAACGGGCCGAACGTGTTCCCGAAGTTGCCGACGCGCACGTACAGCCCCAGGCCCGCGCTGGCGATCACCCAGATCACCGCGGCGATCACCGCGCCGGAACTGGTCCACACCATCTTCGGCGAGTCGCGGTCCGGGGCCACCCGGTAGAGCACCGCCAGCGCGCCGATGAACAGCAGGGCCAGCAGCAGGATGCTCGCGACCTGGGTGACCACCTCGACGGCCGCGCCGAGGTCGACGGCCTTGAGCAACGCCGGCAGGCCCGCGACGATGGCCAGCACGACGATGAAGAAGAGGATCCCGCCGACGGTCAGGGCGAAGGCGATCAGCCGCTTCTTCAGGAAGTTGCGGGTGTTCTCCTCGTCGTAGGCCACGTTGATCGAGGTGATGATGTTGTTCATCGCCCCGGAAGCGCTGAACAGCGCGAGCAGGATCGACACGATCAGGCCGGCGCTCAGGGCGCCCGACCCGCGGCCGGTGATGCCGGTGACCAGCTGCGAGATCACGTCCTGGACGCTCGGGGGCAGGTTCTCCGTCGCGTCGGTGACCTGCTGCGCCGCCCGCTCGGGGGAGACCGCGAGCCCGTAGATGAACACGATCGCGGACAGCGTGGGCACCAGCGCGGAGAACACCGAGTAGGCGATCCCACCGGCCAGGATCGACACGTTGTCCTTGCCGCCCTCCTTGAAGGCGCGCTTGAGGATCTGGAACCAGCCCTTGGGTGGCACCTCGGTCGGCTTGTCGGCGTCGATGCCGGGCGGCAGCCCCTGCTGGTCGGTCCCGTTGCGGGCCATGTGTCCCTCCACGTTCCTGTCCGGTCGAGCGCGCCCGGTCGGTGTGCCACCGGCGGCGCCGGACGCCGCCGACCGGAGCGTCGGGTCAACCTATCGACCGGGCCACCCGTGGGGCCACCTGGACTCCCTACACCGTCAGGCGAGGCGCCCCGCGGACGGGGGTGCGACGCCCGGGGGTGCTCCGCACGGGGTGCCACGGCCAGCAGCCCGGCCACCGCCTGGGTCCAAGCGCTCACCGGCCCGCGTGCCCCGCGGAATGGCCGCCGTGCACGGGGGCGTTGACGGGTGCATGGCGGAAGCGGCAGGCATGCAGGTCGAGGTGTGGTCCGACGTGGTCTGCCCGTGGTGCTGGGTCGGCAAGCGGCACCTGGAGCAGGCGCTGTCCCGGTTCGCGCACGCGGGGCAGGTCCACGTGACCTGGCGCGCGTTCGAGCTCGAACCGGATGCCGGGCCGTCCACCGACCGCCCCTACGTCGAGCGGCTGGCCGACAAGTACGGGTTCGGCGTGGCGGACGCTCAGGCGATGGTCGACCGGATGGTGGCGACCGGCGCGGCCGCCGGACTGGACATGCGGTTCGACCTGGCCCGTCCCGGCAACACCTTCGACGCGCACCGGCTGCTGCACCTGGCCGCCGAGCGGGGCGTGCAGGACCGGGTCAAGGAGGCGCTGTTCCGGGCGGCGTTCACCGACGGCGAGCCGGTGTCGGACTCCGACACGCTGGTCCGGGTGGTGTCCGCCGCGGGCCTGGACGCCGCCGAGGCGCGTCAGGTGCTGGCCGAGGACGTGTACGCGGAGGAGGTCCGGATCGAGGAGCGGGCGGCGGCGGAGCTGGGCGCGACCGGTGTGCCGTTCTTCGTCGTCGACCGCCGGTACGGCGTCGCGGGTGCCCAGCCGGCCGACGTGCTGCTGCAGGTCCTGGAGCAGGCGTGGCGGGAGCGGCGCCCACTGACCGTGGTCGGGGCGTCCGGCCCGGCGTCAGCCGGCGGCGACTGCGCCGACGGCAGCTGCGCGATCTGAGGCCGCCGGGCTGGTGACTGCGGCCTCGTCGTCCGGCCGGGCCGGAAACGGCGGCCGCTTCCGGCCGGGGCCGGAAACGGCGGCCGCGGGGAGGTGGTGGCGCTAGCGTCGCCGGACGTGCCCGCCACCCTGCTCGCCCGCGACCTCGCCGCCGGGCACGGGGCGCGCTCGCTGTTCGACAGCCTCGACCTGACGGTCGCCCCCGGCGACGTGGTCGGCCTGGTCGGCGCGAACGGGGCGGGCAAGTCCTCGCTGCTGCGGCTGCTCGCCGGCGTCGATCCCCCGGTCGAGGGGTCGGTGACCCTGACCCCGGCCACCGCCACCGTCGGCTACCTGCCGCAGGAGCCCGAACGCCGACCCGGCGAGAGCGTCCGCGCCTTCCTCGCCCGCCGGACCGGCGTCGACGAGGCGCAGCGTTCACTGGATGCTTCCGCCGACGCCCTCGCCGCCGGGGCCGACGGCGCCGACGACGCCTACCCGGTGGCCCTGGACCGCTGGCTCGCCCTCGGCGGCGCCGACCTGGACGATCGGATCCCCGCAGTCGCCGCCGACCTCGGCCTGACGGTCGACCTCGAGGCGCCGATGACGACCCTGTCCGGTGGCGAGGCGGCACGCGCGTCGCTCGCGTCGTTGCTGCTCAGCCGGTACGACGTGTTCCTGCTCGACGAGCCGACCAACGACCTGGACCTGGCCGGGCTGGACCGCCTCGAGCGCTTCGTCACCGGCCTGCGGGCGGCGACCGTCCTGGTCAGCCACGACCGGGAGTTCCTGCTGCGGACCGTCGACACCGTCGTCGAGCTCGACATCGCCCAGCAGCAGGTGGCGGTCTACGGCGGCGGGTACGAGGCGTACCTGGCCGAGCGGGAGTGGTCGCGGGCGCACGCCCGCGAGGAGTACGAGCAGTACGCCGAGCGGAAGGCCGGCCTGCAGGAGCGGGCCCGGACCCAGCGGGCGTGGATGGACAAGGGCGTGCGCAACGCCGTCCGCAAGGCGACCGACCCGGACAAGCACATCAAGGCGTTCCGCCGGCAGAGCAGCGAGAACCAGGCGGCCAAGGCGCGGCAGACCGACCGGCTGCTCGAGCGGCTTCCCGAGGTCGAGGAACCGCGCAAGGAGTGGCAGCTGCAGATGTCGATCGCCGCCGCGCCGCGGGCCGGCGCGGTCGTCGCCACCCTGGACGGCGCGGTGGTCCGCCGCGACGGCGGCAGGTCCGGGTCACCCGCCGGCGGGTTCACCCTCGGGCCGGTCGACCTGCAGATCGACTGGGCGGACCGGGTTGCGATCACCGGGCCGAACGGCTCCGGCAAGTCCACGCTGCTCGCGGCGCTGCTCGGCCGGGTGGCGCTGTCCGCGGGCCGGGCGTCGCTGGGCCCCGGCGTCGTGGTCGGCGAGGTCGACCAGGCGCGGCGGCTGTTCCTCGGCGAGGACCCGCTGCCGCAGGCCTTCGGCGCCGAGGTCCCGGCCTGGCCCGACGCGGACGTCCGCACCCTGCTGGCGAAGTTCGGTCTGCGCGCGGACCACGTGGCGCGGCCGGTCTCGTCGCTGTCCCCCGGCGAACGGACGAGAGCGGCGCTCGCGCTGCTCCAGGCGCGCGGGGTCAACCTGCTGGTACTGGACGAACCGACCAACCACCTGGACCTGCCGGCGATCGAGCAGCTGGAGCAGGCGCTGGCCGACTACGCCGGGACGCTGCTGCTGGTCACCCACGACCGCCGGATGCTCGAGGCCGTCCCGACCACCCGGCACCTGTCCGTCGACGCCGGCCGGGTCACCGAGGACCGAGGTCCGAGCTAGGCCACCCGAGGACCGAGGTCCGAGCTAGGCCACCCGAGGACCGAGGTCCGAGCT
>CAXTBU010000002.1:94399-96216 GCA_964242885.1 uncultured Actinomycetales bacterium
GGCCACCCGAGGACCGAGGTCCGAGCTAGGCCACCCGAGGACCGAGGTCCGAGCTAGGCCACCCGAGGACCGAGGTCCGAGCTTCCCCTCGTGACGGGGACGACGGGTGCTGTCGCGGCGCCGATGGAGCGGACTGCGTGGTTTTCCGCCGGTGGTCAGGCGTCTGTTCCAGTCAGTGCGGCGGTGGCGAACCGGTCGGACAGGGTCTGGAAGGCCTGGGCGAGGGCCGGCGGGCGGACGGTGAGGATGTCGGTGTCGTAGCGGGCGATGGCGGCCGCGATCCCGACCCAGGACCAGGCGCCCAGGGTGAGCCTGCACCGCTCGGGGCTGAGGGCCTCGACGATGCCGTCGTAGGCGAACGGGACCACCCGGCAGGCGGGCAGGGCGAGTTCGACCGTGCCGGTACACGGCCAGGTGTCCGCGCCGTTGGTGGAGCCTTTGAAGACGCCGTTGACGAAGGCGGGGAGGTCACCGCCGGGTACCTCACGGGGGGTGAACCGTGGTCCGGTCGGGATGCGGGGCGTGATCCGGTCGGCGCGGTAGGTGCGCCAGTCCTCACGGTCGAGGTCCCAGGCGAGGAGGTACCAGCGACCGCTCCGGGCGATGAGGTGGTGTGGTTCGGCTCGGCGCGACGGCGTGAAGACCTCCTTCCGGGTGACCGACAGGGATGAGCCCGCCGCGGCTGGTGAGGAGGCGGTGGCCTGCCTGTCGCCCCTCGCACAGTCGAACCGCAGGACCTCGTGGTTGCGGATGGCCGCGGTGAGTGTGACGAGGACCGTCGGGTGGACGTCGGAGGGGGCGCCCCGGGCGACGGGGGTGACCTGGACGGCGTCCACCCGGTGCCGGAGTCGGGTAGGCATCACCTGACGCACGGTGGTCAGCGCCCGGGTGGCGGCCTCACCGATGCCGGCGCCGCTGATGGTGGCGAGTTGCAGGGCGACGGCGAGGGCGACGGCCTGGTCGTCGTCGAAGACCAGCGGCGGGAGGTCGGAGCCAGCGACCAGGCGGTAGCCGCCGTCGGGGCCCTTGAAGGCCTGGACGGGGTAGCCCAACTCGCGCAGTCGGTCGATGTCGCGGCGGACGGTGCGGGGCGTGACGTCCAGCCGCTCCGCCAGGGTGGCGCCGGGCCAGTCCTGGCGTGCCTGTAGCAAGGAGAGCAGGGTCAGCAGCCGGGACGACGTCCCCTTCCTGTCGGTCACGTCCTCGATCATGCCTGGAGTAGAGGACCAGACCTGTCCTCTTCAGTTGGGACGGTTCACTCATCGCCACCGCAGGGGTGGCAGGGGATGAGGCGAGGAGCCCGACGTGAGCATCACCACCACCACACACCTGAACTTCCGCGGTCAGGCCGCCGACGCGCTGGGCTTCTACGCCGCGGTGTTCGGCGGAGAGGTCATGGCCTTCACCTTCGCTCAGGGTGGGGACGAGCGGGACACCGCCGACGGGGCCGTGGGCGAACAGATCAAGTGGGGCGGGGTGACCGCGCCCAACGGGTTCTCGGTCATGGCCTTCGACGTGCCCCCGGCGCGGGCCCATGACGCAGGCACCGACGCGGTGTACGTCTCGGTGCGCGGCACCGACACCGAGGAGATCACCGGCTACTGGAAGGCCCTGACCGCCGGCGGGACGGTCCGCGCGGACCTCGCCCCGGCCGGCTACGCACCGCTGTACGGGATGGTCACCGACCGCTTCGGCGTGACCTGGGTGCTGGACGTGCTCCCGCCTCACAACGGCTGACCCGGTCCGGGCGGGAGGCCGGCGGTCTCCCGCCCCGGTTCCGGCATCACGCAAGGCACCGCAAACTGGGCCGCCTGCCA
>CAXTBU010000002.1:96316-102469 GCA_964242885.1 uncultured Actinomycetales bacterium
CCAGCGGCACCGGCTGCGTGGAGTGCGAGGCGGCCGGCGGGTGGTGGGTCCACCTGCGCCGCTGCGCCCAGTGCGGCCACATCGGCTGCTGCGACACCTCCCCGTCCCAGCACGCGACCGCCCACGCCGGCCAGAGCGGGCACCCGCTGATCCGCAGCTTCGAGCCCGGTGAGTCGTGGTCCTGGGACTACCGCACGGACGAGTTCGCCGACCCCGGCCCGGAACTCCCGGCGCCGGTCTCACGCCCACTCGAGCAACCGACGCCCGGTCCACGTGGGCGGGTGCCGGCGGACTGGCGCGACCACATCCACTGAGCCCCGTCCCGGGAGCTCGAGAACGGGAGGACGAGTCGATGGCCGAAGCACGCACTGTGACCGCCCCGACGACGGCGAGCGTCGACGACTTCCTCGACGCCGTCCCCGACGAGACCCGCCGCCGGGACGCCCGGGCCCTGGCCGAGCTGGTGGGGGAGGTCACCGGGGAGTCGCCGGTGATGTGGGGCCCCTCCATCGTCGGGTTCGGCACCCACCACTACCGGTACGAGTCCGGCCGCGAGGGCGACACGGCCGCGGTGGGGTTCGCCCCCCGGGCGGCGAACCTGGTGCTGTACCTGGTCGGGGACGCGGCCGATCGCGCCGACCTGCTGGCCCGACTCGGCCGGCACAAGACCGGCAAGGGGTGCCTCTACGTGCCGCGGCTGGACGCGGTCGACCTCGAGGTCCTCCGGGAACTGGTCGCGCGCTCGTACTCCACCGCGACCGCGATCAGCTGAGGTCGGCCCGAGCGCTGGCGCGGGGGAGTTCACCGGCCGTTGGTTGTGCAGCCGCGCCTGCCTGGCGATCCTGCACGGATGTCGCAGATGGAACCGCTGATGCCGGACCGTGGACCGACCGACGACGAGATCGTCGCCGCCGAACCGGGCCAGGGCGCTCCCGACTCCGGACCGACGGAGGAGCCGGACGTCCTCCCCGGCGCCGACGCCGAGGGCTCCCCGGCACCGCAGGACACCCCGGCCTCGGACGACCCGGCGGACTCACCGGCGACCGCCGCGGCACCGTTCCGGACCCCGGCGCCCGGCGACGCCCTGAGCCCCGAGGAGCTCCAGGCCCGCAACAACGCCTGACCCGCCGCGGCTCCCTTGACAGGGAACGGCCAGCGGCCTGCACTCGACAGCGTGACCGAGCTGCGAGCACCCGACCAGCTGACGGACCTGCCAGTCGCGTGCACGCTCGGCCCGGACGACGGCCCGGCGCGGATGCACCGATGGGAGCGGCTGCACCGGTCGGCCGGGCCCGTCGCCGTCCTGCGCGGCAGGGCGCTGGTGGTCACGTACCAGGCGTCGCCCGGAGTGCTGACCGAGCTGACGGAGCTGGCCGCCGCAGAACAGGTGTGCTGCTCGTTCGTGGCCTGGACCGTCGGTGCCGAGGACGGCCTGCCCGTGCTGCGGGTCACCGCGCCCCCGGGCGCACCAGAGGCGGTCCAGCCCATCGCGGGCCTGTTCGGTGTCGGTCAGACCGCGGTGTAGCCGCCGTCCACCACGAGCACCTCACCGGTGACGAACGACGACGCGTCGCTGGCCAGGAACAGGGCTGCCGGCCCGAGCTCGTCGACCTCCGCGGCCCGCTGCATCGGGGCGTCGTCGATCCACCGGGCGCGGTAGCGCGGATCGTGCAGCGGGGTCATGTCGGTGCGGACGTAGCCGGGCGCCAGGGCGTTCACCCGGACGCCGTCGGGCGCCCATTCGGTGGCCAGCGACCGGGTCAGGTGGTGCACGCCGGCCTTGGAGGCGTTGTACGCGGCCTGCCACTGCGGGCGGTTGACGATCACGCCCGACATCGAGCCGATGTTGACGATCGCCCCGTGCCCGGCCGCCCGCATCGGCGCGCCGAGCAGCTGGCAGCACCGCCACACCGCGGACAGGTTCAGCGAGATCACCGCGTCCCAGTCGTCCTCGGTCACCTCGTCCGTCGGCGCGTGGATGCACATGCCGGCGTCGTTGACGAGCACGTCGACGCGGCCGTAGGTGTCCATCACCGCGGTGGTCAGGTCGACCACGTCGGAGCGGACGGTCACGTCGGTGCGGACCGCCATCGCCTCGATGCCGGCCGCCGTCAGCTCCTGCACGGTCTCGGTGTTGCGGGACTCGGTCCGGGCGGCGACGACGACGGTGGCGCCGGCCTCACCGAGGGCCCGCACCAGCGCCCGGCCGATCCCGGCGTTGCCGCCCGTGACGACCGCGACCCGGCCCGTCAGGTCGAACGTGTCGAGCACCGTCCGCCGAGCCGGCGTGGTCGCCGGGCCGGACCCCGGGAGCGGGGTCTCGGTCACCGGCGTGGGGATCGGGCCGGGCTCGGCGGGCGAGGTGGGCGGCGGCGTCGTCGTCATGGCCGCATCCTGTCAAGCAGGAGGGACACATGGCCAAGACCGACGTCAAGCGCGAGCTCGCCTGCTACACGGCCAAGCGCGACACCCCGCAGGTCCTGACGGTGCCCGACCTGCAGTACCTGATGGTGGATGGCCACGGCGACCCGAACACGCCGGCCTTCGCAGAGGCCACCGCGACGCTGTTCCCGGTCGCGTACCGGGTGAAGTTCGCGAGCAAGGTCGAACTCGACCGGGACTACGTCGTGCCGCCCCTGGAAGGGCTGTGGTGGGCCGACGACATGGCGACCTTCACCGCCGCCCGCGACAAGAGTCGGTGGAACTGGACCCTGATGATCCTGGTTCCGGACTGGATCAGCCGGGAGCTGGTCACTGCTGCCGTCGAGCAGGTCGCCGCCAAGAACCGTCCCGCCCGGCTCGACGACGTGCGCCTGGAGACGCTGGCCGAAGGACTCTGCGTGCAGGCGCTGCACGTGGGCTCCTACGACGACGAGGCCGAGCTGCTCCGTCGGATGCACGACGAGGTCATCCCCGAGGCGGGCCTCACGATGGTCGGGAGGCACCACGAGATCTACCTCAGTGACGCACGGAGGGTCGAGCCGGCCAGGCTCCGGACGATCCTGCGCCAACCCGTCGCGGTTGCACCGACCACGACCTGACCGGCCGCCGACCTAGCCGCTCAGGCCAGGACCAGGGGTCAGCTGGTCGCGGGCACCGGGCAGACGGCGGCCGCGCGCGGATCGTGGACGGGGTCGACGACGGTCGGGCCGGCCTGGTGCGGCAGGCCGCCGGCCTCCACGTCGGCACCGGTGACGGTCGTGTCGCCGAGCTGCGCCAGCTCGTCGGTGGTGAACACCCGTCCCCGGGTCAGCAGCCGCACCCCCTCCGGTGCCTCCAGGCTGAACCCGCCACCCCGGCCCCGCACGACGTCGAGCACCAGCTGGGTGTGCCGCCAGGTGGCGAACTGGGAGCCGGAGATCCACAGCGGGACCCCGGCCTCGGCGCCGTCCTCCGGCGCGAGCAGCACCCCGAGCAGCACGTCGCGGTCCCCGACGATGAAGTCGCCGGCCGGGTAGAGCATCGGCGAGCTCCCGTCGCAGCAGCCACCGGACTGGTGCAGCATCAGCGGGCCGTGCTCGGCCCGCATCCGCCGCAGCAGCTCCGCCGCGGCCGGGGTGACCAGCGCCCGGGCAGGCACCGACAAACGGTCCGCCGGAGCGGCGCTCACTCCACCCACCGGAGCGGCGCTCCCAGCGGAGAGCACCGCCCCGGACGTCGTCGGCTCCATCAGAAGAAGCCCAGCGCCTTGGGCGCGTAGCTGACGAGCAGGTTCTTCGTCTGCTGGTAGTGGTCCAGCATCATCAGGTGGTTCTCCCGGCCGATGCCGGACTGCTTGTAGCCGCCGAAGGCCGCGTGCGCCGGGTACTGGTGGTAGGTGTTCGTCCACACCCGACCCGCCTGGATGTCGCGGCCGGCCCGGTAGGCGGTCGTCCCGTCGCGGGTCCACACCCCGGCGCCCAGTCCGTACAGGGTGTCGTTGGCGATCCGGATGGCGTCGTCGTAGCCGTCGAAGGAGGTGACCGAGAGCACCGGTCCGAAGATCTCCTCCTGGAAGATGCGCATGTCGTTGGTGCCCTCGAAGATCGTCGGCTGGACGTAGTAGCCGCCGTTGAGGTCCCCGCCGAGCATCGCGCGCTCGCCGCCGGTGACCACCCGGGCGCCTTCGGACCGCCCGATCTCGAAGTAGGACAGGATCTTCTCGAGCTGGTCGTTGGACGCCTGCGCGCCGATCATCGTCGTGTCGTCCAGTGGGTCGCCCTGCCGGATCGCCTTGGTGCGGATCGCGCCGAGGCTCAGGAAGTCGTCGTAGATGGACTTCTCGAGCAGCGCGCGGCTCGGGCAGGTGCAGACCTCGCCCTGGTTGAGCGCGAACATCGTGAAGCCCTCGAGCGCCTTGTCCTGGTAGTCGTCGTCCGCGGCCAGCACGTCGGAGAAGAACACGTTGGGGCTCTTGCCGCCGAGCTCCAGCGTCACCGGGATCAGGTTCTGGCTGGCGTACTGCATGATCAGCCGGCCGGTCGTCGTCTCGCCGGTGAACGCGATCTTCTTGATGCGGTTGCTGGACGCCAGCGGCTTGCCGGCCTCGGTGCCGAACCCGTTGACGACGTTGAGCACACCCGGCGGGAGCAGGTCGGCCAGCAGCTCCATGAGGAACAGGATCGAGGCCGGCGTCTGCTCGGCCGGCTTGAGCACGACCGCGTTGCCGGCGGCCAGCGCGGGCGCCAGCTTCCAGGTGGCCATCAGGATCGGAAAGTTCCACGGGATGATCTGGCCGACGACGCCCAGCGGCTCGTGGAAGTGGTAGGCGACGGTGTCGTGGTCGATCTCCGACGATGTCCCCTCCTGCGCGCGGATCGCCCCGGCGAAGTAGCGGAAGTGATCGATGGCCAGCGGCAGGTCCGCGTTCAGCGTCTCCCGGACCGGCTTGCCGTTGTCCCAGGTCTCGGCGACCGCGAGCTCGGTGAGGTGCTGCTCCATCCGGTCGGCGATCTTGTTCAGCACGATCGCCCGCTCGGCGACGCTGGTGCGACCCCAGGCCGGCGCTGCGGCGTGCGCGGCGTCCAGCGCCAGCTCGATGTCCTCCGGCCCGGACCGGGCGACCTCGCAGAAGTCCTCGCCGGTGACCGGCGTGGGGTTGGCGAAGTACCGGCCCTTGACCGGGGCGACGTACTCCCCGCCGATCCAGTTGTCGTACCGCGGCTTGAAGGCCATGACGGCCCCGTCGGTTCCCGGACGTGCGTAGGTCGTCACACGAACTCCCTTCGACCGGGCGGCACCACTGTCGCCCTGTCGCACCGACGGTAGGCCGTCCCGCGGGGAACGGGCAGGGTCGCGCTACGGTCCCCCCATCCGGGCAGGACCGAGCGCGAGCGGGGGAGCCGGTTGTGGCCGAACGGACCGAGGTCCTGCGGGCCCTGCGTGCGCAGCGGATCGAGACGCCCTCCTGGGCCTATGGCGCCTCCGGCACCCGGTTCAAGGTGTTCCCCCAGCCCGGGCTGCCCCGGGACCCGTTCGAGAAGATCGAGGACGCAGCCGTCGTCCACCAGCTGACCGGGGTCGCGCCGTCGGTGGCGCTGCACATCCCGTGGGACCGGGTCGAGGACTACCCCGCGCTGGCCCGGCACGCCGCCGACCACGGCCTGGCGCTCGGCGCGGTCAACCCCAACCTGTTCCAGGACGACGCCTACCGGCTCGGCTCGCTGTGCAACCCCGATCCCGCCGTCCGCGCGAAGGCCGTCGCCCACCTCGTCGAGTGCATCGACGTGATGGACGCCATTGGTTCGACCGACCTGTCGATCTGGTTGGCGGACGGGCTGAACTACCCCGGTCAGGACGACCTGTCCGCGCGGCAGGACCGCCTCGCCGAGGGGCTGGCGCAGGCCTACGCCCGGCTCGGTCCGGACCAGCGGCTGCTGCTGGAGTACAAGTTCTTCGAGCCCGCGTTCTACGCCACCGACGTCCCGGACTGGGGGACCTCCCTGGCGCACTGCCTGGCGCTCGGTCCGCAGGCGTTGGTCCTGGTCGACACCGGTCACCACGCACCGGGCACGAACATCGAGTTCCTGGTCGCGCTCCTGCTGCGGGCGGGCCGGCTCGGCGGGTTCCACTTCAACAGCCGCTTCTACGCCGACGACGACCTGATGGCCGGCGCCGCGGACCCGTTCCAGCTGTTCCGGATCATGACCGAGGTGACCCGGCCGGGAGCCGACA
>CAXTBU010000003.1:0-29389 GCA_964242885.1 uncultured Actinomycetales bacterium
GACGGCGTGTCCTGCCCCATCGAGAGCCAGGCGGACTCGGCGTCGAAGTCGAACGTGAGGGCTACCGCAAGGCGCCGATCAGCGGCGGAGGCACGGGTTCCCCGGGCGTCGGTCATGAGCGATTCTCACCCCGGTGGCTCCCGCAACTGGACTCGAACCAGTAACCGCCCGATTAACAGTCGGGTGCTCTGCCAATTGAGCTATGCGGGACCGTCGCGAGCAGTGCCCGGGCGACCGGGGACAACGCTAGCAGCCCGTCCGGGCCATCAGGCGTCGAGCCCGACCTCGGCCCGGACGCTGGCCAGCGCCTGCTGAGCGGCGTCGACGACGGCCGGGTCCGACGGGTCCAGGCCGGCGTCGAGCACCGCCGTCCAGGTCAGGTCACCGTGGCCGTCGGGGTCGCGCCGGGCGACCACCCGCACGCCCCGTCCGTCACGCAGCGGCACGGTGCGGACGGCCACCACGGTCGCCGTCACCCGCTCCCGCACCAGCTGCAGCAGCCGGTCGGCGGCGCGCAGCCGTCCGATCGACCGGGGCATCACGTCGCCGAACGCCGCCAGCTCGACGACGCGGAGCTCCTGCGTCGTGTCGTTCCAGTCGGCGCGGTCGATGCCCACCCACGCGATCCGCCGGTAGGTCGTCCCCTCGGCGGGGATGTACAGCGCCGCCCGCGTGCCCACCCACACGTCGCCGGACGGTGTGTCAGCCTCGTCCGCAGCACCCGGGGTGCCCGGCTTGTCGGCGTGCGCCCACGCCAGCGGCCGCTCGCCGCGCGGCAGCCGCAGCCGGTCGCGCACCGAGCGGTCGAGCGACCTGTCGAGCCTCGCCATCGATGTCCTCCTCGCAGCCATCCTCCCCGGTCGCCTGCCTTGTGCGGTGCCGCCATCCTGTCGGAGCGGGCTGACACAATCGAACACATGTTCGCCCTCCCCGCACCGGCCGCCGCGGTCGCCGGCCGCCTCGCTGCGGTGGCCGATCGGGCGGGCGACGGCGCGGCGATGACGGTCGCGGACCGGTTGGCCGCACTGGCTGACGCCGAGTCGCTGGCCATCTGGGTCGACGCCGTGCGGACCGAGCTGCTCGCGGCGCTGGTCCCCGACCAGGACGACCCGCCGAAGCTGGTCGCCGAGGTGGCGTTCACCCTCGGCGTCGCGGAGACGACGGTGCGGATGCGGGCGGCTGCCGCGCGGGAACTGACCGGCCGACTGCCATCGGCGATGGCCGCCATGCGCGGCGGCGCGCTCCGCTGGTCCCACGCCCGGGTCCTGGCCGACGCGACGGCCGTCCTCCCACCCGAGCAGGCGACTGAGGTCGAACGGCGGGTGGTCCCGCATGCGCTGGGGACCTCCGTCGCCGCCTTCACCCGGCTGGTCACCCGTGCGGTGCTCGACGTCGACCCGCCGGCCGCCGAGGCCGCGCACGAGTACGCCTTCTCGACCCGACGGGTCCGCATCACCGCCGAGCCCGCGGGCATGGCCAGCCTCTGGGCGCTGCTCCCGGCAGAGGGCGCGGCGGTCGTCGCGCGCGGCCTGCGGGAACTGGCGGTACCGGCGCAGTCCCCTGACGACCGGACGCTGGACCAGCGCGAGGCCGACGCGCTCGTCCGGGTGTTCAGCGACCTGGCCGGCGCGGCGCCCAGCGGCCGAGGCAAGCGCGGCACCCGGGGCAGGCCCGCCGTCTCGGTGACGGTGTCGGCCGAGACCCTGCTCGGACTCGACGACGCCCCGGCGGCGCTGAGCGCGGGTCGGCTGTCCGGCCCGATCACCGCCTCCCAGGCGCGGCGGATCGCCGCGGACGGGGTCTGGCGACGGCTGCTCACCGACCCGGTCAGCGGCGCGCTGCTCGACTTCGGCCGCGAGCGCTACCGGCCACCCGCCGAGCTCCGTGCGTTCGTCGTCGCCCGGGACGTCCGGTGCACCCGGCCGGGGTGCGACCAGCCGTCGGTGGCCTGCGACCTGGATCACGCGCTGGACTGGGTCCGCGACGGGGACACCAGCGCGGCCAACCTGCACTGCGCCTGCGGCCGGTGCCACAGCCTCAAGGACGTCGGGTGGCGGGTCGTCCGCGAGGGCGACGGGAGCACCGCCTGGACGACCCCGCGCGGCGTCACCCGGGTCACGGCCGAACCCGATCTGCGCCCGGAGGACCGCCATCGACGGCGCCGGGGAGGCGTCCACTGCCGCATCGGCAACCCACCGATCGCGCGAGCTGCGCCGCGGTTGGTCGACCGGGACGAGCGACCGGTGTTCGAAGTGCCGACGGCGGCACCGGAACCGGCTCAGCCACCTCCGACGCACGCCGACGACCCGCCCCCGTTCTGAGTGAGCGCGCCGGGCCGGCTTCCTACGGTGGGGCGGTGACCCCCCGCCTCGCCGTCCTGGACGACTACCAGCGTGCCGCCGAGTCGGCGACCGACTGGTCCGTGCTCGACGGCCGCGTGGAGGTCGACGTCTTCCACGACCACACCGACACCGACGACGAGACCGTCCGCCGCCTGGCGCCGTTCGACGCGGTCCTCGTCATGCGGGAGCGGACCCCGCTGCCGGCGGCCGTCCTGGACCGCCTCCCCCGGCTGCGGCTGATCGTGACGACCGGGATGGCGAACGCGGCGATCGACCTGGACGCCGCCGCCCGCAACGGGGTCACCGTCTGCGGGACCGGCGGGATCGGTGCCGCCACCCCCGAGCTGACCTGGGCCCTGGTCCTCGCGGTGACCCGGCGGCTGCCCAGCCAGGACCAGTCCGTCCGCGCGGGCGGCTGGCAGAACGACATCGGGCCGGAGCTCGCCGGCTCGACGCTGGGCCTGCTCGGGCTCGGCCGGATCGGCCGGCGCCTGGCCCGGTACGCCGCGGCCTTCGACATGACGGTGATCGCGTGGAGCGCCAACCTTCCCGACGAGGCGGCCCGCGAGTCCGGCGCCACCCGGGTCGGCTTCGACGAGCTGTTCGCTCGAGCCGACGTGCTGGCGGTCACCACGAGACTGTCCGACCGGACCCGCGGCATCGTCGGCGCCCGCGAGCTGGACCTGCTCGGCCCGGCCGGCTACCTCGTCAACACCAGCCGCGGGCCGATCGTCGACGAGGCGGCACTGGTCACCGCCCTGCACGAGCGGCGCATCGCCGGCGCCGGGCTCGACGTGTTCGACACCGAACCGCTCCCGCCCGGCCACCCCCTGCGGACGGCGCCGAACACCGTGCTCACCCCACACCTCGGGTACGTGTCGACCCAGGCCTATGCCGTCCTGTACGGGGAGGCCGTCGAGGACGTCGCGGCCTGGCTGGACGGACGCCCGGTCCGGACCCTCACCGCCTGACTGACCCGACGCCGTGGCTCCCCAGCCATGACCGACACTGGGTGGCCAGCCACTTCCCGGTTCGGACAGGAGATCGACGTGACCGTCCAGGCCGCGCCCACCCGCCATCGCAGGTCCCGCGCCGTCTCGATCTCGCTGGCGGCCGCGCTGACCACGATGGGGCTCGCGGCCTGCGGCAGCAGCGGTCCCGACCACCGGGCGGCGTGCGTGGACCAGGCCACCCAGAAGCGGGTGGACGACCAGAGCTGCACCACCAACCGCAGCGGCTTCGGGTGGTACTTCTTCCCCCGCGGCGTCCTGTTCCCAGCGGTGGGCGGCCTCGTGTCCGGCGGCAGCTTCCGGCAGCCGACCACCGGGTCGGTCAGCCGCGGCGGCCTGGACGCCAAGGGCGGCACGGTCAGCCGCGGCGGGTTCGGGGGCGGCGACTCCAAGAGCGTCGGCGGCTGATGGAGCGGGTCCCCTCGAAACCTCGCGACGGCTGGCTGCAGACCGTCGAGGAGCAGGGCCTGACCTACGCCGTCGACCGCGCCGAGACAGGGAACGAGACCGGGACCCCGAAGCCCTACTGGGACGAGAGCGCCGCCTACGTCGTCACCTCGGCCGAGGTCGAGTACCTGGAGACCGTCACCGAGCGGCTGCACCGGATGGCGCTGGCCGCCGCCGAGGTGATGGTGCACGACACCGCGGCGATGGGCACCCTCGGCCTGCCGATCGCGGCCACCGAGCTGGTCCGGGACAGCCTGCGGTCCGGCCAGCCGAGCCTGTACGGCCGGTTCGACCTCGCCTGGGACGGCACCGGGCCTGCAAAGCTGCTCGAGTACAACGCCGACACCCCGGCCGGACTGGTCGAGGCCGCCGTCGCCCAGTGGTACTGGCTGGAGGACCTGCACCCGGACCGCGACCAGTTCACGACGCTGCACGAGCGCCTGGTCGCCGCCTGGCCGCGGGTGGTCCGCCGCCCACCGGGCAGCCGCCTGCACTTCGCCGTCGGCCAGGCCGAGCCGACCGAGGACTGGGCGACGGTCGCCTACCTGCGCGACACCGCGGCCGAGGCCGGGTTCGCCGACCTGGGCATCGTCATGGAGGACATCGGCTGGTGGAGCGAGGGCCGCCGGTTCGTCGACGGCGAGGACCAGGTGATCGACACCTGTTTCAAGATGTACCCCTGGGAGTGGATGCTCGACCAGCGGTTCGGGCCGATGCTCTACGACGAGCCGCGGTCCACCCAGTGGATCGAGCCCGTCTGGAAGATGTTGCTCAGCAGCAAGACCCTGCTGGCGACGATGTGGGAGCTGAACCCGGGCGACGAGAACCTGCTGCCCGCGTACGCCGGCGGGCCGCGTGAGCTGACCGAGTGGGTCGCCAAGCCGGTGTTCGGCTGGGAGGGCGCGGGCATCCGGGTGCACACCGACGCCGGTGATGTGAGCACCGCTCCGGGTCACACCGTCGGTCAGGCGATGGTGTACCAGCAGTACACCCCGCTGCCGGTCTTCGACGGGAACCACCCGGTCGTCGGCAGCTGGATCGTCGCCGACGCGGCGGCGGGGATCGGCATCCGCGAGTCGACCTCGCTGGTCACCGATACTGACGCCCGGTTCGTCCCGCACTACATCGACGCACCGCGGTCGACTCCCGAGGAGGTCCAGCAGTGGCTCAGCACGTGACGCTCCGATGATCGCCGACGCCGGCTACGCGATCGCCTACACGGGGGTCGGGCTGGCCCTGCTGCTGCTGGGGTTCCTCGTCCTGGACCTGCTGACGCCGGGCAACCTGGCCAAGCAGATCTTCACCGACCGGTCGCTGAACGCGGCGGTCGTGCTCGGGTCCGGGTTCCTCGGTCTCGGCCTCGTCGTGTTCGCGGCCATCTGGACCAACGCGACGTCCGGCTTCGGCACGAACCTGCAGGCAACCGTGCTGTTCGGCGCGCTGGGCGTGCTGCTGCAGGCCGTGGCGGTGGTGGTGCTCGACGTGCTGACGCCGGGATCGCTGCGCGAGATGATCGTCGCCGACGGGTTCCACCCGGCCGTGGTCGTCGCCGCCTGCGCCCAGCTCGCCATCTCGGTGATCGTGGTCGCCGCGATCTGGTGAACCGGCGGCCTGCCGGACCCGGAGAATGGGTCTGTGCGCGCACTGGTGTACGACGCCTTCGGCGAGGTCCCGGCGGTGCGCGAGGTGCCGGACCCCGCCTGTCCGCCTGACGGAGCGGTGATCTCGGTCGAGGCGACCGGCCTGTGCCGCTCGGACTGGCACGCCTGGGTCGGGCACGACGACAGCGTCCGGCTCCCGCACGTCGGCGGGCACGAGTACGCCGGGCGGGTCGCGGCGGTCGGCGAGCACGTCCGGGACTGGGCCGTTGGGGACCGGGTGACGGTTCCGTTCGTGTGCGCCTGCGGCACCTGCCCGGCCTGCCGCCAGGGTCACGGGAACGTCTGCGAACGCCAGACCCAGCCCGGGTTCGACCTGCCCGGCTCGTTCGCGGACCTCGTCGCGGTCCGGCACGCCGACGTCAACCTGGTGCGCCTCCCGGACGACGTCCCGAGCACCGCGGCGGCCGCGCTCGGCTGCCGGTTCGCCACCGCGTACCGGGCGGTGGTCGGCCTCGGCCAGGTCCGACCCGGTTGGTGGGTGGCGGTCCACGGGTGCGGCGGGGTCGGCCTGTCCGCCGTCCAGATCGCGGTCGCCCGCGGCGCGCACGTGGTGGCGGTGGATGTCAGTCCCGCGGCGCGGGACGCGGCGGCCGCCCTCGGCGCCGAGGTGACGCTGGAGTCCGGGGGCCGTTCGGCAGCAGCGGTCCGAGAGGCCACCGGCGGCGGTGCGCACCTGTCGCTGGACGCGTTCGGCAGCCGCGCGACGTTCGCCGCGTCCGTCGGGGCCCTGCGCACCCGCGGCCGGCACGTCCAGGTGGGCCTGCTGCTGGGCGACGAGGCCGCGCCGCCCCTGCCGGCCGGGCAGCTCATCGGCCGGGAGCTGCAGATCGTCGGCAGCCACGGGATGTCCGCGGCCGACTACCCGGCCCTGCTGGCCGAAGTCGAGAGCGGCGCTCTGGACCCCGGTGGGCTGGTGCGCCGGACGATCCCGCTGGCGGCGGCCGGTCCGGCGTTGGCGGAGCTCGGGACCGCGCCGCCCGTCGGCATCACCGTCGCGATCCCGTGACCGGACCCCTTCAGGGCAGGTACACGGCGCGGTCCGGCGCCACCCGGACCGCCTGCAGGCCGAGGGCGTGGTGCAGCGCCCAGCCGTCGTGGCTCGGTGCCGTGACGACCAGGCGCGCGTCGGGCCGAGCAGCCAGCCGCGCCGCCGTGAGAGCGGTGCCCACGCCGCGGCGCCGCTCGCCCGGCAGCACGGCGAGGTCCGTCAGCTCCAGCAGGCCACCGTCCGCGAAGTCGGCCGCCATGCCGACCGGGCGGCCGGCTCGGCGGGCGACGAACCGGTGGACGGCGTCGCCGGGGTCGCTCGGCGCGGTGCTCGGAAGTCGGCGGCGCAGGGCGGCGTCGCCCGGGCTGTCGTACCAGCCGCACGCCTGCCCGACCGCGAACCAGTCGTCGAGGTCGGCATCCGTCGCGACGACCGTGATCACGACGTCCGATGGTTGGGCGGGGAGCTTCGGCAGCGGGCCGCCGGCCCACCAGCCGGTCGTCTCCGCACGGCCGCCGAGCGCGGTCAGCCGGGCGACCATCGCCGGGTTGCCGCCCGGCAGCAGCCACGTCGCCGGCACGTCCACCGAGGTGAACCAGGCGACGAGCTCGGCGGCGACCGGTTCCGGAACGACGGCCCCGGCGTCGACGGCCACCCCGTTCAGCGCGTTGGACGCCGCACCGCTGCGGACCGCCGACCAACCGGGCCCCCGGCGGGCCTCGACGACGCCGGACCGGGCGAGCGCCAGCAGCCGGGCCACCGCGAGAGAGTCGGCGGCGTCGCGGATCCGCTGCTCGAGGATCCGCTGATCGAGGCTCGCGGCCGGCACCGGTTCGCCGGTCAGGACGGCGCGGTCGCCGCGGCGTGCCGCAGGCGGGCGGGATCGACGTCGGTCAGCTCAGGCGGGACGGCGGCCAGCGCGGCGTGGATGGCGTCGACGAGGTCCAGCGCCGACTGTGCGGTCAGCTCGACGGCCACCCGCGCCGACGGGCCCCGCGACGGGTCGGCGAAGTCGATGTTCAGCGTGTGCGCGGCCTGGGCGTGCACCGGGTGGTCGTAGTAGACCGTGGCCGTCCGCAGCGCGAACCACCCGCTGGTCCCCCGCTCGCTGCTGCCCTTGCCGCTGCCGGTGATCTCGGTGCGCTCGGTCGTGTAGGTGCACATGTCGGACCTCCCGGTCAGGCGCTCAGGTGAGCGGCGTAGAAGTCCCGGATGCGGTCCCAGCCGTCGACGGCGGCGGCCGGCCGGTAGCTCGGCCGGTCGACGGAGAAGAACGCGTGACCCGCGCCCTGGTAGGTGCTGAACTCGTGCGCCAGCCCGTACCCGTCGAGCAGTCCGTCCAGCTCGGCGACGTGCTCCGGGCTCGGGTAGGCGTCGTCGGCTCCGAACAGGCCGAGCAGCGGGCAGCTCAGCCGCGGCAGCAGGTCGTACAGCGGCTCGACCTGGAGCGGGAAGCCCTCCGGCGGCCGGCCCACGACGAACGCGCCGTAGCAGTCGACGGCCGCGTCGAGGTCGAGTGAGCACGCGGCGAGCACCGACTGACGCCCGCCTGAGCAGTAGCCGATGACACCGACCTTTCCGTTGGCCGAGGGCAGTGCTCTCAGGTACTCGGCCGCACCGGCCACGTCCCCGACCAGCCGGGAGTCCGGCACCCCGCCGGCCGCGCGGGCGGCGGCCGCCGCGTCGTCGGGCTCCGCGCCCGGCGCCTCCCGCCAGTACAGGTTCGGGCACACCGCCGCGTACCCCATCGTCGCGAACCGCCGGACGATCTCCTTGTGCGCCTGGTCGTAGCCGGGCAGGTGGTGGATCACCACGACCCCGCCGGCGGCGGGCCCGTCGACAGGTGTCGCGGCGTACGCCTCGATCTCGTCGCCGCCCGCACCGCGGATGCGGATCGTGCCCGCCTGCAGAGCGTCGCTCACGCCTCGCCCGCCACCGGCTCGAGGACGAACACCGGGATCTGCCGGTCGGTCTTCGTCTGGTACTCCGCGTAGGGCGGCCAGACCTCGACGGCCCGGGCCCACCACTGCGCCTTCTCCTCGCCGGTCACCTCCCGGGCGGTCATGTCCTGGCGGACGGGGCCGTCCTGGAGCTCGACGTGCGGGTCGGCGAGGAGGTTGCGGTACCACGCCGGGTGCTGCGGCGCCCCGCCCTGGCTGGCGACGACCGCGTACCGGCCGTCGTGCTCGACCCGCATCAACGGCGTCTTGCGGACGAGCCCCGACGACGCGCCGACGGTGGTCAGGACGACCACCGGCACGCCGCGCAGGGTGGTGCCCCGCATGCCCCCGGAGCTCTCGTACTCCTCGACCTGCTCGCGGACCCATGTGTCCGGACTCGGTGCATACGTTCCCTGGACAGGCATCGGGCCAGTCAACCCCCCGCCGCGGTGCTCCCGGGGGGCGCGGGCGGGATCGCGTACGCGCCGGCGAGCGCGGGGTGGTACTCCTCGAACGCGTCGGGCACCGGGGCGTCGTCCAGCACCGCACCGAGCCGGTCCAGGTAGTACTGCCACCCCGGGCCGATCGAGCCCGCGTCGTAGGGCGGAACGAGCACGTGCACGAACCGCAGCAGGGTGCCCGCGCCCTGCTCGTCGAGGTCCACCGCCAGCGGCCACGGACCGTCCGGGCCATCGGTCGTGACCACGAGCCGGCGCGGCGGGTCGCACTCGTCGATGGTCACCGGTGACGGCCCGGCCCCCTCCTCGGCGATCACCAGGGTGACCGTCCCCGTGGTCGGGTCCCCGGTCCACGAGCCGAACCAGCGGCCGAGCAGCTCCGGGTCGGTGATCGCCGCCCACACGTCCACCGGCGGGGTGTCGTAGCTGCGGACGAACTCCAGGCGCACCTCGGCGCCGTCGCGCAGCACCCGTCCGAGCGGGCTGGTCGCGGTCATGCCCCGAGTCTGCTCGGGAGGCCGGGTGCCGTCGAGGCCCGCCGGACCCCACCTAGCCTTGGCCGGGTGAGCGGGGTCGAGGACGCGGTGTCCGTTCTCCGCGGGCGGGTGGTCACCGCGCTGACCGGTGCGGGGTTGAGCACCGACTCCGGGATCCCGGACTACCGCGGGCCGGACTCGCCGCCGCGCAACCCGATGACCTACCAGCAGTTCGTGGCCGACCCGGCGATGCGGCGGCACTACTGGGCGCGCAACCACGTCGGCTGGCGCCACGTCGACGAGGTCGCGCCCAACGCGGGGCACCTGGCGCTCGCGCGCCTGGAGCACGCCGGGGTCCTGCACGGCCTGGTCACCCAGAACGTCGACCGGCTGCACACCCGGGCCGGCAGCCGGAACGTGGTCGACCTGCACGGCACCTACGCGCGTGTCGTCTGCCTGTCCTGCGGGGACGTCGGCAGCCGCACGGAGCTGGCGCTGCGGCTGACCGCGCTGAACCCCGGGTTCGACGAGGTGGCCTCGGTGGCGGACGCCGAGATCGCCCCCGACGCGGACGCGGTGCTGGCCTCGACCGAGGGGTTCCGCGTCGCCGAGTGCCTGGTGTGCGGCGGCATCCTCAAGCCCGACATCGTGTTCTTCGGGGAGAACGTGCCCAAGGCGCGGGTCGCGCGGGCGTACGCGATGGTCGACGCGGCCGACGTGCTGCTCGTCGCCGGGTCCTCGCTGACCGTCATGAGCGGGCTGCGCTTCGTCCGGCACGCCGCGAAGACCGGCCTCCCCGTGGTGATCGTCAACCGTGGCCCGACCCGCGGCGACGAGCTGGCGACGCTGAAGCTGGACGCCGGGTGCTCGCCGGTGCTGACCGCCCTGGCCGACGAGCTCGCCGGCGCTACCGTCGCGCGGTGACCCCTGCGCCACCAGCAGCCAGCACGGCCCGCGCACGCGTCCTCGTCGACGCCGCCGGGCTGCGGCAGGACCTCGCCGGCCCCGACGCGCCGGTGCTGCTCGACGTGCGGTGGGCGCTCGGGGACCCGCACGGCCGCGAGCACCACCTCGCCGGCCACCTGCCCGGTGCGGTGTTCGTCGATCTCGAGACCGAGCTGGCCGGACCCGCGACCGCGGCCGGGGGCCGCCACCCGCTGCCCGAGGTCGCCGGCCTGCAGGCCGCCGCCCGGCGCTGGGGCATCCGGGCGGGCAACGGGGTCGGCAGCCGGGTGGTCGCCTACGACGCCACCGGCGGTACCGCGGCGGCCCGGGCGTGGTGGCTGCTGCGCTGGGCCGGCCTGGCCGAGGTCCGGCTGCTCGACGGCGGCCTGGCGGCATGGACCGCTGCCGGCGGCGCGCTGGAGTCCGGGTCGGTGCCGGCGCCCGAACCCGGCGACGTGGTCCTGACCGGCGGCGCACTGCCGGTGCTGGACGCGGACGGCGCGGCGGCGCTCGCCCGCGACGGCCTGCTGCTCGACGCCCGCGCGGGCGCCCGCTACCGCGGGGAGGTCGAGCCGGTGGACGCCCGCGCCGGGCACCTCCCCGGTGCGGTCAGCGCGCCCACCACCGACAACCTGGCGCCGGACGGGCGTTTCCTGGACGCCGACCGCATGGCCGACCGGTTCCGACGGCTCGGCGCCGGCTCGACCGCACCGGTCGGGGTCTACTGCGGCTCGGGAGTGACCGCGGCGCACGAGATCGCCGCTCTCGCCAGCGTCGGGATCGAGGCGGTGCTGTTCCCCGGGTCGTGGTCGGCATGGTCGGCCGACCCCGCCCGGCCCGCCGCGACGGGTCCCCAGCCCGGCTGACCCGGCGTAGCGTGACGACATGCCGCAGCTCACCGCCGGATCGCTGCCCGAGCTCGGCATCCCGACGCCCTCCTACGACCGCGCGGCGGTGTCCGTCGGCATCGTGCACCTCGGGGTCGGCGGGTTCCACCGCGCCCACCAGGCGATGTACCTGGACCGGTTGATGAGCCAGGGCCGCGCACTGGACTGGGGCATCTGCGGGGTCGGCGTCCTGCCCGGCGACCGCCGGATGGCGGAGGTGATGGCCGCCCAGGGCTGCCTGTACACGCTGGTGGAGAAGGACGCCGACGGCACCTGGGAGCCGCGGGTCGTCGGCTCGATCGTCGAGTACCTGCTGGCCCCGGACGACCCCGAGGCGGTGCTGGAGCGGATGGCCGCCCCGACGACCCGGATCGTCTCGCTGACGGTCACCGAGGGCGGGTACAACGTCCACCCGGTGACCGGCCAGTTCGACGCGACCACCCCCGACGTCGTCCACGACCTGACCGACCCGAGCACCCCGCGGACCAGTTTCGCCCTGGTCGTGGAGGCGCTGGTCCGCCGCCGCGAACGCGGGATCGCCCCGTTCACGGTGATGAGCTGCGACAACATCCCGGGCAACGGCGACGTCGCACGGGCGATGTTCTCCGCCTTCGCCCGGCTGCGCGACGCCGAGCTCGGCGACTGGGTCGCCTCGGCGGTGTCGTTCCCCAACTCGATGGTCGACCGGATCACGCCGCAGACCACCGACTCCGACCGCGCGCAGGTCCACGCCCGGTTCGGCGTCACCGATGCGTGGCCGGTCCTGTGCGAGCCGTTCGTCCAGTGGGTGCTGGAGGACTCGTTCGGCATCGGCCGGCCTCCGCTGGAGGACGTCGGTGTCCAGGTGGTCGACGACGTCGAGCCGTACGAGCTGATGAAGTTGCGGCTGCTCAACGCCAGCCACCAGGGGCTGTGCTACTTCGGCTACCTGGCCGGGTACCGGCTGGTGCACGAGGTCGCCCAGGACCCGCTGTTCGCCGACTTCCTGCTGGCCTACATGCACCGTGAGGCGGCGCCGACCCTGATGCCGGTCCCCGGCATCGACCTCGAGTCCTACCAGCACACGCTGATCGCCCGCTTCTCCAACGGCGAGGTCCGCGACACCGTGGCCCGGCTGTGCGCCGAGAGCAGTGACCGCATCCCGAAGTGGCTGCTGCCGGTGATCCGCTCGCAGCTGACCCGCGGCGGCGAGATCACCCGGTCGGCCGCGATCGTCGCCAGCTGGGCGCGGTACGCCGAGGGCCTCGACGAGGCCGGCGAGCCCATCGCGATCGTCGACCGGCTCGCCGAGCGGCTCACCGCCTCGGCTCTGGCGCAGGCCGAGGACCCGCTGGCCTTCGTCCGGGACCGGGAGCTGTTCGGCGACCTGGCCGACGACGAGCGGTTCGTCGCCGCCTACTCCGAGGCACTGGCCGCACTGCACGCAGACGGGGCCCGCGCCACCCTGGAGCGCATCGCGGCCGGCTGAAGTTCTCAGCCGGCCGCGCGTCGTCTCCGTGCTGTGTCAGCTGCTGGGGCTGACGGCCTTCTTGACCTTGGAGATCAGGCTGGTCGGGCTGTAGGTCGCGTACAGCGCCGGGTCCGGCTTCGGGCCGCTGCCCGGGCCACCGATCGCCTGCGGGTCGGCCACGAAGCCGAACTCGTGCGCCCCGTCCGGCGCGGTGCCGTGTGCCCAGCCGCCCTTGTCCGCATCCGGGCCGTCGGACAGGTGCCACAGCGTGCTGGCGTGGTCGCCGTACTCCGTGTCGAACAGCGCGTCCGGTGCCACCACGCCCTCCAGACCGTCGGCCTGCAGCTCCTCGATCGCGCGCAGCCACTGCAGCTGGTGCATGGTGTCGCGGGCGAGGTTGAACTTGAGCATGTCCTGCACGCCCTTGTCGTCGGTCATGTTGTACAGCCGCGCGGTCTGGATCCGGCCCTGGGCCTCGTAGGCGGCGTTGGTGCGGAAGTCGGCGAGCAGGTTGCCGCTGGCGACGATGTAGGAGCCCATCCACGGGTTCCCGTTGCTGTCAGCGAGCAGTGCTCCGCCGCCGGCGACGATCGCGTGCTGGGGGTTCTGTCCGCCGAGGACGGCGGCGATGGCGGGGTCCTTCACCGCGTGGGCGACCTCGGTGGCCGGGGCGTCCTCGAGCAGGCGGGCGACCATCGTCGCGAGCATCTCGATGTGACCGATCTCCTCGGTCGCGGTGTCCATGATCATGTCCTTGTACTTGCCCTCGACGCGGCAGTTCCAGCCCTGGAACAGGTACTGGGTGGCCACCGTCATCTCGCCGTACGCGCCGCCGATCAGCTCCTGGAGCTTGCGGGCGTACAGTGCGTCCGGCTTGGCGGGCTTGGCGTGGTACTGCAGCTTGCTGGTGTGACGGAACATGCTTCTCCTTGACGTCGTGGGGTCGGAAGCGACACGGACGTCTCCGGCGAGCGGCGCTCACACGTCGTGACGGGGACGTCGCCGAGGCGCGGGGACCGGGCGCGAGCCTCGTCCCTCACCGTACTCAGGACTCGGAATCGCGCCAGCGCGCGACCGCCGCGGCGACGGTCCCCGCCACCTCGCCGGCTCAGGGCTGCAGGACGACCTTGATGCAGCTGTCCTGCTTCTTCTGGAAGATCTCGTACCCGTGCGCCGCCTCGGACAGCGGGAGCACGTGTGTTGCCAGGCCTTCGGCGTCCAACGGGTCGGACTCGTCGAGCAGCAGCGGGAGGATGTCCGGGATCCAGCGCTTGACGTTGGCCTGGCCCATCCGGATCTGCACCTGGCGGTCGAACATCTCGGTCATCGGCAGCGGGTCCTGCTCGCCGCCGTAGACACCGGAGATCGAGACGGTCCCGCCGCGGCGGACCCCCTTGAGCGCGGTGGTCAGCGCGGTGAGCCGGTCGACGCCGGCGGTCTCGTTGACCTTGCGGGCCAGCCGGTCCGGGAGCAGCCCCAGGGCGGTCTGGGCGGCCTTGGAGCCCGGCGAGCCGTGTGCCTCCATGCCGACAGCTTCGAGGACCGAGTCCGGGCCGCGGCCGTCGACCGCGTCGAGAAGCGCCGCTGCGGGGTCGTCGACGCCGGTGATGTCGATCGTCTCCGCGCCGTGCGCCGCAGCCGCGGCCAGCCGCTCCGGCACCAGGTCCAGGCCGATGACCCGCTTCACGCCGAGGTGGCGGGCGATCCGGACGGCCGCCTGGCCGATGGGCCCGAGACCGATGATCGCCAGCGTTCCGCCCTCGGGCACGTCGGCGTAGGTGACGCCCTGCCAGGCCGTCGGGAAGACGTCGGACATGTACAGGAACCGCTGGTCCGGCAGGCCGGGCGGCACGACGATCGGGCCGAACTGGGCCTGGGGCACCCGCAGGTACTCGGCCTGCCCGCCGGGCACCGAGCCGTAGAGCGCGCTGAAGCCGAACAGCGCCGCACCCGTGCCCTGCTCACGGACCTGCGTGGTCTCGCACTGGGAGAACAGCCCGCGCTGGCACATCCAGCAGTGGCCGCAGGAGATGTTGAACGGGACGACGACGCGGTCGCCGACCTTCAGGTCGCCGGTGGCGGAGCCGACCTCCTCCACGATCCCCATCGGCTCGTGGCCGAGGATGTCGCCGGACTTCATGTAGGGCGCCAGCACCTCGTACAGGTGCAGGTCGGACCCGCAGATGGCCGTCGACGTGATCTTCACGATGGCGTCCGTCGGCAACTCGATCTTGGGGTCCGGGACCTCCTTGACACTCACGTTCCGCTTGCCCTGCCACGTCACTGCCTTCACTGCCGACCCGCCTCCCTGCTGAGCTCGTGCGCCCGGGGCCTGCGCAGGTGCGCAGGTCCCCACCTTCTGTCCACCGTGCTGTACGGGGCGTCCGGCCGCATGCCGGGCCGGACGCCCCGTCGGGTTCAGCGGTTTGCCATGTGCTCCGGGTCCGGGCCCAGCCGGGTGCCCGTGTCCAGGCCGCTGACGGTGCTCATCTGGGTCTCGTCCAGCTCGAAGTCGAAGACGTCGATGTTGGCGCGGATGCGCTCCGGCGTGACCGACTTCGGGATGACGACGTTGCCCAGCTGGACGTGCCAGCGCAGCACGACCTGCGCCGGGCTCTTCCCCAGCTGCTCGGCGAGGGTGACCAGCTCCGGACTGGACAGCAGGTCCCCGCCCTGGCCGATCGGGCTCCACGCCTCGGTGAGGATCTGGTGCCCGGCGTTGAACGCGCGCAGCGCGACCTGCGGGAACTGCGGGTGCAGCTCGACCTGGTTCACCACCGGGACCACGTCGGTCTCGGCGCGCAACCGGTTCAGGTGCCGCTCGGTGAAGTTGGACACCCCGATCGAGCGGGCGCGGCCGGACGCGCGCAGCTGCTCGAGCGCCTTCCAGGTCTCGACGTACTGGTCGAACATCGGCTGAGGCCAGTGGATGAGGAACAGGTCCACGTAGTCCAGGCCGAGCTTGCGCAGGCTCTCGTCGAAGGCGGCGATCGCCTTGTCGTGCCCCTGCTCGGAGTTCGTCAGCTTGGTGGTGAGGAAGATGTCCTCACGCGGCACGCCGGCGTTCGCGATCGCCTTGCCGACGCCCTCCTCGTTGCCGTACCCCTGCGCGGTGTCGATGTGGCGGTAGCCCGCCTCCAGCGCGGCGGTGACCGGCTCGACCGTCTCCTCCGGCGGGATCTGGAACACCCCGAAACCGAGCTGGGGGATCTCGCGGCCGTCGTTCATGCGCAGCGTGGGGGACATCGGCATCGGGCACACCTCGTTCGGGGTCGGGGACGTCGTCACCCGGTGCAGCGCCCGCGGCGACGTGCGGGATTCCCCGGATCGGCGTGCGTTCGGGCCACCGGCTGCCCGGTCCAGATCGGTACCGTCTGGCACAGTTCGCACCGGACGACGGAGGACGCGCCATGCCAGTTGCTCGCGCTGAGGTCGCCCGGCTCGCGGGTGTGTCACCCGCCGTCGTCAGCTATGTCGTCAACGGCGGTCCGCGCCCCGTGGCTCCACTCACCCGCGAACGCGTTCAAGCCGCGATCGACAAGCTCGGCTATCGGCCGAACACGGCCGCGCGAGCCCTGCGCGGTCAGCGGACCAGGTCGATCGGCCTGCTCATCCCGGACGACGGGAACCCCTTCTTCACGGAGCTCTCGCGCGCGATCGAGGACGTCGCCTTCGAGCACGACTACGTCCTGCTGGTCGGGAACGCCCTTGGTGACGCGGAACGGGAGGCGACGTACCTGCGAACGTTCGTGGACCGCCAGGTCGACGGCGTGATCGTCATCTCCGTGCAGTCGCACCCCGAGCTGGCGATCGTCACCGACGCGGGGGTGCCGGTCGTGGTGCTCGACCGTGTCGCAGCGGCAAGCGGTGTGTCGACCGTGGTGGCTGATCACGCGGGAGGTGCAGGTCTCGGTGTCCAGCACCTCATCGATCACGGACATCGGCGGATCGGATGTGTCGCGGGTCCCGCGTCGATCGCGTCCGCCGTGCTGCGGGTGAACGGCTGGGCCACCGCGCTGGGAAACGCCGGCCTTCCGGCCACCAGAGCGTTGGTCACCGGGAGACCATTCAGCCTGGCCGGTGGTTACGACGCTGCGAGGCGACTGCTCTCTCGCCGGAGTCGGCCGACGGCCCTGTTCGTCTCGACAGACGTTCAGGCGCTCGGCGTACTGCGCGCGTGCCGCGACCTCGGCCTCGACGTGCCCGGTGACGTGGCGGTCGTGTGTTTCGACGGCACGACGTCGGCGCGGTACAGCGTGCCGTCGTTGACCGTTGTGCAGCAACCGTTGGACCTGGTCACCCGACTGGCGGTCGAACGCCTCCTCGGTGTCGGGGACGACAAGCCGGCGCAGGGCGACGATGTCGTCGCCGTCGACCTCGTCGTGCGGGAGTCCTGCGGGTGTGCGCGTCTGGGCTCGTCGGTCGCCCCCTACCTCCCCTGACCGACCTCCGGGGTCACTTGCGTGGCGAACACCGACATGCCACGCTGCCGTGCAACACGAGTTGACTGAGGAGTCCCGATGGTGCGGCGAATCATTCTCGACACGGACCTGGCGATGGGCGCGCCCGGGTCCGACATCGACGACGGCTTCGCACTGGCCCTCGCGCTCGCCGAGCCGGAGCTCTCCGTGGAGCTCGTCACGACCGTGAACGGCAACACCGACGTCGAGACCGCCACCCTGCTGACGTTGGAGCTGCTGGACCGGCTGGGCCGGACCGACGTGCCCGTCGTGAAAGGCGCTCTCACGCCGTTGCTCCGGCCGCTGCACGCCGCGGCCTCCCGAGAGCAGGCGTCCGCGACCCGCCAAGGACTCCCGGATCGCTCGCCGCAGCCGGGAACCGCCGCCGCCGCCATCGTCGACGCGGTGATGGCAGCACCGGGCGAGATGACCATCGTGGCGATCGGTCCCCTGACCAACGTCGCGCTGGCGATGCGACTCGAGCCCCGCCTGGCCGCGTCGGTACGCGAGATCGTGGTCATGGGCGGGGTCTTCCTGGAGCACACCAACCGGCTGCAGATGCCCGGTGAGTTCAACATCTGGGTCGACCCGGACGCTGCCGCGATCGTCCTGGACAGTGGAGCGCCGCTGCGGTTCGTCGGACTCGACGTCACGCTGCAGGTCAGGCTCAGTCGATCCGACGCCGAACGGATGGCTGCCGGCGGTCGCTCGTTCGGGGAGTTCGCGGGCCGCAGCACCGTCGGGTGGATCGAGCACCTGGAGGCGAACGGACGAGGCCACGGCGAGGTCGCCGACACCTGCGCGATGCACGATCCGCTGGCTGTTGCTGTCGTCGCCCACCCTGAACTGGTCACCTGGTCACCAGCGCGGGTCGCGGTCGAGGCCGTCGGCGACGTGGCGCGCGGGGTGACGGTCGCGGACTTCCTGGTGTCCACCCCGGCCGATGGCGCCGAGCAACCCTCACCGAACTGCGAGGTCGCGGTCGGAGTCGACGTCGACGCTTTCACGACCCTCTTCCTGAACCGGATCGCTGCTCTCTGACCGACCCGGCGCTCCCCCCCGTCCGTCTGGCACCCCCCACCCGGAGGCTCGCATGCACCGTCGCATCACCCGGTCCCTGATCCCCACCCAGGACGGCTCGATCAGTCGCCGCGGCCTGCTCACCGGTGGGTCGGCGACCGGCCTCGCCCTGCTGCTGGCCGCGTGCAGCGGGTCCTCGGACTCCGCCTCGCCGGCCGGCTCCGCCAGCTGGTCGATGCCCACGTCGGACCCCACCTCGACGATCAACGTGGTGGGCATCCTCGACCCGGTGGCCGACGGGATGAAGGGCACGATCGCCGCTTTCAACAAGGCGCACCCAGGCATCAAGGTGAACTACCAGTACGTGCCGTTCGACCAGCTCAACAGCATCCTGGACGCACGGATCACCAACAAGACCGGCAACCCGGACGTCTACTGGGCCGACGAGCCACGCATCCCCGCCCTGGCGACCCGCGGCTACTGCGAGGACCTCACCGCGCAGTTCAAGGGGTTGACCGGTGACCTGTCCAAGGCCGGCCTGACGGCGACCAGCTACCAGGACAAGCTGTGGGCGGTACCGATCGCGGACTCCACCCAGCTGCTGTACTACAACGCTGACCTGCTCGCCAAGGCCGGGATCACCGCCCCGTCGGCCGATCCGGACAAGCGCATGACCTGGGAGCAGCTCGGTGCGGATGCGTTGAAGGCCAAGCAGGCAGGCGCCCAGTACGGCCTGTTGTTCGGCCAGTTCGACCGGTACTACCAGCTCCAGCCCCTTCCGATGAGCCTGGGTGGCAGCGACGGCGCGACCGGGGACGGGAAGCTCACGCCCGACATCACCTCGGACGCCTGGGTGAAGGCGTTCGACTGGTATCGGGGCCTGTTCGCCAGCGGCGCCGCGCCCAGGGGGGTCACCTCGGAGCAGACCGACCCACTGTTCCTGGCGGGCAAGGCCGCGTACGAGGTACAGGGGCCATGGATGCTGCCGAACCTCAACACCAGCAAGGTCAAGTGGGGTGTCGCCCCCCAGCCGGCGTTCGCCGGCGGCAAGGCGGTCACTCCGACCGGGTCCTGGTCGTTGGCCATGAACCCGTTCAGCAAGAACAAGGAGGCTGCGGCGCTCTTCCTCAAGTGGATGGCGATCGACGGCGGGTCCGGGTACTCCAGCACCCGGCCGAACCCCGAGTTGCCGGCCAACACCGTCGGGCAGAAGGCCTACTTCGCCCGGCCGGTGTTCGCCACGCCGCAGGGCCGCGCGGCTGCCACGATCATCGCCCACGAGACGGCGAACACCGCGGTGAACCGCGTCCCGACCGTCGGGTTCATCGAGTTCGAGTCACTGCTCGGCCAGGCGCTCGCCGACATCCGCAACGGGCAGCAGGCTCGACCGGCGTTGACGAACGCGTCCGAGCAGATCGCGACCGCCTGGAAGAAGTACGCGTGACCAGGGGGTGCCCCTGATGGCGACCGTGTTCCACACCGATCGGCGTGGGCGGTACAGACATCGGGCACGCGGGAGGCTGAGCCGCCACGACCTCATGTGGGCCGCGGTGTTCCTTGCCCCGGCCCTCGCGGCGATCGCGATCTTGCGGGTGGTCCCGCTGGTGAAAGCCGTCAACGACAGCCTGTTCCGGGCGTTGCCCGGAGGGCTGCTCGCCCCCCGGTTCACCGGGTTCGACAACTACACGACCCTCTTCTCCGACGCCAACTTCCGGGCGACGCTGGTCCGTACCGTCGTCTTCAACGCGGTCATCAATCCACTGCAGATCCTGCTGGCCCTGCTGATCTCCGTCCTGCTGGTGCAGCGGATCGGTCTGCGCGGGGTGTGGCGGACGCTGATCTTCGTCCCGTGCACCGTGCCGATCGTCGGGTCGACCATCGCCTGGGGCGCGGCCCTGCAACCGGCCGGCCCGGTGAACGCGCTGCTGTCGAGTGTCGGCCTCTCCCCGCAGCCGTTCCTCACCTCACCGGACCAGGCGCTGGCGTGCATCCTGCTCATCGCGAGCTGGATCGGCATCGGCTACTGGATGCTCTTCCTGATCGCGGGGCTGCAGTCGATCGACCCGCAGCTCTACGAAGCGGCCCGGATGGACGGCGCCGGGGCGCTCGCGACCTTCGGTCGGATCACGGTGCCGCTGCTGCGACGACCGCTGCTGTTCGTGCTCGTGGCGGACACCGTGGCGAACTTCGTGCTCTTCGTGCCCGTCCAGTTGCTCACCAACGGCGGTCCGCAGTCGAGCACGAACCTGTTGATGTTCGACGCCTACCGCCAGACCTACACCTTCAGCAACGCCAACCTCGGATCTGCCGAGATCGTCGTGCTCAGCCTGGTCATGCTCGTCATCGTGGCGGTCCAGTTCAGCCTGCTCCGTGAGGACCGGGAGGCCGCGTGACCGCGTCGACACAACCCATCGCCACCACCCGTGGGGCTGCGGGACCCAAGCTCCCCAAGCCGAGGGCGAGGACGAGTTGGGGGTGGACCGCGGTGGCCGCGCTCGTCGGGCTCGCTTTCATCCTGCCCGCCCTGTGGATCCTCATCGGCTCGGTCCGCCCCAGCGTCGACATCCTCGACGGGCTCTCGCCGCTGTCCTGGAACACGATATTTCCCCAATCGGTGACCGGAGCGAACTACCGCGAGCTGTTCCGCACCGCTGGGTTCGGCCAGGCCCTCCTGAACTCGCTGTTCGTGTGCGTCTCGACCGTCGTCATCGGACTGGCGATCTCGGTTCCCGCGTCATACGCGCTAGCCGTGCTGCGCTTTCCTGGCCGAGGCCTCGTGTTCGCCGTTCTCGTGGTCAGCTTCCTCGTTCCGTTCGAGGCCATCGCCATCCCGCTCGCCCAGCAGTTCACCAGCTGGCACCTGGACAACAGCTACGTCGGGCTGATACTGCCCGGCATCGGCAACGGGCTCGCCGTCTTCAACCTGCGGCAGGCGTTCCGTGCGGTGCCCGCGTCCTTTCGCGAGGCGGCTCGGATCGACGGCGCGTCGGAGTTCCGTATCGTGCGCAGCGTCTACCTGCCCCTGTCGGGGAGCGCGCTGATCAACTCCGCCATCCTGCTGTTCCTGGGCCAGTGGACGTCGTACCTGTGGCCCCTGCTGATCACGACGACGCCCGAACGGACCGTGGCACCGATCGCCCTTGCCAAGACGTACTCCGAACACGCTTTCAACTTCGGCGCGAACTTCGCCGGTAGCGTGTTGCTGTCGTTGATCCCGGCACTGCTGCTGTTCGTGCTCCAGCGGTTCTTCGCCCAGTCGATCACCAGCACCGGGACCAAGTGATCGGGCCGGGGACCCGCGGGGTGCTCGTCGTCGGCTCGGTGAACCGAGACCGTGTCCTGCGGGTGGCGCAGCGGCCGGGACCAGGCGACACCGTCCTGGCGAACCGGATGGAGCTCCGGACCGGCGGCAAGGGGGCGAACCAGGCGATCGCCGCGGCACACGCCGGTGCAGCGACCCGGTTCATCGGCTGTGTCGGGGACGACGCGGACGGGCGGGCAGCGATCCGTGACCTGATGAGCGCCGGTGTCGACACCTCGGGTGTGGCGGTTGTCGACGGGGTGCCGTCGGGGTCGGCCTTCATCACGGTGACCCCGGATGGCGAGAACGCGATCGTCGTGGAACCCGGGACCAACGCGCTGCTCCGACCGATCGACGCGCACGCGGCGGTCGTGTCCATGCACGCCCGAGGCCTTGCCGAGCGCGTCGTCGTGACTCAGGCCGAAGTTCCCGAAGCGGTCATCGAGCGAGTCGCTGCGGCAGCGGAGGCCAGTTCGGTCCGCTTCGTGCACAACCTCGCGCCCTACCGGGTGCTCGGCGAGTCGATACTTCGGATGTGCGACCCGTTGGTGCTCAACGAGGGAGAGGCGAGTGAGCTCGTCGGTGAACCTCTCGGCTCCATCTCGCTGGCCAGTGCTGCTGCCGGGAAGTTGGCACGGGCCTGCCGATCGGTCGTGCTGACGCTCGGTCCGTCTGGCGCCGTCCTGTCCGATCACCGCGGTGTCCGGCAGGTGCCGGCGATTCCGGTTGCGGACGTGGTCGAAACGACCGGTGCCGGTGACGCGTTCGTGGGGACGATGGCCGCAGCGCTGGCCCGGGGAGCCGACCTCGACGCCGCGGTCACCTCCGGCGTGCACGCCGCCGCCGCCGTGATCGGCGGCAACCGCCTTCTCATCTGACCGCTGCCGACACGCCCACAGGAAGGGCAGCGACTGCAGGCTGCACTGGTCGACCGGGCCGCGGACGCGTTCGGCCGCCGCTGGAGGGCGCCACCTCGGGGATGCTCAGTGGCGCGGGTCGTCCGGTGGGCGGACGACCCGCGTGCCGGCGCGGCGCGGCCCGCGGATCTGGCCGGAGTGCACGTGGTCCTGCTGCCGCGCCCGGCCGACGCTGGACTCCAGCTGCCACGGGACGCTGGCGACGACCACGCCGGGCTCGAACAGCAGCCGGCCCTTCAGGCGCAACGCGGACTGGTTGTGCAGCGCCTGCTCCCACCAGTGCCCGACGACGTACTCGGGGATGTACACGGTGACGATGTCCTCGGGTGACTCCCGCTTGAGCCGCGCGACGTAGGACAGCACCGGACGGGTGATCTCGCGGTACGGGCTCTCCAGCACGGTCAGCGGGACCGGGATCCCCCGGGCCGCCCAGCGCTGCTGCAGCGCCGCGGTGTCGTCCTCGTTCACGTCCACCGTCACCGCGATGAGCCGGTGGGGTCGGGTGGCGCTGGCGTAGGCCATCGCCCGCAGCGTCGGCAGGTGCAGCTTGGAGACCAGCACGACCGCGGTGTTGCGGGTGGGCAGGAGCAGGCCGCTGCGGTCCTCCGGCGGCGCCAGCTCGTCGCGCACGTGACCGTAGTGGCGGTGGATGGCCTGCATGAGCAGCCACAGCGCGGGGATGGCGACCGCCACGATCCAGGCGCCGTGGACGAACTTGGTGACCACGACGATCACCAGCACGATCCCGGTGAAGGTCGCGCCGATCGCGTTGATCAGCCGCCGTCGCCGGATGCCCACCCGCTCGGCGGCGTTCGGGGCGCCCTCCCCGCGACGGCGCAGCTGACGGTTCCAGTGCCGCACCATCCCGGTCTGGCTGCAGACGAACGACACGAAGACACCCAGGATGTACAGCTGGATCAGCCGGGTCGGGCTGCCGCCGAAGGCGACGACGAGCACGATCGCCGCGCCGGACAGCAGCACGATCCCGTTGCTGTAGGCCAGCCGGTCACCGCGGGTGTGCAGCTGGCGCGGCAGGTAGCTGTGCTCGGCCAGGATCGAGGCCAGCACCGGGAACCCGTTGAACGCGGTGTTGGCGGCGAGCACCAGGATCAGCGCGGTGACGAACTGCAGCACGTAGAACATCAGCGAGTCGGCGCCGAACACCGCGCGCGCCACCTGGGCGATCACGGTGCGCTGGTCGTGGTCGGCCGGTGCGCCGATCAGGTCGGCCGGGTCCAGCGCCGTGTGCACGCCGGTGGCCAGCGCCAGCGCCGTGACCCCGGCGAACATCGCCACCGCGATCCCGCCGAGCAGGGCCAGCGTCGTCGCGGCGTTCGCGCTCTTCGGCTTCTTGAACGCTGGCACGCCGTTGCTGATGGCCTCGACCCCGGTCAGCGCCGTGCAGCCGGAGGAGAAGGCCCGCAGCAGCAGGAAGACCGCGCCGAGACCGGCGACCTCCCCGTGGGTGGCGATGCCGTAGCCGGCGCTCTCCGCGCGGACCGGCTCACCGGTCGCCAGCTTGACCAGGCCGACGACGATCATCAGCGCGACGGACCCGACGAAGAAGTACGTCGGGACGGCGAACGCCGCGCCGGCCTCCCGGATCCCGCGCAGGTTCAGCAGCGCCACCACGATGATCACGAGCACGCAGCTGAGCACGGCGTGGTCGTTGAGCCAGGGGAACGCCGAGGCCAGGTTGGCGACGCCGGCCGCCACCGACACCGCGACGGTCAGCACGTAGTCGCACATGAGTGCAGCCGCGACGACCACCCCGACCGGCGGGCCCAGGTTCGCGGTCGCGACCTCGTAGTCACCGCCCCCGGAGGGGTAGGCGTGCACGTTCTGCCGGTAGGACGCGACCACCACGAGCATCAGCAGCGCCACGGCGAGCGCAACCCAGCCGGTCCAGGACAGGAACGCCACCCCGCCGAGCGACAGGACGAGCAGGATCTCCTCGGTCGCGTAGGCGACGGAGGACAGGGCGTCGGAGGCGAAGACCGGGAGGGCGACCTTCTTGCTCAGCAGCGTGTCGCCGAGCCGGTCGGTGGCCAACGGCTTGCCGAGCAGGAACCGCTTCGCCGACCGGGTGACCGCTGGCACGAGGGACCACGCTAGGGCTCCCGGACGGCGGCGGTGCACCGGCCGCGGCTGCTCAGCCGGCGACCGGCGTCACCGTGGCCGGGACCGCCGTGCTGCTGCTGGCCAGCGGGTCTGCCAGCAGGGTGCCGAACGCCAGCTCAGCCGCGCCGAACAGGGTGGAGTCGCGCTGCAGCCCGGCGGTGCACACCGACAGGCCGTCGCGCAGCGCGGGCATCACCAGCCGGTGGACCCAGGGCATCACGTCCTGCGCGACGGCCGGCCACAGGTCCCGCCAGAGGCCGTCGCCGAGCAGGACCACCTGCGGGTCGAACAGGTTCACGATGCTGGCCAGCCCGCGGGCGAAGGAGCGGGACAGCTTGTCCCGGGTCCGCCTCGCGGCGACCCCGCCGCCGTCGAGGCGGTGGAGCACCAGCGCGGCGATGTCCGGGTGGTCCGGGTCCAGGTCCAGCGGCTCGGCCCACGCCACCGCCTGGGCCTCGCTCTCCCAGCAGCCGCGGCTGCCGCACCGGCAGGCCCGGCCCGCCGGGTCGACGGACAGGTGCCCGACCTCGCCGGCGAAGCCCCGGCTGCCGGTGAGCGGGTGACCGCCGGAGATGACGCCGCCGCCGAGCCCGTAGGTCCCGCAGAGGTAGACGACGTCGGTGCAGCCGCGACCGGCGCCGCGCAGGCGCTCGGCGAGCGCCCCGAGATCGGCGTCGTTCGCGACCCCGACGCCCACCGCCCGCCCGAACCGCTCCGCCAGGCACGCGGCCACCTGCGCGCCCAGCGGCACGTCGGACCAGCCGAGGTTGGGCGCCGTCGCGACGATCCCCCGGTCGGCGTGGACGGTGCCGGGCACGGCGACGCCGACCCCGACGAACCGCTCCCGGGCCGCACCCGCGGGCAGGACCTCCATCGTCAGGTCGGCGACCATCGCCGCCGCCACCGGCGCCGGGACGTCGGGCGGCAGCGGCACCTCCCGGCGCGCCAGCACCAGGCCGCCCAGGCCGACCCGGACGACCCGCAGCCGGCCGATGTCGACGTAGGCGGCGACCGCCGACGGAGCCCGGTGGGGCCGGACGACCAGGGACGGCCGTCCGACCCGCCCGGGCATCCCCGCGTCGGGCCGGTCCTCGACGACCAGGCCGGCGGCGGCCAGCGTCGCGACCAGGTCGCCGACAGTGGACCGGTTGAGCCCCAGCGCGGTGGTCAGGTCCGCCCGGGACGCCACGCCGCCCTCGTGGACCAGGCCCAACACAGCCGCCAGGTTGTGCCGCCGGATGTCCTCCTGGCCGCGTCCGAGCGTGCGCGCGCTCAGATCGCCGCCGACGCCCGCCGGCGCCGGGAGACCGCGTCGACCGACGCCGCGAGCAGCAGCACCGCACCCGTCACAAGGTAGTTGACGTACGCCTCCTGGCCGAGCAGGCCCAGCCCGTTGGCGATGATCGCGATGACCAGACCACCGATGACGGCGTTGCTGACCCGTCCCTTGCCGCCGAACAGGCTCGTTCCGCCGATGACGGCCGCACCCACACCGAGCAGCAGCGTGTTGCCGCCACCGGAGCCCGGGGCCACCGAGTTCAGCCGCGAGGCGTCGATGATCCCGGACGCGGCGGCGAGCGTGGAGCCGATCATGAAGACCGAGATCCGGATGCCCCGGACCGAGATGCCGGCCCGGCGGGCGGCCTCGGGGTTGCCGCCGACGGCGTAGACGTGCCGCCCATAGGCGGTGCGGCCGAGCACCAGGGTCAGCACCACCAGCAGGACGGCGATCACCGGGACCGACCACGGGATGCCGGCCAGGGTGATGGTCTGGACCCGTGCCCGGTTCTGCGAGAGCACCGCCGTGACGGCGATCAGGATGGCTGCGACGACGACCGCGCGGGCGAGGACCAGCCCGAGGTTGTCCCGGTTCAGGCCGCGGCTGCGCTGACGGGCCCACCGGCTCAGGGTGAGCGCGGCGAAGGCGATCGCGGCGAGGATGGCGAGCACCCAGCCCAGGGTCACCGGGACGTTGCCGTTCGCGATCGACACGATCGTCTCGTCGCGGACCGGGATGGTGCCGCCCTCACCGATCAGCCGCAGGGTGATGCCCTGCAGGCCGAGGAAGAACGCCAGGGTCACCACGAAGGACGGGATGCCGACGCGGGACACGAGCAGACCGATCGCGGTGCCGATGACGAGTCCGGTCACCAGGCCGGCCAGGATGCCCACGTACCAGGGCCAGCCCTGGTCGTTGAGGGCGAGCGCCATGACGGCGGCCGCGGTTCCGCCGGCCACACCGGCGGACAGGTCGATGTCGCCGAGCAGCAGGACGAACGTCAGCCCCATGGCGAGCACGATGATCGAGCTCGCCTGGACGAGCAGGTTGGCGATGTTCCCCGCGGTCGGGAAGGTCTCCGGCCGCAACCCCGAGAACAGCAGGAACAGGACGACGAGGCCCAGGACGGCCGGCAGCGAGCCGATGTCGCCGCCGCGCAGCCGCTGGCCGTAGGCCCGCAGGCCCTCGCCGAACGTGGGCTCGCGGACCGGCTGGGCGATCGGGACGTCGCCGCCCGCGGCGCGTGCCAGGTCCTTGATCGTCTGGGCCTCGGAGGCGCCGGCGTCGGTCGGCCGGGCGGCTCCCGGCTGGGGCGCGCCGGTGATGGTCTGCGCACCGCCGGCACCTGCGGTCGTCGCAGCACCGTCGGGGTGCGCGGTTGCGTCCGTGGTGGTGCCGGCAGCTGTCGCGCCGGCCGTGGCGCCGGGTTCAGGGGTGGTGGTCATGGGGCGCTGCTCCTCAGGCCGATGCGGACGCGGTGGCGGGCGCGAGCCCGAGGGAGCCGGAGCGGCCGGCGGTGATCAGCTCGACCACCTGGCTGGAGGTGACGTCGCGGGTCCGGACGGTGGCGGCGGACCGGCCGAGGTAGAGCGCGGTGATGCTGTCGGCGACCTCGAACACGTCGTTGAGGTTGTGCGAGATCAGCACCACGCCGAGGCCGTTGTCGGCGAGGCGCCGCACGAGGTCCAGCACCTGGCGGGTCTGGGCGACACCGAGAGCCGCGGTCGGCTCGTCGAGCAGGACGACCTTGGAGTTCCAGAGCACCGCTTTCGCGATCGCGACGGTCTGCCGCTGACCACCGGACAGGCTGGACACCAGCTGGCGCACCGACCGGACCGTCCGCACGGACAGGCTGGCCAGCGTCTGCTTGGCGAGCTCCTCCATGGCGGTCTCGTCCAGCAGGCCGCGGTGCACGCGCTCCCGGCCGAGGAACATGTTCTCGACGATGTCGAGGTTGTCGCACAGCGCGAGGTCCTGGTACACGACCTCGATGCCGAGGTCGGCGGTGTCCTTGGGGCTGCCGACGTGGACCTCGCGGCCCTCGAACACGTACTCGCCGGAGTCGATCGGGTAGATGCCGGCGACGCACTTGACGAGCGTGGACTTGCCGGCGCCGTTGTCACCGACCAGCGCGGTGACCTCGCCCGCCGTGACGTCCAGATCGACGCCGTGCAGGACCTTGACGGCGCCGAAGCTCTTGTCGATGCCGCGCAGGGACAGCAGCGCACCGGGGGATGGGGGGGTATCGGCCTGCGTCACGCAGTCCTCCTCGTCGAGGCGGTTCCTGGACACCGGGTCGGCAGCCACCCGGCGGGCGTGCCGGTGCCGGTGCCGCCGGAGCGGCACCGGCACCGGTCAGCGGATCAGGAGATGCCGAGCTCCGTGCACGCCGCGGCGTACTTGGCGGTGCACACCTCGGGAGCCTTCACCAGGCCACCGGCGATGACCGTCTTGACGTTCGACCGGGTGATCGACACGGGCTGCAGCAGGACCGACTTGACGTCGCGCTTGCCGACCGGGTCGTTCGTGGTCCCGGTGGTGGTGGGCGTCTCGCCCTTGGCCAGGGCGATGGCGATCTTGGACAGCGCGTCGGCCTCCTCGGCGACCGGCTTGTAGACGGTCATGCACTGGGTGCCGGCGAGCACGTTCTGCAGGCCCTGTGCGGTCGCGTCCTGGCCGGTGACCGGGACCTTCCCGGCGAGGCCGTTCTTGGACAGGATCGAGATGGCCGCGTTGCCGAGGCCGTCGTTGGCGGCGAGGACGCCGTCGACCTTGCCGGCCTGGGTGAGCTGCTGCTCGAAGATCGTCGCGGCCTGCTGGTTGTCCCAGTCCGGGACCGCCTGCTCGGCGACCTTCTTGTAGGTCGTCGTCTTGTCCAGGACGCTGTGGGCACCCGCGGCGAACAGCGTCGCGTTGTTGTCCGTCGGCGAGCCGTTCAGGTACACGATGTTCTTGGCGCCGCCGCCCAGGCACTTGGCCAGGCCCTCGCCCTGCAGGACGCCGACCTGCGTGTTGTTGAACGACACGTAGTAGTCGGCCGACCCGCCGAGGGTGAGGCGGTCGTAGTCGATCGTCTGGACGCCGGCCTGCTTGGCCTTGGACTCGATGGCGGTGCCGGAGTCCGAGTCCAGGTTGACGATCGCCAGGACCTTGACGCCCTGGGTGATCATCTGGTCGGCGATGGTCTGCATCTGCGAGGCGTCACCCTGCGCGTTCTGGATGCTGGCCTTGACGCCGGCGTCGGCGAACGCCTTGGTGAGCAGCGGGCGGTCGAAGGACTCCCACCGCGCCGAGGACTTGGTGTCGGGGAGGATCACGCCGACCTGCGGGGCGTCGGACGCCGCGCTGGAGCCGGAACCGGACCCGGCGGAGTCCGAGGAGCCCGAGCCGCACGCGGTCGCGAGCATCAGGACGCCGATCGAGGAGGCCAGAACGGCCGAGTTGCGCATGCGCATGGATGCTCCTTCGCATCTGCTGAGTCCGGGACGAACGCGCCCGCGGGTATGTTGCGGCGCCCAACATATCCCCGTGACCTCGTGGTATCAACCGCAACCCACCGCCGTCACCACACCGTTGCCTCCGGAGCGTGATGAGCCGGTGACGGAAGAACCCCGGGCATCCACGGGTTCGGCACGGTCGGCACAGTCAGCACAGTCGGCAGAGTCAGCACAGTCGGCACGGTCGGCA
>CAXTBU010000003.1:29489-39539 GCA_964242885.1 uncultured Actinomycetales bacterium
GTCGGCACGGTCGGCAACCGACGGAAGGACGACGGACGTGGAGATGCGCACGCTGGGCGGGCAGGGGCTGGCTGTCTCGGCCGAGGGTCTGGGCTGCATGGGGATGAGCGCGTTCTACGGGGCGTTCGACGACACCGAGTCGACCGCGACGATCCACCGGGCCCTCGACCTCGGGGTCACGTTCCTGGACACGGCCGACATCTACGGCCCGCACACCAACGAGGTGCTCGTCGGCCGAGCGGTCGCCGGCCGCCGCGACGAGGTCGTCGTCTCGACGAAGTTCGGCAACGAGATCGTCGACGGACAGCGGACCGGCAGGGTCAACGGCACCCCGGACTACCTGCGCCGCGCGGTCGACGAGTCCCTGCAGCGGCTCGGCCTGGACGAGATCGACCTCTACTACCAGCACCGGGTCGACCCCGACACCCCGATCGAGGAGACCTTCGGCGCGCTCGGTGAGCTGGTCGCCGCCGGCAAGCTGCGCTACCTCGGCATCAGCGAGGCGGCGCCGGAGACGATCCGCCGGGCACACGCCGCCGCGCCGCTGACCGCGGTGCAGACCGAGTACTCGCTGTTCACCCGCGAGGTCGAGGACAACGGCGTGCTGGCCACCGTCCGCGACCTGGGCATCGGCTTCGTGCCGTACTCCCCGCTCGGGCGGGGCTTCCTGTCCGGGACGATCCGCTCGGTCGACGACTTCGCGCCGGACGACTTCCGCCGCACCTCGCCCCGGTTCCAGGGGGAGAACTTCGCCCGCAACCTCGACGTGCTGGACCGCGTCGTCGCGATCGCCGAGGGCAAGGGCGTCACGCCCAGTCAGCTGGCACTTGCCTGGGTGCTCGCGCAGGGCGACGACCTGGCCCCGATCCCCGGCACCCGGCGGATCGCCAACCTCGAGGAGAACGTCGCTGCGGTGGACATCGCGCTGACGGCCGGGGAGCTGGCCGCCATCGACGAGGTCGCCCCGGTCGGCGTCACCGCCGGTGAGCGGTACGCCCCCGCGATGATGGGCGCCCTCCACCACTGAGGGTCCGGCGCCAGCCGGCCCGGGCGGGACTGAGGGTCCGGCGCCAGCCGGCCCGGGCGGGACTGAGGGTCCGGCGCCAGCCGGCCCGGGCGGGACTGAGGTCCGGCGCCGGCCGGCCCGGGCGCGGGGCTGATCGGCTCTGACGCTGCACACTGGTGTCATGGCCACTTCGTCGAAGCCAGCCCGGCGCTACTTCGCCGGCAGCCCGTTCCAGGCCCAGCCGCCCGGCGCACCTGCTGAGCAGTACGCCGTCGAGGACCGTGTCCACCACGACCGGCACGGACTCGGGGTCGTCGTCTCCACCGAGGGCGACTCCTGGGTGACGGCCCGGTTCGCCTCCGGGCTGGTCCGCGTCGCCAACGACCGGCGGCTGTGCAAGCTCTGAGCGGGGCGACCGCTCCGACCAGCTGACCGGTTCACCTCAGGCACGGCACCGCCCGGCCGATGCCAACGGTCATGCAGACCACGTTGGCCCCGCCCGTCGTCGCAACCCGCTGGATGGGTGTCGGCGCCTCGCTGGCGCGCGACTCCGCGTCCGCCGCCGCCGAGGCGGTCGGCACGGCTCTCGACGGCCGGAGCGCCGCGCTGGTCCTGCTGTTCGTGGCGCCGTTCCACGACCTGTCGGCGGTCGCCCGGGCCGTCCAGGACGCCGTCCCCGGGGACGTGCCGGTCCTCGGGTGCACCACCTCCGGTGAGCTGGCCGGCCTCGACGCCGGGTCCGGTCGACTGGTGGCCATCGCCCTCGGCGGACCGGGCCTGACGGTCCAGACGGCCGTCGGCATGATCGCCGACGACCCGCGCGCGGCGGGCAAGGCCGCGGCCCAGGCCCTGGTCGGCATCGACCGGCCCCACCGGGCGCTGCTGCTGCTCACCGAGGGGCTGTCCGGGATGCGCTCGGAGGTCGTCCGCGGCGCGTACAGCGTCGCCGGCTCGGACGTGGCGCTGGTCGGCGGCTCGGCCGGGGACGAACTGGCCATGGTCTCGACCCACCAGCTGATCGGCGGCCGGGTCCTGACCGGCGCCGTCGTCGGCGCGGCGATCGGCTCGGACGCCCCGATCGGCGTCGGGATCGGGCACGGCTGGCGCCGGACCGGCGAGTCCATCGTGGTGACCGAGAGCGATGGTCAGCGCATCTTCCGGCTCGACGACGAACCCGCGCTCGATGTCTACCTGCGGCGGTGCGGGGCTCGGCCGGAGGCCTTCCACGACGAACACCTCTGGCAGCAGGCGACCCTGTGGCACCCGTTCGGCCTGCCGCGACCGGGCGGCGAGGAGGTCCGCGCGGTGCTGGGCGCCGACTACGGCGACCGGTCCCTGTTCTGCGGCGACACGCCCGAGGGAACCGTGATCTGGGTGATGGACGGGGACGCGGACTCGGTGATGGGCGGGACGCACACGGCCTGCGACCAGGCGCTCGGGGCGCTGGACGGCGCCCCGCCGGTCGGCATCATCGCCTTCGACTGCGCGGCTCGCCGGGCGATCCTCGGCGAGGCCGGGATCGCGCAGGAGCTGCGGGAGATCGCCGGCCGTGCTCCCGGGGTCCCGCTGGGCGGGTTCTACACCTACGGGGAGATCGCGCGCACGAGGGGCTCGCGCGGCGTGCACAACGCGACACTCGTGCTGCTCGCCCTGGGCTGAGATGGATCCGGTCCAGGGCCCCTCACCGCACCGGCTCGTCGAGTTCCTGTTGGCGATCAGCCGGTGCGAGGAGTCCCCGCGCGCGCTGAGGATCGCCGCCGAGCTCGTGTCGGAGGAGTTCGACGCGGAGATCGGCGCGGTCGTGCTCGGCTCCGACGTGCGCGCGACCGTCGGCTTCGGCGCCGGGCCGGTGCCCGCGGCCGCGCTTGCCGCCGTGTCCCCCGGGATCGGCGTCGTCGACCTCGACGGGCTCGGGGAGTGCGACACCCTGTCCGCGGCCTGGAACCTCGGGACGTCGGGCCGGTTGATGGTCGCCGGGCTGGGCCGGGCGTTCTCCGTCGACGACCGCAACCTGATGCTCGGGATGGCCCGATCGCTCGGCCTGGCGCTGGACATGATCGGCGTCCTGGAGCGGGAACGCGGGCGGCACCGGGTGATGGAGGTCCTGCTGCTGATCCAGCGGTCGATCTCGCACCGCGCACCGCTGTCGGAGATCCTCACCGCCGTCACCGACGGGGCGAGCACCGTCCTCGGCGGGCGACCGGTGTCCCTGCTGCTGGACGACGCGCTGGACCCGGATCGGCCGATCATCGCGGGCGCGGACCTGACCGGTGCCCGGTGGACCGTCTCCGCGCCGGTGCACGTCAACGGGGTGCCGGCCGGGGCCCTGGTCGCCGCGACCGCGGACGCTCCGGTCCACGGCGCCCCGGTCGAGGGTGCCGAGCGTGCTCTGCTGCACGCCTTCGCCGAGCACGCCAGCCTCGCGCTGACCGATGCCCGCACGGTCGAGGCGATGCAGGAGTCGTTCCGTGACCCGCTGACCGGGCTGCCCAACCGGCCGCTGTTCCTGGACCGGCTGACGCACGCGCTGCGCCAGCGGGAGCCGCCCGGCTCGCACCTGTCGGTGCTGTTCATCGACCTGGACCGGTTCAAGGCCGTCAACGACAGCCTCGGCCACGGCGCCGGGGACGACCTGCTGCGGTCCGTCGCCGAGCGGATCTGCAGCTGCACCCGCGCCGAGGACACCGCGGCCCGGTTCGGCGGCGACGAGTTCGCCCTGCTGCTGCGCGAGCGCGAACCGTTCTCCCGCGCCTCCGCGGTCGCGGAACGGATCATCACCGCGCTCGGGGAGCCGTTCACCGTCGGGGGCAAGGCGGTGTTCATCGGGGTGACGATCGGCATCGCGCACTCCGAGCCCGCCCGGGGGGGTGCCGTCAGCAACGCCGACGCCGAGGCCGACGCCGACGAGCTGCTGAACAACGCCGACCTGGCGATGTACCGGGCCAAGGGCGAGGGCGGCGGCCAGGCCCGCAGCTACCACCCCGCGATGCGGGCTGCGCTGATGGAGCGCCTGGAGCTGCAGGCCGAGCTGCAGGACGCGCTGGCCCGCGGCGAGCTGGAGGTCTTCTACCAGCCGGTCGTACGGATCGACACGGGCGCGACCACCGGCTTCGAGGCGCTGCTGCGCTGGCGCCACCCCACCCGCGGGATGATCTCGCCCGTCCGCTTCGTCCCGATCGCGGAGGCGACCGGGCTGATCGTCGGCATCGGCCGCTGGGTGCTGCAGCAGACGTGCCGCAACCTCGCACGGTGGCGGCTGGACGCGCCGGCGATGCGGGCGAACGTCAACGTGTCCGTGCACCAGCTGCGCGACAGGTCGTTCCTGTCCGACGTCGAGGCGGCGTTGCGCGACTCCGGGGTCCCCGGTGAAGCGCTCACGCTGGAGATCACCGAGAGCGTCCTCATCGAGGACCACGAGTCCACGTTCCGGCGGCTGCACGCGCTCAAGCGGCTGGGGGTGTCGATCGCCCTGGACGACTTCGGGACCGGCTACTCCTCGCTGGGCTACCTGCAGCGGTTCCCCGTCGACGTGCTGAAGATCGACCGGTCCTTCGTGTCCGGGGCGGCCAGCGACGAACGCGGGACGCAGCTGATCCGGATGATCATCGAGCTGGGGCGGGCGTTCGGGCTGGAGACGGTCGCCGAGGGCGTCGAGACCGCCGCGCAGTCCGCGCAGCTGCTCGACATGGGGTGCAGGTACGCCCAGGGCTACTGGTTCGCCCGGCCGATGGACGCGGACGCGGCAGCCGTCGCCGTCGCCGTCGCCGCAGCCGCGCTCCCCGGGACGCTGATCGCACGAACGTCCACCGCTCCGCGCGTCGTCGCCTGAGAAGCACTTGACACCGCCGTAGGCAGGTGCGCCACTGGCAGACGTCGGACCCTGGCGTCCTCACGGTCCGGTCATTGACCCAGCCCCCGTCAACGACCCGTTCCCGTCAGACCGACGAAGGAGTCCCGTCATGGACCAGCCGCAGATCATCGTCCCGGGCACCGCAACCGAGTTCGCCGTGGATCCCGACGGGGAGTGCTGGACCGTTCCCGCCCCGGCCAGCCAGCCGGGGAGTGTCCAGCGGACCGCAGCCCCGGCGCGGACGACGGGGTTCGGCGACACCCGCCAGCCGACGGAGGTCGGGCCGCACCAGCCCACCGACAACTGGCTCGGTTGAGCACTGCTCTGTCAAGGCTCGACGACGGCCTTGAGGCAGGAGCTGTCCGCGACCGCGGCCAGCGCGCCGGCGTAGTCGGCGAGGGCGAACCGGTGGGTGATCATCCCGGCGGTGTCGATCCGGCCGCTGCGCAGCGCGGCCAGTGAGCGGTCGAAGGCGAACTGCTGGGCGAACGAGCCCTTGATGGTCAGCTCCCGCCGGAACACCTCGTAGGACGGGACGGCCCAGCGGTCGGCCTCGGCGGTCATCCCGTACACGAACACGGTCCCGCCGGTCCGGGTCAGCCCGACCGTCTGGTCCAGCACCCCGAGAGCACCGGTCGCGTCGACCACGACGTCGTAGCCGTCCGGGGTGTCCGCCAGCAGCAGCTGGGCCGCGCCCGCGGGATCGGCCCGGTCCACCGCGACGACCCGGTCGGCACCCCGGGCCGCGGCCAGGTCCAGCTTCGGGCCCGCCGGGGCGGCGACGGTGAGCCGGCCGGCCCCGGACCCGGCCAGCAACTGGGTGAGCAGCTGCCCGGTGGGGCCGACGCCGAACAGCAGGACCGAGGCGCCGGGCTGCAGCGCCAGGACGTCCAGGCCGTGCACGACGCAGGCGGCCGGCTCGGCGAAGACGGCGACGTCGGGGTGCAGGTCGTCGACGGCGAAGCACCGCCCGGCCGAGGCGGTGACGTACTCGGCGAACCCGCCCGGCGCGTTGACCCCCTGGGCGACCACCGACCGGCAGAACGCCGGCCGGGCGCGCCGGCACTCGACGCAGTGCCCGCAGTTCAGCGTGTTGTCCACCGCGACCAGCTGGCCGGCGACCAGCCCCTCGACGCCGGGACCCGCCTCGACGACCTCCCCGACGATCTCGTGGCCCGGGATCAGCGGGTAGGTGGGGCCGAACTCCCCGACGTGCAGGTGCAGGTCGGTGCCGCAGACGCCGGCGCGGACCACCCGCAGCAGCACCGACCCCGGCCCGGCCGTCGGGCGCGGCACCTCGCGGAGCTCGAACGACCCGGGCCGGTCGTAGACCACCGCGCGCATCGTCGGGCTGCCCGTGCCGCTGCCGGCTGCGCCGGTGGTCACGCCGCCACCCGGACGAGGACCTTGACGCCCTGGCCGGAGTCGGCGCGCGCGAACGCCTGCTGGGCCTGGTCGATCGGCAGCACGTCGCTGATCAGCTCCTCGATCGGCACCCGCCCGGACCGCAGGATCGCCGCCGCCGCCTCGATGTCGGGTGTCGTGTACATCAGGGCGCCGCGCACGGTGATCTCCCAGTCCTGCACCAGGTCCAACCGGATCGGCACCGAGCCCGGCGGCACACCGACGACGACCGCGGTGCCGCCCTTGGCCAGCAGTGCCACCGCCTGAGCGACCGTCCCGGGCACGCTGACGCAGTCGAACACCACGTCGGCGCTGTGGCCCAGGAACGCCCGGACCTCTCCCACCAGGTCGACCGCGTCGGCCGGCAGCACCGCATCGGCGCCCAGCCGCATCGCCCGGTCCCGCTTGGTCTCGAGCAGGTCGGTGACGACGACCTGGCGGGCACCGGCCTCCCGCGCGGCGATCAGCGTGAACAGGCCGATCGGGCCGGCGCCGAGCACGACGACGTTCTTCCCCGTCAGGCCCTCGACGCCGGGCACCGGGTCGACACCGGCGGCGAGGCGGACGGCGTGCACCGGCGTGGCCAGCGGCTCCACCAGGACGGCGGCCTCGTCGGACATGTCGTCGGGGACCCGGTGCAGCCGGTCGGCGCCGACGACGAAGGCATCCGTCATCGCCCCCGGCGTCTGACAGCCGAACACGGCCAGCTCCAGGCAGATGTTGTAGCGCCCGGACAGGCAGTTCCGGCAGTGCCGGCAGACCAGGTTCGGCTCCAGGAAGACGCGGTCGCCGACGGCGAGGCCGGTCACCCCCTCGCCGAGCGCGTCGACGACCCCCACCGCCTCGTGGCCGGGGAAGTAGGGCAGCGGCATCGACGGGTGCTCCCCGTGCGCCGCGTGCAGGTCCGAGCCGCAGATCCCGACCAGGGTCGAGCGGACCCGGACCTCGCCGGGCGCCGGCTCGGGAACCGGGACGGTCGACACCGTGACGTCGTCGATGCCGGCGACGGTGACCCGTCGGTTCTGCTGGACGCTCATCGCGACCTCCTCGTCGTCGGTGCCGTCGCTGTGGCTGATCGAATCTGTCATGCGAGGGAGTACCCGCCGTCCATCAGCAGCTCGGTGCCGCAGCAGAACGCGGCCTCGTCGCTCAGCAACCAGCCGGCGGCGGCGGCGACCTCGGCCGGGGTCGCGAACCGGCCGACCGGGGTGCTCCCCGTCCACTGGGCGTGCAGCTCGGGCCGGTCGGCCAGCAGCTCGGTGTCGACGTACCCGGGCGAGACGGCGTTGACCCGGACTCCCCGGCCGGCCCACTCGAACGCGAGCGACTTCGTCAGGCCGACGACCCCGGCCTTGGAGGTGTTGTAGGCGACCTGCCGCTGGGGCACGTTCACCACATGGCTGCCCGACATCGAGGCCACGGTGACGATCCGCCCGCCGCCCTGGGCGAGCATCACCCGGCCGAACCGCTGGCAGGTCAGGAACACCCCCCGCAGGTTGATCCCGATCGTCCGGTCCCACGTCGCCAGGTCCATGCCCTCGGCACCGACGTCGGGGTCGCCGACGCCCGCGGCCGCGACCAGCCCGTCGATCCGGCCGGCCTGCTCGCGGACCCGGGCCACCGCGGCGTCGACGCTCGCCTCGTCCAGGACGTCGACCGGCACGAAGGAGGCGGCGGACTCCCGCGGCGCGCGGATGTCGAGGTCGAACACCCGCGCGCCCTGGCCGGTGAGGTACTCGCTCACCGCGTGCCCGATGCCGCCCGCGGCGCCGGTCACCACGACTGTCGCGCCCTGCAGTCCGGTCATGGGTCTCTCCTCTGTTCTCGTTCGGTGTCCAGGGGCGGGAACCGGGCCAGCAGTCGCTGCGGGTTGGTCTCCAGGACAGCGGTCACCAGGCCGTCCCCGCCGGTCCGGCCCAGTCGCGGCACGAACCGCTCACCCAGGTAGGCCAGGCCCGGCATCCCGCCGTAGGCGACGTACCGGGTGCTGCGGGCGACGTCGCCGCCCAGCACGATCCGGTCCCGCGCTCCGCGTCCGGCCGCGTCGACCAGGCACTCCAGCACGACCGAGTCCGGCCACGACCGGTGCCGGGCCATGCCGTCGTAGCCCAGGTAGGCCCCGCGGGCGGCGAGCTCGGCGTGCAGTCCGGGGTCGGGGTTGCGGTCGACGTGCGCGAGCACGACCGCGGCGGGGTCGACCCCGGCGGCGGCCAGCAGGTCCAGCACCTCGACAGCAGCGGAGCCGTGCTCCAGGTGGACGGTCACCGGCGCCCCGGTCCGGGCGTGCGCGTCGGCGACCGCGTCGAGCACCCGGTGCTCGAACGCGCTGATCGACCAGTACCCGATGCCGGCCTTGAGCATCCCGGCGCGGACCGGGGTGCCGTCGGGGGCGCGCGCGGTGCTGTCCCGCACCTGCCCGTCGGTTGCCGGCAGGCCGGTGGTCAGGTCGGCGGTGAACCGGTCGGCGAGCTCGGCCGCGGAGCACTCCAGCAGCCAGGAGCCCGCGTGGTGGGCCTCCCGGTGGGCGCCGGTGGTCGCCACCACCGTCAGGCCGGCAGCCGCGCTGATCCGGGCCAGTGCCGCAGGGTCCCGGCCGAGCCCGGTCGGCGTCGCGTCGACCATGGTCGCGAACCCGGATGCCCGCAGCGCGGCCGCCTCGACGGTGCCGGCCGGCTCGTCGGCGAGCTCGTCGCCGGGCAGCAGCGGCGAGACCTGGAACAGGTGCTCGTGGTAGTCGACGCGGCCCAGCGACCTCGCCGGTCGGTCGCCCAGGACGGTGCGAACTCGTCCGTTCACCGGAAGGTGCTCACCGGTGGCCTGCGGCGACGTGGCTGAGCTCGCTCACCGTCTCCGGCGGCATCGGGATGTCGAACACGTCCGCGACCACGGTCGACCAGCCGTGGACGAAGTAGCGCCAGCCGTCCTCCAGCACCAGGGCGCGGTCGGCCTGCCGGGCGCGGGCCTGGTGCAGGAACTCCAGCGAGCCGCGGTAGTTGAACTCCCACACCACTGCGTCGCGCGGGAACACCGCGTCGTCGGTCAGCGGCGAGCCCGGCGCGTCCTTGCCCAGGCCGGTGGCGTTGACGACCAGGCTGGCCGGCGGCAGCTGGGCCAGCAGGGCGTCGGCGTCGCGCGGGTCCGGCGTGACCGCGTACCGGAACAGGCCGTCCGGCAGCCCCGCCCGTTCGTGCAGCTCGCGCAGCTGCCGCAGCGGCGCCTCGTCGAGAGCGGTGCACGTGACCCGGGCCGGCCGGTCCGCCCGCACCCCGAGCTGGTGGGTCAGCGCCATCCCCGCCCCGCCCGAGCCCAGGCACAGCACCTCGGCACCGGTGGCCGCGAAGTGGTCCTCGGCCAGGAACTCGCCGAGTGCGAGGCTCACCGTGATCGGGTCGCGCGCCCGGCCGACCAGCCGTCCGTCGCGGCGGGAGATCGACGAGACCTCCCCGAACGTCCGCGCGAGGTCGTCCAGGTCGTCGAACAGGTCCGCAGCCGCCTCGAAGACGCCGACCTTGTGGGTGGTCACCAGGGCGCCGCGGCACCGCGGGTCGTCCCGCAGCTGCTCGACCAGCTCCCGGTACCGGGCCGGCTCGGACGCCGGCGGCAGGTCGTGGCCGACCAGCGTCCGGGTGGGCAGTCGCAGGGTGTCCGCCCACGCGGGGAACACCCGGCGGATCGAGGACCCGCCGGTGCTGACCCCGACGAACGCCATGTGCGTGCCGTCGTCGTTCACACCGCCGTCGTTCACACCGCCGTCGTTCACACCGCCGTCGTTCACACCGCCGTCGTTCAC
>CAXTBU010000003.1:39639-75143 GCA_964242885.1 uncultured Actinomycetales bacterium
CGTCGTTCACACCGCCGTCGTTCACACCGCCGTCGTTCACACCGCCGTCGTTCACATCGTTGCCCTCGCCTGCTGAAGCGCGGTGGTGAACTGCCGGGCCGACGCCTCGATCTCGTCGAACCGGCCACCCGCCATCGCGCCGGCGTTGCACAGCTCGCTGCCGGCGCCGACGGCGATCGCACCGGCCGCCAGCCACGTTCCGAGGTTGTCGGCGCTGACCCCGCCGGTCGGCATCAGCGGGACGTCCGGGAACGGGCCGCGCAGGGCCTTGAGGTAGGCCGGACCACCGAGCATCGCCGGGAAGATCTTGACCGCGTCGGCGCCGAGCCCGACCGCCGTCATCACCTCGGTCGGGGTCATGGCGCCCAGCAGGGTGGTGGCCCCGGTGGCGCGCATCGCCCCGGCGAGCAGCGGGACCGATCCCGGACTGACCAGGAACACGGCGCCCGCGTCCGCGGCCTCCTCCGCCTGCTCCGGGGTGGTGATGGTCCCGGCCCCGAGCAGCACCGCGTCGCCGTGGCGGCGGGCGGTCTCGGCGATCACCGCGGCTGCGTCCGGCGTGGAGTAGGTGACCTCGATGCCGACGACTCCGCCGGCGACGAGAGCATCGATCGCGCCCAGCGCGGCCTCCGGGGTCGGTGCCCGCAGGACGGCGAGGATGCCGGTCGCGCGGATCGCGGCGACGGCGGCGGACTCGGTCATCTGGTTGCTCCTGCTCCGGTGGGGTGGACGAGGTTCGCCGGGGTCGTCCCGGCCAGCACCGCCAGCACGGCGGCGGTGGCGCCGGCGCCCATGGTGTCCACGGCCTCGACCGTCTGGGCCGCCGTGTGCGGGGTGAGGACCACCCGGCCGACCAGGTCCGGCGCCAGCAGCGGGCTCCCGTTCCCGATGTCGTCCGCGGCGTACGCGGCGAGCCGCCCGTCGCGGACCGCGGCGGCGACCGCCTCCTCGTCGACCAGCGCCGCCCGCGCGGTGTTGACCAGGACGAGGCCGGCCGCGGACGCCAGCCAGGCGACGTCGACCACCCGCTGGTCGCCGGGTGCGTGCAGGGACACGACGTCGCAGTCGCCCGCCAGCGCCGCGAGCTGCGCGGGCTCGGCGCCGGCGGCGACGAGATCGGCCGCCGGGACGACCGGGTCGTAGGCCAGCACGGTCGTCCCGAACAGCCGCAGCCGCGCGGTCAGCGCGCGACCGATCCGGCCGAACCCGACGATGCCGACCCGCAGGCTCCCCAGTTCGCGCGAGCGCTGCACCGACCAGTCCCCGCCCCGCACCGCCCGGTCGCCCTCGACGACGTGCCGTAGGCACGAGAGCAGCAGTGCCAGGGCGTGCTCCGCGACGGCGTCACTGTTCGCACCGGGGGTGTTGGTCACCGAGACCCCCCGGGTCGCGGCGGCCGAGAGGTCGACCGCGTCGACCCCCACGCCGTAGCGGGCGACGATCCGCAGCCGTGGCGCGGCGGCCAGGTGTTCGTCGGTGACCGGACCGGTTCCGGCGATCCACGCGACGGCCTCCGCGAGGTCGCCGCGCAGCGTCTGCAGGTCGTGGTCGGCCGGGCCGCGGACCACCCGCGCGCCGGTGGCCGTCAGCCGGGCGACCAGGTCCACGGTCCCGGAGGAGAAGGACCGGGAGGTGACGAGCACGACGGGTGCTCCCGCTCCGGGGTCCGGGCCCGTCACCGGGGCGCGCCGTCGAACCAGGGCTCGAGCCGGTCGTAGGCGTCGAGGAAACGCTGGTGCCGGCCGCGGTAGGCCGCGTGGCGCCCCGCGTCGGGGGTGAACTCCGCGACGACCTCGGACAGGTCCCTGGCCACGGTGAAGTCGGGCAGCAGGCCGACGCCGACCCCCGCGGTCACCGCTGCCCCGAGGCTGTTCGCCTCCTCCACCACGGTCCGCCGCCGCACGGTGGCGCCCCAGACGTCGGCGAGGACCTGCAGCCACACGTCGCTCGCCGCACCGCCGCCGATCGCGTCGACCCGGTCGACCGGAGCACCGTTCTCCCGGAAGGCGGCGATGCAGGTCGCGAGGTTGAACGCCACGCCCTCCAGCACCGCCCGGGTCAGGTGCGCCTGCCCGTGCTGGCGGCCGAGGCCGACGAACGCGCCCCGGGCGCGGGGGTTCCAGTAGGGCGAACGCTCGCCGAGCAGGTACGGCAGGAAGTACAGCTCGTCCCCGGCCGCCTCGACGGTGTCGGCCGCGGCGAGCAGGCGGTCGAACCGCGCGACGTCCTCGGTGCCGGCGAGCAGCTCCGCGATCCAACCCAGCGAACCGCCGCCGGCCTGCATCGTCGCGGTGGGGACGAACTGGCCGGGCACCACGGAGTCGAAGGTCATGGTCCGCATCGCGGGCAGGTCGTGCAGCGGCGCCCCGGCACTGACCGAAACCCACGACGACGAGCCGAGGTAGACGTACGCGCCGTCGGCCGCGTCCACCACGCCGGCCCCGACCGCGGCCATCGGTCCGTCACCGCCGCCCATCACCACCGGTGTCCCGGTCGCCAGGCCGCTCTCGGCGGCGGCCGCCGGCGTCACCGCCCCGACGACGGTGGTCGAGGCGACGACCTCCGGGAACAGGCCGGCGTCGATGCCGGCCGCGGCGAGCACCCGCTCGGACCACTGTCCGGCCTGCTGGTCCCAGGCGTTGGTGCTGGACGCGTCCGACGGGTCGGTGGCCAGCACGCCGGTCAGCCGGGCCACCACGTAGTCCTTGGCCAGGCAGAACTTCCGGGCCCGGGCGAACACCTCGGGCTCGGTGTCCCGGACCCACATCAGCTTCGTCAGCGAGTAGGTGGGGTTGAGACGGTGGCCCAGCACGCGGTAGCTGTCCTGCTCACCGAGGGCGGCGACCAGCGTCCGGGCCTGGTCGCCACTGCGGGTGTCGGCCCAGATCAATGACGGGCGGACCGGCTCCCCGTGCTCGTCGAGCAGGACGACGCCCATCATCTGCCCGGACAGCGCGACGCCGCGGACCCGGTCCGGCCCGGTACCGGTGGTCTCGAGCAGGCGCCGGGTCGCGCGGCACACCGCGTGCCACCACAGGTGCGGGTCCTGCTCGACCACCCCGCCGCGGCCGTAGGTCGTCGGGTAGGTCTCGGTCACGGCGGCCACCAGTCGGCCGGTCTCGTCGTGCAGCGACGCCTTGTCCCCGGTGGTGCCGAGGTCGTGGGCCAGGAGCATCGCTCGCTACTCCGGCGCAGCTGTCGTGGACGGAGCAGTCGTGGGGGTCGTGTACGGCCGCAGGACGTGGCCGTCCCGACCCGCGTACACCCGGTTGCCCATCCCGTTGTCCAGCACCCACTGGTAGTCGTGGCCGGCGGACCCCGGGTAGACCGCGAGGAAGCGGTAGTCCTCGCTGCCCGTGTTGACGCTGCGATGGGCCCAGCCGGGCGGGATGTAGCCCATCACCCCGGGTGCCATGTCGACCCAGGCGGTGCGTGTCCCGTCGGACATCAGCAGGCCGCCGGTCCCCGCCAGCCCCAGGTAGATCTCGCCCTGCGGGTCCGGGTGCTGGTGGCCCTTCGTCATGTGGAACTCGCCGTCGACGGTGCCGGGCCGGATCGTGGTGATCGACTGCGGCAGCTCGCGCGCGGTCTCCGGCACCGGGGAGGACACGACGGAGTAGACGACCGGGTCCTCGCCGGCCGCGGCCTGCGCCCGCAGGTCCTCGCGGGCGAACAGGCCCTGCAGGTCCGACATGCACCGGGTCAGCACCGGGCCGGCCGGCTCGACCGTGGCCCGCGCGAAATCGAAGACGATCGGCATCGGTTCGATCGGCGGTGTCGCGTAGGTCGTCATCGACCCGGACCTCGTTCCTGCCTCGGTGGTGGGGGCGGCTCGGCGCCACCCTGCCATCCTGTCATGACAGGTGCAAGGCCCCGGGATCCGCCGGGTGGCAGGCGCGTGGACTAGCGTTCGCGGGCATGGCCCGGTCGCGAGCAGTGCTCCGACCGCGGATCGACCGCTCGTCGCCGGTGCCGTACTACCACCAGCTGAAGGTGATCCTCCGGCGGATGATCGACGACGGCACCCTCGCGCCGGGCGACCTGGTGCCCGGCGAGCTGCGGCTGTGCGAGCAGTTCGACGTCTCACGGACCGTGGTGCGCCAAGCGCTGGTCGAGTTGGAGTTCGAGGGCGTCGTCGACCGGCAGAAGGGCCGGGGCACCTTCGTCGCCCGGGGCAAGACCGTCCAGGGGCTGGTGCAGTCGCTCACCGGCCAGTTCGAGGACCTCGCCTCGCACGGCGTCCACCTGCGCAGCCAGGTCCGTCGGCTGGCCGCGGTTCCCGCGGGGCCGGTGGTCGGCGACCGCCTCGCCGTCGACCCGGGCTCCCCGGTGGTCCTGCTGGAGCGGCTGCGCCTCGTCGGCGACGAGCCGTGGGTGCTGGCGCTGACCTACCTGCCGGTGGAGTACCTGTCCGTGCTGGAGGAGGCGGACCTGGCGGACGGGTCCCTGTACGCGGTGCTGGACTCTCTCGGGGTCCGGCCGGTGCACGGGCACCGCACCGTCGAGGCCCGCGAGGCGGGACGGACGGTGGCCCGGGACCTGGGGCTGCGGCCCAGCTCGCCGGTGCTGCTGCTCACCAGCCTTGGCCTGGACGCGAACGGCCGCCCGGTGGAGTACTTCGAGGCGTTCCACCGCGGGGACCGCAGCCGCTTCGAGGTCGACCTCGTCCGGCAGACCGCCCGCTGAACCCGCGTCGGCGGTGTCGCCCGGGCCGGTGTCGCCCGGGCCGGTGCCGCCCGGGCCGGTGTCCGGCCCGGGCGGCGGCCGTTCCGTTCAGCGGTCGGGGTCGGCCCCGCTGGCGATCGCGTCGTCGTCGACCGTGTCCGGCTGATCGGTGCCGGCCGACCCCTGCCCGTCGGTGTCGCGCGAGGTCAGGTCGTATCCGAGGGCGCCCTCCGGGGTGTTGTCGTCGTCCGGGTCGGCGCCGGCGGCGAGGGCGTCGTCGCCCGCGCTGTCCGGCCGGCTGCTGTCGGTGGTGCCCTGGAGCTCGTCGGCGCCGTCGTCGGTGCCCGGCAGCCGCCCGCCGGCAGCCGCCTGGCCCAGCGTGTCGCCCGTGCTCTGTTCCGTCATCGGTCGGTCCCTTCGTCGGGAGGGTCTGCGATGGCCCCCGCCCGAGCTTGGCCGGTACCGGTCCGTCTGTCAGCCCCGGCCCGCGGGCCGGACGCGATCCAGTGGCGAGTTCCTCCCGCCTGGCGGGACGAACTCGCCACTGGACAGCGATCCATCGGGGATCAGCCGAACCGGGCGGGCTGGCCGGTCGCCTCCAGGACGGACAGCCACAGATCGCCGTCGGGATCCACCAGGTGCCGGTAGGAGGTGGCCAGCGCGATCGGCACGTGGACGAACCGGCCGTGCCACCGCCCGACCACCATCGCGGTCCGCCCGGCCATCGCCGCGTGCACCGCGGCGTGCGCCAACCGGATGCAGTAGACGCCGTCGAAGGCGTTCGCCGGCACGCTGCGGATCGCGTAGCCGGGGTCGATGTACCGCAGGTTCAGCTCCGCGCCGACCTCGGCGAAGTGCTCCCGGATGCGGGTCGACAGCAGCCGCCCGATGTCGCCCAGCTTCGCGTTGCCGGACGCGTCCGTTCCCGCCTCGCGGTCGGCCAACAGGTCCTGACCGGCGCCCTCGGCGACCACGGCGACCGCGTGCCCGCGCTCGGCGACCCGGTCACGGAGGTGGCGCAGGAAGCCGCGCTGGCCGTCGAGGGTGAACGGCACCTCCGGGACCAGCACGAAGTCCGTGTCGTGGTTGGCCAGGGCGGCGTAGCAGGCGATGAACCCCGAGTGCCGCCCCATCAGCTTCACCAGCCCGACACCGCCCGGGGTGGACGAGGCCTCGGTGTGCGCGGCGCGGATCGACTCGGCCGCGCGGGCGAACGCCGTCTGGAACCCGAAGCTCTGGTCCAGGAACGGGATGTCGTTGTCGATGGTCTTGGGCACCCCGACGACGGCGAGGTCGTACCCGCGCGCGGCGGCCGCGTCGGCGATCTTCGCCGCCCCGCGCAGGGTCCCGTCGCCGCCGAGCACGAACAGGACGCAGATCCCGTGTGCCTGCAGGGTGTCCACCATCCCGGCGGCGTCCTGGTCCCCGCGCGAGGTGCCGAGGACGGTGCCGCCGCGGCTGTGGATGTCCTGCACGACGTCGGCGGTGAGCACGACGGGGCGCCGGGCCGAGCCCGGGCGCAGCCCGCGGTAGCCGTCGGGGAACCCGAGGATCCCGGTGACGCCGTACTGCTCGGTCAGCTCCAGCACCAGCGCCCGGATGACGTTGTTCAGTCCCGGGCACAGGCCGCCGCAGGTGACGATGCCCACCCGGGTGGTGCGCGGGTCGAAGTACAGCCGCCGCCGCGGGCCGCCCGGTTCGAACGACGGCAGTGCCGCCGCGGGCAGGTCGCGCCCGGCGGCCATCGCCAGGGTGTCGTCGAGCAGCACCCGGTCGGTCTCCCCGACGTAGGACGCCGACGAGCCGCGGACCGTCAGGGTGGTGGCGAGCGGGGAGTCGAAGCGGGGCTCCCCCAGGACCCGGACCGCGAGATCGGCGTCGGTGACGACCGCGGGCTCGCCCGCGCTCACCCGCCCCCGTCGCCGTGCCGCATGACCCGGATCATCGCGCCGCCTCCGGTCGCGGTGTCAACGCTGTCGGCGCGGGTGTCCGGCGGCGGGAACCGCCGTGGAGCCCCGCCGACGAGGGCGGGGCTCCACGTGTTCGGTGTGCGGCGGTCAGGCGCGGACGGCCGCCTGGGTCCGGCCGGCGGAGGCCCGCAGAACCGGGCCGGCGAGGACGGTCTGCACCACGGCCACGCCGGCCACGACGACCGCGAGGTGGAACACGGTGTGCAGCAGAGCGTGCGCCTCCAACACCTCGGACCCGGCCAGCACCAGCAGCAGGGGCTGGGCCAACGCCCAACCGAGCGCAGCGAGGACGCGGGGCCGCCGCCGCACCTGGCCCAGCGACCGGGACCGGACGCCCGTGACCAGCAGCGCCGGGCCGGCCACGCCCAGCAGCAGGTGCTGGACCACGTGGGCCCAGAGGCCCAGGCCCTCGAACCACCCGCCGCCGAGCATCCCCAGGGCGAGGGCGGCGGTCCCGAGGCCGAGCAGTCCCGTCCGGACGGTGGGCGAGGGCCCGGTGGCGGGCCCCCGCGGTGTCAGCAGCAGTCGCACGAGTGGACCTCCCCCGGCAGGCCGGCGTGCGCCGCGTGCGACGACGACGGAGCGGTCCGCGGCATGTCCAGGGCCGGGTTGCCGTCGAAGAACCCGACGGGCTTGAGGTGGAAGCCCGCGTGCGCCACCGGCATCACCGGCCAGTCCTCCGGCCGCACGATGTGGTGCGCGCCGACCGTCACCCACAGCACGAGGTCCGCGTTCTCCAGCGGCGCGTCGCCGGCGACGAACTCGGGCAGCCCCTGCGCGTCCGGGGACTGGTACGGGTAGTCGCCGGCCGCGTACTTCTCGTCCCGGTCGTAGGCGGTGACCCACAGGTCGTGCTGCACGAACCGGGCACGGTCGTAGATGGCCGACCCCTCGCCGACCATCGACGGGATCGGCAGCCCGTGGACGAGCTTGTAGCCGACCGGGTTCCCCAGCTCGTTGAGCTTGCCCGGGTTGACGATCCGCCAGAACCGGGCGGTGGAGTACTCGTAGTCGCGGGCGCCCTCGGCCTCGGACGCGACCAGCGTCGGCCGGGCGATCCACGCGTTCGAGTAGGGGTTGCGCGCGGGGTCCGGCTCCGGCACCGAGTCGACCTCGTAGACGGAGTTGCGCGGGCCGTCGACCGCCATGTCCATCCGCACCGAGAAGAAGTGCTGGTGGTTCGGCCCGTAGAGCCCGGGTGCCACCAGCGCCCCGTACCGCGGCTGCTCGCCCTCGGCGATGGCTCCGGTGGTCAGGACCCCGCTGAGCTTGACGTCGTACTCGATCGTGCCGTCGGTGTAGAGGTACCAGAAGAACCCGTACTCGTAGTTGCCGACGGTCGCGATGGTGGAGATGACCAGCCGGCGGGACCGACGGACCTCGACCCGGCCGGTGCGGTAGTCGGTGTGCTTCCAGCCGATCCCGACGTCCTCCTCGTGCATGCACACCGCGTTCTTGATCAGCAGCGCCTTCCCCGAACCGGAGTTGACCACCCCGTCGAAGTAGTGGATGGACCCGAGGCAGTCGCAGCCGAGCTCCAGCGGGTTGGCCATCAGGCCCATGCCCACCTCGCCCATGTCGAACACGTTCTTGTTCCAGTGCGTCGGCGCGGAGTCCCCGTAGGGCACGACCATCTCCGACAGGCTCGCCCGGTAGACGACCGGGCGGACGGTTCCCTTGTCGTCGTAGCAGACCTGGTGCAGCACCAGGCCCTCGCGGGGGTTGAACCCGACCCGCAGCGACCACTTCTGCCAGTCCACGTGCCAGCCGTCGACGGTGAAGCTCGGCCCCTCCGGCTGGGTGATCTCGATCGGCTTGACGTCGGTGCGCGGGCCCGCGAAGGCCGGCCGGTTGTCGGGCGAGAACATGAACTCGTCCTGGTAGTTGCCGGCCGTCGGCGGGGTCGGCACGACCCCGTGGTCCGCGACCTCGACCACCTGCATGGCGTCCATGTCGAGGGTGACGATCAGCCCCTCGAGGGGCCGGGCGTAGCCGTGCTCCTCCGGCGCCGTGCGCATGAAGGTCAGCGGCCGGCACAGCAGCGGCCCGGTGCGCGGGTCGTCCGCCGGGCCGGTGTACCCCGACGGCCAGGTGTCGATCATCGCCAGGTCCGGGTCGGTGAACCCCCGCCTGCGCAGCGCCTCCTGCCACCGCGGGTCCGCGCGCACGACGGCCTCGGCCTCGACCAGGTCCTCGCCGATGAAGGACGGCATCCGGCCCGGGACCGGCGTCACGCTGACGACGGTGCCGGTCCCGAGGCTCACGACGGCCTCGCACAGCAGGTGCTCGGCGCGGTCGTAGGAGGTGACGAACGCCCGGCGGTCCGGCGGGTCCAGCTCGTCGAAGACCAGCGACTCCGGCTTGTCCGGCTCGTCGAGGGTGATCATCACGAACTTGGCGGTGTCCGGCATCGGCCGCTCGGCGGTCAGGATCTGCGCCGCCCGCTCGATCTCCGGACCGGTCAGCGGGTCCAGCGGGTGCGGGGTCGGGGTCGGCGCCGCGTCCTCGGCGGTGGGGCGGGTGAGCTGGGCGGTCATCGGTGGACCTCCGGTGCGGGAGCGGTCGAGGTGGGTTCGACGGCGGGGTCCCCGGCGGCGGGCGCCTTCGGGGTCGAGTCGAACACGGCCAGGTGGGCCAGGGCGTCCTCGTTCGACAGCTTGCGGGCGGACCGGCCGCCGAACACGTAGATCAGTCCGGCTGCGACCAGGGTGATGGCGCAGATCGAACCGACCCAGCTGATCCAGGTGCTGACGGTCTGGTCCCCCAGCGGGACCTTGAACGTCCAGTAGATGCCGATCGCGGTGCCGACGCTGCCGATGATCCCGACCGCCCAGACGACCGGCTTCCCGCCGGGGATCCGCCAGAACGACTCGGTGGCGTAGCGGTCGGCGTACGTGTAGCGGGCGATGATCACCGGGATGAAGAAGAAGAACCCGGAGAACAGCCAGATGACGGTCAGGGAGCCGGTGATGTACTGGAACACCGCGGTGAGACTGGCCTGCGACGACAGCGCGATGATGATGGCCGTCGAGATGACCGACTGGACGAGGATCGCCGACACCGGGTTGCGGGTCTTCGGGTTCAGGTGCGTGAAGATCCGGGGCAGGTGCCGCTCCAGGCCGGACACGAAGATCAGCCGGGCGTACGCCGACTGGTAGGTGGACATGGCGACCGCGATGATCACGACGACCGCCAGGGCGGCGACCTCCATCAGGCCGGGGACGCCCGCGGTGCCGAGGGCGTCCATGACGCCGGTGCTGGTGTTGATCTCGTCGGTCGGCAGGGACAGGAACGTCCCGATCGTGCCCACGAGGTAGCCGGCGGAGAGCGCGACCGACCCCCAGAAGATCATCTTCGTGGCGCTCCGCCGGACCGACAGGAACTCCGCGCCCATGTTGAACGGCGTCTCCACGCCGACCAGGTAGAGCAGGACCACCCCGAAGATGACGCCGTTGGTGCTGAAGTTCGGCACCAGCACGTCGTGCCAGCCGAACGGGGTCGCCGCGCCGTCGCGGGCGGCGTGCAGCAGCCCGACGGCGAGCGTCAGAGCAGTGATCACGCCGTAGACGATCACCATCCCCTTCATCAGCTTCTGCCCGGCGTTCAACCGCATCAGGGCCAGCGTCGAGGACACCCAGAGGAAGGCGACCTGCAGCAGGATCGAGGCGGTCAGCGAGAACTGGTGGTGCAGGGTGATCTGCAGGAACGCGACCATGACGACCGGGCTGCCGGCCCCGTTGAGGATCACCGGGATCCAGGAGACGAAACCACCGAGGAACGCCAGTCGCTCGTTCATCGTCCGGTAGGCCCAGATGTAGACCCCGCCCTGGGCCGGCCAGAGGTTGCCCAGCTCACTGACGGCCAGGCCGGCCGGTACCAGGAACACCACGATCCCCAGTGCCCACATCGGGATCGCGTTCCAGCCGGCGGTCGCGGTGATCGACGCGCCGGTGATCCAGTAGATGATGAACACGTAGATGGCGACGAGGCCGAACGTCGACAGGACCTTCGGCAGGACCTGGTCGGGGACGAGCTCGGACACCAGGGGGTTGGACCGGTCCCTGGCTGCCCGCGACGGTGGCGAGGTGACCGCTGTCATCCGGGGCTCCCTGTGTGGTCGGCGGAACCTTCGTGGTCGTGTCGAGCTGTGGCGTCGGGTGGAGCGCTGCTCTCGGACCGGTCGGACACGATCTGCCCGTCGCGCATCCGCACGACGCGGCTGGCGCGCTCGGCGACCGTCGGGTCGTGGGTGGAGGCGACGACGGTGACGCCGAGCCGGGTGCACAGGTCGCGCAGCAGGTCGACCACCGCTGCACCCGTCGCATGGTCGAGGTTGGCGGTCGGCTCGTCGGCGAGGATCAGCCTGGGTTGGCTGACCAGCGACCGCGCCACGGCGGTCCGCTGCTGCTCACCACCGGACATCCGGGTCGGGACGTGGTGCACCCGGTGGCCGAGGCCGACGAGCTCCAGCAGCTCGACAGCCCGCCGGCGCAGACTCGCCCGGTCGTAGGGCTCGAACATCAGCGGCAACTCGACGTTCTCGACCGCGGACAGGAACGGGATCAGGTTGTAGCTCTGGAAGATGAACCCGATGACGTCGTGGCGCAGCGCCGCGAACTGGGTCTCGCTCAGCGTCCGGGTGTCCGTGCCGCCGATGACGACGCTGCCCTTCGTCGGCCGGTCCAGGCCGCCGATCAGGTTGAGCAGGGTGGACTTCCCGCTGCCGGACGGGCCCATGAGGCACACGAACTCGCCCGGCAGCACGGTCAGGTCGGCCGAGACGAGGGCTCGGACCACCTCGTCACCGAGCTTGTGCAGCTTCCAGGCGTCGCGGACGGCCACCACCGGCTCCGGGGAGGTGGGAGCGGCGGACGGGATGTCGTCGACCAGGGCTGTCACGGTGCCTCCCAGGGGATGCGGGCGGGGACGCTCACGCGGTGAGCGACACGATCGGTGGCCGTGACGCGGCACGGAAGGACGGGACGAGGCTGGCGAGCACGGCGGCCGCGGCACTGACGACGACGGCCAGCACCCCGGCGGCGGCGGTGCTGCCCGCCGGCGGGACAGCCGCCGAGCCGACGACGCCGAGCACCGCCATCACCACAGCGCTCGCCAGCGACCCCGCGACGGCGCCCGTGACGGCCGCGGCGGTCGGCTCGACGAGCAGGGCCGCCACCACCGGGGCCCGCCGGACGCCGGTGGCCGACAGCACGCCCATCTCCCGGGTGCGCTGGACGATCGTCCGCGTCGTGCACACCGCGACCTCGACGACGCCGACCAGCAGCACCACCACGGCGATCAGCACCGTCGCCCGGAACACCTGGTCCGCGCTGCCCAGGGCGGCGCCGTCGGCTCGGACGGCCGCCGAGTTGGCGAGCACCTGCACCAGCAGGAACGCGCCGGTGGCGGTGGTGACCGCCGGCAGGACCAGTGCCCGCGACCGCCGGCGGGCCGACAGCACGCCGTAGGCCAGCCCGCGGCGGATCACGCGTCGGCCAGCAGGTCGACGGGACGCTGCTGCAGCAGGCGGTGCACCGGGATGAGCGCACCGACGATGGCCATCACCGGGAGGTAGCCGGCGACCAGGCCGGTGGCCTGCAGCCACGCGCTGACCGAGACCAACCCCGGCACCACCAGCGCGACCGCGGCGCCGGCGATCAGCGCGGCCCCGAGGTAGGCGACCACGTAGACCAGCGCGGACTCGACGAGGAAGAAGTACAGGATCTCGTCGGCCAGGCCGATGCTCGACATGATCCCGAACTCCCTGCGCCGCTCGGTGACCGCCGCGAGGAAGGAGGACACCGCGATGACGAAGCCGAGGACCAGGCCGACCATCGACACGGTGCCCAGCGTCGAGCTCGTCACCTTGCCCGCGAACGCGCCGGCCCATCGCTGGGCGAAGCTGAGCGGGCTGCCGCTGGCCGCGTGCGCGTCGTAGACCAGCCCCGGCGACCCCGCGGCCGGGACCTGGGCCGGCTCGGTCGTGACGGGGAGCCCGCTCGCGGCGCCCAGCAGCTTCCCGAGGTCGGCGCGTGCGGCGTCGGCTGCCGACGGCTGGACCGTCCACCAGCCGCGCTCACCGACCAGCGGCTGGGCGACCGCCATCGGCGCGGTGACCGTGGACCCGCCGTCCGCGACACTGACGGTGAGCCGCTGGCCGCCGACCGCGAGCGTCCCGCCGTCGGTCACCCCGAGCAGACCGGCCGCGGCCGATCCGACGACGGCCGTGCCGGCCGGCACGCCGTCACGCCCGTACAGCGCGACCGGACCCGCCGGGGAGTCCCAGACGCCGCCGACGGTCCGCGTCCGCGACCACCCGTCCGGCAGGTCGATCCCGGGCGCGGTCCCGTTCGGCAGCAGCGCTCGCAGCTGCGGGTCGTAGGTGGTGCCGGCCGACGGGACGACCCACAGCGATGCCGAGCCCATCGCCTGGGTGAGAGCGGTGGTCCCGGCCGTGGAGTAGCCGATCGAGATGGTCCGGACCACGATGACCGCGGTCATCGCCAGCGCGATCCCCAGCACGGAGAGGACGAAGCGCTCCGGACGCCGGCGAACCCCCGCGACGGCGAACCGGAGCAACCGGCCGAACGTCCCGCCGCCGGCGTCCGCCAGCTCCGGCGCAGCGGCGCGGGCACCGCTCTCGGCCGGCGCCGCCACGGCTGTCGTCATGGCAGAACGGTGCGCCTGCGTGCCGTCGTTCGGGAAGATCCGCGCTGTTAAGTCGGCGTGACCATCTGCTCACCAGTGTGAACGGCGTGTGTCGACGGCGGGCCGACGCCGCCGCGGCCCCACCTGCTCTCGTCAGACCGGTCCGGGCCGCCGACCGGGCGCCGGCGCGACCAGCCCGGAGTCGAAGGCGAACACCACCGCCGACGCCCGGTCGCGGAGCTGGAGCTTGGCGAACAGGTGCCCGATGTGGGTCTTGACGGTTCCCTCGCCGAGCACCAGGTCGGCCGCGATCTCGGCGTTGCTGCGCCCGGCGCCGATCAGCGCCAGCACCTCCCGCTCGCGAGCGGTGAGGACGTCCAGCACCGGGTCGGGGGTCCGGCGGGCCGGACCGTCCCGGTAGGCGGCGAGCACCCGGCCGGTGACCGCCGGGTCCAGCCAGGCGCCGCCCTCGGCGACTGTCCGCACGGCCCGCTGGAGGTCGTCGGCGGGTACGCCCTTGAGCAGGAAGCCCGCCGCGCCGGCCCGCAGCGCCCCGGCGAGCACCGCGTCGTCCTCGAACGTCGTCAGCACCAGCACCGGCGGCATGTCCGCGACCGCCCGCAGGTCCGCGGTCGCGGTCACCCCGTCGACCCGCGGCATCCGCACGTCCATCACGACGACGTCGGGCCGCAGCCGCTGCGCCGCCGCGACGACCCCGGCGCCGTCGGGCAGCTCGCCGACCACCTCGAAGCCGAAGCGCTCGCGCAGGATGCCCCGCAGGCCGGCCCGGATCAGCTCCTGGTCGTCGACGAGCAGCACCCGCACCGGCGTCACGACGGCAGCACCGCGTGCACCCGCCACCCGCCGCCGGTCGGGCCGGCGCTGAGCTGGCCGCCGAGCGCCTCCGCCCGCTCCCGCATGCTGTGCAGCCCGACACCCTCACCGGTCGCCGCGGCCGGAGCGCCGAGGCTGTCGACGGTGAGCGTGATCGACCGGTCGCCGACCGCGAGCCGGACCGTCGTCGGGGCGCCGGCGCCGTGCCGCACCGCGTTGGTCAGCGACTCCTGCAGGATCCGGTAGACGGTCAGGCCCGTCGTCGCGGGCAACGCCGTCGGGTTCCCGACGACGTCGTAGGACACCCGGGCACCGGCCCGGCGGAACCCGTCGACCAGGGCCGGGAGCTGCTCGGCACCGGGCAGCGGTGTCCGGGAACCGGGGCCCTCGCGGAGCAGGCCGACCGCGTGCCGGACCTCGGTCAGGCTCTGCCGGCCGAGCTCCTCGGCCTGGGCCAACGCCCGCTCCGCCCCCGCCGGGTCCTCCTGGACCGCGAGCCGGGCACTGCTCAGGTGCAGCAGCGAGACGGTGAGCGAGTGGGCGACGACGTCGTGCAGCTCCCGGGCCACCCGGTTGCGCTCCTCGGCGCGGACCCGGTCGGCCAGGCCGGCCTGCGCGCGGCGCAGCTGCTCGATGAGGTCCAGCTGCCGGCGGCCCATGGCGCAGACGACCAGCGTGAACAGCGTGCCGGCCCCCCAGGCCAGCCACCCGCCCTCGGTGCTGACCACCGTCGCCTGCACGAGGAAGACCCCGATCGCGACCGCGGTGAAGACGACAGCCGGGCGGATGCCGCCGCGCAGCGCGCACCAGCCGGCGAGCAGACAGACCGCGAACCACCCGACGTTGCCCGACGCACCGGCGCACAGCGCGGTGACCGCGGCGCCGACGACCAGCGCACCGGGCAGCGCCGACCACCCGGATCCCCGGGACAGCAGCACAGTCGCCACCAGGGCGACCGCCGCGGCGGGCACGACGACGGCGCGCGGCTGCTCACTGAGCACCGCCCCGACGGCGACGAACAGCGCCAGCGCGCCCTGGGCCAGGCCCAGGGCGCGCCGGTCGCCGAGCGGGGGCCCACTCGCCACGGGCGCTCTCATCCCGGCAGCGTCCTACAGCCTGGTGCGGCGCGCCGCGAGGGTGAGCGCGACCGCGGCCATCGCGACGGTCGCGACCAGCGGCCCGGTCCCGGTACCGATCCCCAGCCACGGCTCGCGCATCGCGTTGGTCACCACGGCCAGCGGCAGGAACTCCGAGATCGTCCGCATCGCGGAGCCCATGACCTCCGGCGGCGGGCCGCCGACACCGAGCAGGAAGGACGGGAAGAACAGGATCAGCCCCACCGCCTGGGCGGCGCGGGCCGAACGCAGCACCGTGCCGAGCAGGACACCGACGCTGACGAAGGCGACGGCGCCGGCGACGACGGCCGCGACGACCCGGACCGGGTGGTCGATCGCCGGGATGCCGTACACCGGCCAGGCGACCGCCAGCAGCAGCGCCCCGCCGAGCGTCACCGTCAGCAGCCCGACGGCCAGCTGCGCCAGCGCGAAGGACCAGCGCGGGAAACCGGCGATCGCGAACCGTCGCAGCACCCCGCGCTCCCGGTAGGACGCGATGTGCACCGGCATCGTGATCAGCCCGATCGCCCCGATGACGACGGTGAAGTAGGACGCGACGTACCAGTGGGCCGGGTTCTGTCCCTCGAAGGCCGGGTCCGCCTCGGTGCCGAACGAGCCGCCGATGATGAGCATCGCCACGACCGGGAAGGTGAAGACGAAGGCCAGCGTCATCGGGTCCCGAGCCATCAGCCGCAGTTCCGTCCGGACCAGCCGGGCGGTCGCCGAGCGAGCCGGCCGGCTCACGTCCGGGGTGGCGGCTCGCGGGACGTCGAGGGACGGGGTGTCGACGTCGGGGGTCATCAGGGTGCTCATCGTGCTCCGATCAGGTCAGGGGTGGCCGCGCCGTCCAGCAGCGCGAGCAGGGCGGACTCCAGGTCCGGGACGTCGACGCCGAGGTCGGCGGGGACGGGGCCGTTCGCGACGAGCCAGGCGCCGACGTGCGCGATCGCCCGCCGGTCGCCGGAGACGGTGACGCGGCCGCCGGAGTCCAGGACCTCCCGCACTCCGGGCAGGCCGTACAGGCCGGCGAGGTCGCCTCCGACCGAGGGGTCGCGGGTGAAGTGGACGGTGGCCGACGCCGCGTGGCGGGCGACGAGCTCGGCCGGGCTGCCGGCGTCCAGGACGCGGCCGGCGCGCATCGCGACCACGCGGCCGCAGAGCACCTCGGCCTCGGCGAGTTCGTGGGTGACCAGCAGGACGGTGGTGCCGGCGTCGCGCAGCTGGGCAACCGCGGACCAGACCTCGCGCCGGGCCGCCGGGTCCAGGCCCTGCGTCAGCTCGTCGAGGATGACCAGCCGCGGCTCGTTGAGCAGTGCGAGGACGAGGAACAGCCGCTGGCGCTCCCCGCCGGACAGCCCGGCGAACGGTGACCGGCGCCGCGGGGCGAGGCCGAACCGCTCGAGCAGCTGGTCGCCGCGCGGGCCGCGACGGTTGGCGAACAGCTCGACGGCCTCCCCGACCCGCAGGCGGTCCGGCAGCGCGGAGTCCTGCAGCTGAGCGCCGATCATCGGCCGCAGCTTCTCGGCGTCGCGCATCGGGTCCAGCCCCAGCACGCGCACCGTTCCGGCGTCGGGGCGGCGCAGCCCCTGCAGGCACTCGACCGTCGTCGTCTTTCCGGCGCCGTTCGCGCCGATCAGCCCCACCACCTCCCCGGCTGCGACGTCCAGGTCGAGGTCGTCGACGACCACCCGCCCGCCGTAGGCCTTGCGGAGTCCGCGGACCGTCACCACGTCGTCTGTGCTCATGGGAGACGACTCTGTCGTCGGGGGTGCCCGGGCACATCGACCCGGCGGCGGAACCCGCTCTCTGCCCGGGGGCAGAGAGCGGGGCTCCGGGCTCCCCGCCCGGTGGGTCAGCGGCCGGAGCCGCCGGGCACACCGGACGGAGCCCCGTCGCCGCCGAGCCGGCCGCCGGTCGGGGTGGTGGTCGTGTCCACACCGACGGCCAGCGAGACGGTGTAGCCGCTCGTCACGTCCCCGCTGACGGTGGCCAGCTGGCTGGCGCCGTCGTCGTCGCCGAACACGTTGTCGCTGCCGAGGCTGACCCGGGACAGGTTGGCGACGGAGTCCTCGTACCCGGCGATGGCGTACACGGCGTCGCACGCGGCCTGGGGCAGGGCGACCTGCGAGGTGGCGATGGCCTTGGTGGCGTCGGTGATGCTCGCCTGGTCGGGGTACACCTCGAAGTGGACGTGCGGCCAGCGACCGGAGTAGCAGGCCGGGAAGATGCTGGTGAAGCTCACCTCCCCGGCGGCGTCGGCGATCTGCACCCCGCGCAGGTAGTTCTGGTCGGTGACGCCGTCGGAGTACAGCGAGTACCCGCCCTCGCGGGTGCAGTGCCAGACGTAGACGGCCACGCCGGCGAAGCCGCTCCCGCCGTTGGCCAGGTCGCCGATCGTCAGCTGGAGCTTCATGGGCACTCCCTCGGCGGTGCCGCTGGACTCCCCGAAGCTCGAGCGCAGATCGCTGCGCACGATGCCGCTGCGCTCCAGCACGTCCGGCCCGTTGGAGCCGTCGCCCGGGTAGGGACCGGCGGTCTCGTCGGGGATCTCCCCCGACGCAGCCGCCGACGCCGTGGCCGACGGGGTGGCCGAGGCGGCTGCCGAGCTCGAGCTCGTCGTGCCGGAACCGCTCGAGCAGGCGGCCAGGCCGAGGGAGGCGGCGCCCAGCCCGAACACCCGCAGCAGCCCGCGGCGGTCGAGCAGGGTGGCGATGTCGAAGCCGAGGCCCTGGTCGACGACCTCCTCCTCGGGCCTGACCAGGGGCCGTCCCCGGTAGGTGGGGCCCTGGTGGCTGGGGCGCTGGTCGGAGAGCTCGGCGGTCCGCATGGTGTCCTCGATCCCTGGTGGCGACTGGTGAGAGCAACGGTGCGGTCGGTCCCCCGGTCCTCGCTGTGCCGTCGCTGTCTGCTCCCTGTGTCCCCGCCCGCCCGCCGGACGCGTCGTCAGCGGGGCCGCGTCAGCGGGCGGGAAGGCCGGCGAAGAAGTCCCAGACAGCCACCGGCGCGTCCACGTCGTGGGTGGTGCGTCCGACGATCCGGGGGGCGCGGTAGCGGGGGTTGGGCACCACGTGGCCGCCGCCGACCACGGTGTGGTCCAGCACGGGCCGGTGGCCCTGCTGCCGGTAGGACGTGACGATGACCGACGTCTTCGGTGAGTCGGCGCGGTGCGGCAACGTCGTGACCACCGGTTCCGCGGTGATGCCGTTCAGGCGGACGAAGAAGCGGGCGGTCTCGGCTGCGGACAGGGCCGTGCCGCGGGGCCGGAAGCCGAACAGGCTGATCACTCCTCCGTCGAACGGCACGATCGGGTCGGCGGTGCCGTTCATCAACAGCATCGCGACCGGCGTGGCCGGCTCCGGCCCGACGTGGTTGTCCGGAGTGGGCCACGTCGCACCGATCGCGGCCAGGCCGGCGAAGCGCTCCGGCATCTGTGCCGCCAGCCGGAAGACGGCCTGGCCACCGTTGGAGAAGCCGACGACGAAGACCCGAGCGGGGTCGATGCCGTGCGAGGCCTGGAAGCCGGTGACGATCGCGTCGAGGAGGGCGCCGTCGTCGACGCCTTCGCGGCGGGCGGGGAAGTCGGCCGCGGCGCGGGCATCGTTCCAGGCGCCCTTGTAGGCGTTCGGGTAGACGACGACGAACCCGTGCTCGGCGGCAAGGCGGTCGAAGCCGTGGCCGGTCGCCTTGCGCATCCGCGCGGCGTCCTGGTTCGACCCGTGCAGGACGACCAGCAGCGCCGGGTGCGCCGGCAGGTGCCGCGGGACCACGGCGATCCAGTTCCTGGCGTGCGCGCCGACGGTGGCGCCACCAGGAACCGCGTCCACGCCGAGCGCGGCCACGTCGTCGCCGTGACCGCTGCGTGCCCGCCGCCGACCAGTCCCGAGGATGTTCACGATGCGCTCCTCCCGCAGCCATCGGACGGTGCCTCCGCCCACCAGCAGCGTAGCCCAATCGGACGACCCATCCGATCGGAACGGCCATCCGGTCCGGTACCGTCGGGGTGTGCCCTCGCGATCCCGGACGAGCGTGGCCCCGCGGACAGTGGCGGCCTCGCTGCCCTCGCTGGCCCCGCCACCGGGGCTGCGCGCGGACGCTGCGCGCAACCGGGCCAGGGTCCTGTCGGTCGCCCGCGACAGCCTCACCGCCGGGGACACGACCCTGGCGATGAACGTTCTCGCGCGCAGCGCCGGGATGGGGGTCGGCACCGTCTACCGCCACTTCCCCACGCGTCAGTTCCTGCTGGAGACCCTGGCCGCCGACAGCTTCGAGCGCCTGCTCGCTGTGGCGCGGACCGCAGCCGAGGAGGACGACGCCGGCCGGGGTCTGGCGCAGTTGCTGCGGGCAGCCGTGCAGTGCCTGCTCGACGACGTCTGCCTCGGCGCGGTCCTGCGCTCCGGTGAGGTCGCCTGCGCCGAGACCACCCAGGTCCTCGGGGACCTGCTCGCGGTGTTCGGCGGCCTGCTCACCCGCGCCCGGGAGGCGGGTGCGATCCGTCCCGAGACCACTCCCGGGGACCTGCGTCGCTACCTGCTGGGCCTGGAGCTCGCGGTGCGCCTGCACGACCGGGGTGGGGGCCCGGATCCTGAACAGGTCGACCGCGACGTGGAGGTCCTGCTCACCGGCCTGCGGCCGACCGGCTGAGCGCCGCCGCGGTCACGGGAGCAGGACGACCTTGCCGGTGACCGTGTGGGACTCGGCCAGCTCCATCGCCTCCCGCGCCGAGGTCAGCGGCAGCCGGGCCGCGACCTGCGGCTTCAGCACTCCCTCGGCCAGCAGGGTGAAGACCGCGGTCATGTCCTGGCGGGTGCGGGCCTGGAAGGCGCCACGACGCAGCCGGTGCCCGGCCCACAGGTCGTAGAAGCTGGCCTTCTTCCCGTTGGGCGCCGCGTTCCACGCCGCCAGGCGGGCGATGGTGGCGAAGAACTCCGGGTAGATCGACCCGGTGCCGGCCACCGTCGTGGCGATGGCGAGGCAGACCAGGGTGCCGCCGGGCGCGAGCAGCCGCCAGGAGCGGGTCAGGCTCTCCCCGCCCAGGTGGTCGAAGGCGGCGTCCACGCCGCCGGGGGCGAGCTCGCGCACCCGGGCGGCGAGGTCGGGGTCGGCGTAGTCCAGCGGGATGGCGCCCAGGGCACGCAACGCCTCGTGGTGGCGGGGACGAGCCGTGCCGATCACCCGCACGCCGGCGTGCACGGCGAGCTGGACCAGCGTGGTGCCCACTCCTCCGTTGGCACCGTGCACCAGGACCGTCTGCCCGGCGCGGACGGCGGCCTTGCGGTGGAGCACCTGCCAGGCGGTGACGCCGTTGACGACGAGCGTCTCGGCCTCCGCGGGGTCCAGCCCGGCGGGGACCGGGACCAGGTCGTCGGCGGGCAGCAGGACGTGGCTGGCCCAGCCGCCGGTCTTCGTCATCGCGGCGACCCGCTGGCCGACCAGGGTGGGGTCGACGCCGGCGCCGACGGTGCGCACGGTGCCGACCAGGTCGTAGCCGGGAACGAACGGGAACTTCGGCTGGGCGGGGTAGCGCCCCCGGCGCATGGACTGCTCGGCGAACGAGACGCCGCTGGCCTCGACCTGGACCAGCGCCTGTCCCTGCGCCGGCGCCGCCAGCTCGCGGGTCCGGACCTGCAGGCCCGCAGGCTCGACGATCCCCGGCAGGACCACCTCGGTGGCCCGGACGGACGCCGCTGCCGGAACGCGGGATGCGCTCATGCGGACACCTGCAGCTGGGTCAGCAGCAGCAGGGTGTCGGAGTTGACCCAGTACTCGGCGAGCCGGCCGTCCTCGACGCGCAGGACGTCGGTGCCGGTGAAGTCGACCCTGGTGCCGACCGGGGCGTTGGCGCCGGGCATGCCGCCGGCGTAGCCGCCCTGGCCCCGCCACCGCACGGCGAGGTGGTTCCCGTCGACGATCGGGCCGACCTGGACGGAGAACGTCAGGTCGGGGACCGCGGCGCGGGTCTGCCCGATCCAGGCGACCAGGGCCTGCGGGCTGTCGACGGCGCTGCCGTCGCCGCCGTCCATCATCGCCGCGTGCAACCGGAAGTCCGGCGCGACGAGGTCGTCGACCCGGCCGGCGTCGCCGTTCCACAGCTGCAGCCACGCCCGGACCAGCTCGGCGCCCTGCCTGGTGTCGATGGTCATCGCTCGTCTCCCCCCGGGCTGGCCGGCGTCACCTCGGTGGCTCCGCCTCGACCGCCTCACAGGTGTGAACGTACACGTTGACCTAACGGGCGTAAAGGTAGTTGTCGAGCCGATGTCGATCGGTCCCATGCCGAAGCGGTCGTGCTTGCGCAGCGCGCCTCGAGGTCGTTCCAGATCTGTTCCCGCTGCAGCGCACTGCGGCCGATCAGGTAGGGGCCGACCATCGCGACCTGGGCGTAGGCGACGGCGCTGCTGGTGCCGGTGGAGTCGTACCCGAGGCCGGGCATCGACCACGCGAAGCGGTGCACGGTCAGCCGGCGGATGCGCAGGTCCCGGGATGTCATCGCGGCGACTCCGGGCGGGCGTCGGGCTGGGCCGGGGTGCGGGGGGTCTGCACCGCACGCTGGACCCCGCGCTCCCCGCCGGCCATCAGCCCGTACAGGGCGTGATCAGCAGCGTGTGCGGCCACTCATGCCGCAGCCAGGTCAGTCCCACCAGAAGTACCACGAGTACGACCCGACCTGCTGCTGCGCAAGGGTCGTCAGGTCGTCCTCCTCGGCGTCGACCGCGTCGATGCAGTACTCGTAGTGCTCGCGTGCCACCTCGAGCGCCTCGGCCGGGTCGGTCGGCGGCCGTTCGACGAGCAGCTCCAGCACCTGCCCGTTCGTGAGGCTGACCAGCTGGGCGCCGAAGCGGTCGTGCCAGTCGTGCAGGGTCACCACGTGGTCGATCGGCTCCATCCCGTAGTTGAGCCCGCCCAGGTATCCGAGCACAGCAGGCACCTGCCAGCCGTGGTCGGCCGGCACGAGGGCCACCAGTCCGGTCGTGGAGAGCGCTCGGAAGGCCGCCGACGACGCGTCCAGCCGCTCGGGCACCCGCGAGTTCTCGTCGGCGCCGTACTCGAACTCGTCGTCGTCACCACCCAGTGCCGCGAACCGCGCAGCTCGGACGTCGAGCAGGTCCTGGCGGGTGAGCGAGGACGTACGGGCGACCTCGGCATCGTCGTCGTACCTGCGCCTGATGCTGTTCGGGAGCGCTGCGCAGAGCTCGGCGATGTGCTCGTCGACGAGCACCGGCCAGTGGCCGGTGGACGGATGCGCGTCCCGCAGCCGCTCCCACCACGGCAGGAGTTCGTCCGGGCCCGCGGCGAAGGCGAGCACGCGCTTGCCGGACGGCGTCGTGCCGAGCAGCCGGAGCTCCGGCAGGTCGAGTCCCGCGAGAGGGGGCGGTGCGGGGACGGCTCCGGCGTCTACGCCGCGGCGCCCGCCGTCGTCGGTCCGGCCGCCGCCCATCAACCGCTTGAGCCAGCTCATGGGCCCACCATCGCGGACAGGCGACACGCTGTACTCGGCCGGGACATCTAGGCCCCGCTGCCGGCGTCGCGCTGGGCGGGCGTGCGGACGTGGTGCCGGGACACCTTGCTGGTGGCGTCCAGGCCGAGCAGCTGCAGACCGCGCTGGTACTCCCCGCGCAGGATCTCCACGGCCCGCTCGACGCCGCGCTCGCCGCCGGCCATCAGCCCGTACAGGTAGGCGCGTCCGGCCATCACCGCGTCGGCGCCCAGCGCCACGGCCGCGACGATGTCCTGGCCGTGGGTGACCCCGCTGTCCAGCAGCACGGTGGCGTCCGGGCCGACGGCCTCCCGCACCGCCGGCAGGACGTCGAGCGTCGCGGGGGTCCGGTCCAGCTGGCGCCCGCCGTGGTTGGACACGACGACCCCGTCGGCCCCCAGCGCCATCACCCGCCGCGCGTCCGCGGGACCCAGGACGCCCTTGACCAGCAGCGTGTGCGGCCACTCACGCCGCAGCCAGGTCAGGTCGTCCTCGTCCAGCCCCGGGTCGAACAGCAGCGCGGCCACGTCGGCGGAGCTGCCGGGGAAGTCGCGCACCGAGGCGAACTCGATCGGCGGCGTGGTGAGCTTGTTGACCCACCAGGACGGGAACCTCGACATGTCCAGGACGGTCTTCGCGGTCAGGGTCGGCGGGATGGTCAGGCCGTTGCGCACGTCCTTCAGGCGCCGGCCGCCGACCGCGGTGTCGATGGTGAGGACCACGGTGGTGCAGCCGGCGGCGAGGGCCCGGCCGACCAGTTGGCGGTTGAGCGCCTCGTCGTTGGTCAGGTACAGCTGGAACCAGGTGTCGCCCGCCGGCGCCGCGGCGCGCACCTCCTCCACCGTCGAGGTGCCGACCGTCGACAGCGCGTAGGGCAGGCCGGCCCGCTGGGCGACGCGCGCCACGGCGACCTCGCCGTGGTGGTGCATCATCCGCGTGTACCCGGTGGGCGCGAACACGAACGGCATCGCGATCCGCCGGCCGAGCAGCTCGGTGGACAGGTCGGGCTCGTCGACCGCGTGCAGCAGCTCGGGGACGAACTCCACGTCGCGGAACGCGGCCCGGTTCCGCCGGGCCGTCACCTCGCCGTCCGCGGCCCCGTCCACGTAGTCGAAGACGGCCCGCGGCGTGGTGCGGGTCGCGATCCGCCGCAGGTCGTCGATGGTGAGCGCCGCGTCCAACCGGCGCCGCACGGGGTCCAGCGCCGGGCGGCGGAACCGGACCAGCTCGCGGACCTCGCCCCACCGGGGCAGCCGGCGGCCCACGGACGGCGGTTCGCCGGCCGGCGGCCCGAGCGGTGGACCGTCGTGGTCCGCCACCGGGCCGTCGGGCGGCCCGGGCGGGTGGTCGGGGATGTCGGCCGCGCTGGTCGGCGTGTCCGCGGCGTCCCGCGTCTGCGTGCTCATGAGCCGGCGAGGGGACTCGAACCCCTAACCGCCCGATTACAAGTCGGGTGCGCTACCAATTGCGCCACGCCGGCGGTACCCGGCGACGGGTTGTCGCGCCGGGTGCGCGCGCACGTCGTGCAGGCCCGGTCACGGTACCGCCCGGCCGGCGCCGATCGCCGTTCACCGCAGGTCGGCCGCCGCCCGAAGGCGGGCCGGGGCCCGGCACACCCAGGCCTCCACGAGCAGCTCGCGCAGCTCGCCGGGATCGACCGCGGGCAGCCGCAGCAGGACGCTCGCGTGGCCGGCGTAGTGCGCGATGGTGAAGAACGTTTCCGGGTCCCCCGCGATGAGCGCGTCCCGGTCCTCGACGCTCGGCCGCCAGAGCACCAGCGCGTCCGGGTCCTCCCGGATCCGGGCGAACAGCCTGTCCTTCACGCGGAATCCCGGCGTGCCCCAGGTCAGGCGTTCGCTGGTCTCCGGCAGGGACAGCGCGATCCGCCGCACGTCCTCCTCGGTCGCCATCGGCCCACCCTGCCCCCGCTCCGCGCGTCGGTCCAGGTCCGCAGCGAGCGGGGTACAGCGGGAACGTCAGAGGCGGCTGGTGGTCGCTTCGTCCTCGACGCCGCCGAACCAGTGGGCGAGGACGTCGCGGAACAGCGGCTCGTCGGGGGCCGCCGCGGCGAACAGCGTCATCGAGGACCGCAGCTTGGTCGCGTCGATGCCGCCGAGGACCCGGCGGGCGGTCGTTCCCTCCAGCGCGGCGACCGCCCGGGTGCACTCGACCAGCCGCGGCCCGAGCACCGGGTGCGCCAGGTACGCCTGCGCCTCGGCCAGGCCGGAGATCGCGTACTCCACCGACATCGGGCTCAGGCCTAGACCGGCGACCTGGGGGAACACGAACCACATCCAGTGGCTGGTCTTCCGGCCGGCCCGGAGCTCCGCCAGCGCCTGCTGGTAGGTGCCGCCCGCGTCCTGGGCGTCGACGAACCGCTGCAGCCGGTGGGAATCGTCCATCCGCGCAGCCTCGCCCGCAACCGCGCCGCGGGCAACCGCGCCTCCCGTGGATCCGGCCCGCCGGCGAGTAGGTTCCCTCCCGCCACGGAGGCTCCCCGTCGTCGGACGCCGTGCTCCCGGGTCGCCCGTCCGCTCGTCAGGGAGGTCCCCCGTGCTCGACCGTCTCGCGGCCGTCCACCCCATCTCGGCCGCGGTCACCAGGATCGACGCCCACGTCGTCGACTACGTCCTGGTGGCGATGTACTTCGTGCTGGTGCTGGGGATCGGGCTCATCGCCCGCCGCAGCATCTCCAACAGCGTCGACTTCCTGCTGTCCGGCCGGAGCCTGCCCGCCTGGGTCACCGGGCTGGCGTTCGTCTCCGCCAACCTCGGCGCCACCGAGCTGCTGGGGCAGAGCGCGAACGGCGCGCAGTACGGGGAACAGGCCTTCCACTACTACTGGATCGGCGCCATCCCGGCGATGGTGTTCCTCGGCATCGTGATGATGCCCTTCTACTACGGGTCGAAGGTCCGCAGCGTGCCGGAGTTCCTGGCGCGGCGGTTCGACCGGAAGACCCAGCGCCTGCAGGCGGTCCTGTTCGCGGTGGCCTCGGTCCTGCTGGCCGGGGTCAACCTCTACGCGATGGCCATCGTCGTCAACGCCCTGCTGGGGTGGCCGACCTGGTTGGCGATCGTGGTGGCCGGCGTCGTCGTGCTCGCGTACACGTTCCTGGGCGGGCTGAGCGCGGCGATCTACAACGAGGTCCTGCAGTTCTTCGTCATCGTCGTGACGATGATCCCGATCACCCTGATCGGCCTGCACCGCGTCGGCGGCTGGAACGGCCTGACCGACAAGATCACGGCTGCGGGCAACGCGGCGGACCTGCAGCCGTTCCCCGCTCAGGAGCTGACCGGGATCGGGTCCGCGTTCGGCTCGACCCTCGGAGTCGTGCTGGGACTGGGCTTCGTGACCTCGTTCGGGTACTGGACGACGAACTTCACCGAGGTGCAGCGCGCGTTCTCCGCCAACTCCGCGTCCGCCGCGCAGCGCACCCCGCTGATCGCCGCGTTCCCCAAGGTGCTGATCGCGCTGGTGATCATCGTTCCCGGCATGGTCGCCGCGGTGCTGCTGCCCGGTCTGGCCGATCTCAAGGCGGGCCGGCCCACCGACGCGCAGTACAACGACGCGGTGCCCCTGATGCTGCAGGAGCTGTTGCCCAACGGCTTCCTCGGCGTGGCGCTGGCCGGGCTGCTCGCGGCGTTCATGGCGGGGATGGCCGCGAACGTGAGCTCGTTCAACACGGTCTTCACCTACGACATCTGGCAGGACTGGGTGAAGCCGGGCCGGCCGGACAGGTACTACCTCAACGTCGGCCGCGCGGTGACCGTCGCCGGTACGGCCGTCGCGATCGGGACGGCGTTCATCGCGGCCGGTTTCAGCAACATCATGGACTACATCCAGACGCTGTTCTCCTTCTTCAACGTGCCCCTGTTCGCGGTGTTCGTCTTCGGCCTGTTCTGGAAGAAGCTGACCCCGACCGCCGGGTTCTTCGGCCTGCTCATCGGCACGCTCAGCGCGGTCTTCGTCTTCGTCCTCAACAGGTTCGGGGTGCTGAACTTCTCCGGGCAGGGATCGGCCTTCGTGGGTGGCGGCGTCGCCTTCGCGATGGCGATCCTGGTGGGCTGGCTGGTGTCGAAGCGGACGCCCCCGAAGCGGGAGGAGGACCTGCGCGGCCTGGTGTGGAGCCTCACGCCGAAGAACGAGCGGGAGGTCAAGGCCGAACATGGGATCTACCGGAACCCGAAGGTGCTCTCGGTGCTGGTGCTCGCCATGGCCGCCGGCGGCTACATCCTGTTCAGCGTGGCCTGAGGAGACTGACCGATGAGCGAGGCACCGCGGGACGCAACCGGGAACGGGCGCCCTCCGCTGAGCACGATCCTGTTCGACCTGCGCACCGTGATCGGCGCGCTGTTCCTGCTGTACGGACTGGTCTGCACGATCTGGGGGCTGACCTCCTACACGGAGGCCGACCGGCGACGGACCGGTGACATCAACCTCAACCTCTGGGCTGGGATCGGGATGCTGCTACTGGCGGCGATGTTCCTGATCTGGTCCTTCGCCAGGCCGATCCGCCCGGTGGCACCTGCACCGGACGACGCACCCGACGATGCTCCCGACGACAACGGCGTGGACGACGCGGCCGGCGAGGTGCGCCCGCAGTCCGGTCGGCTGGAGGCCGACGATGTGCACCGGGGCGGCGCGCACCGGGACGGCTGAGCAGTTCGGCGACACCTGCGGCCCGGCAGGTGCCGCCGCCCTTCACTTCGCTTCAGGAAGCGTCAGGGGATCGGCTCTTCCAGCACTGCTGACACCTGTCCCTCGTCGCCGACCACCGAACCGTCGGCCCCCGTGCTGGCGTCGGCAGATTCGTTCGCTGCCGCTGCCGACGGGACGACCTGTCCGGTCAGGTCAGGGTCGTCCTGGGACGAGAGAGCCGTCGACACAAGCGCCGCCGGGACATCGGGTGCTTCCGGTTCCTCTCGGAGCCGGGGAGCAGTCGGGGCCCACGAACGGAGGTTCTGGAGAACTCCGCTGTAGAACGAGTCGACGGCGTCGGTGACCGAGTCGATGAAGGAGCCGCGGCCCGTACCGCGCTTCGCTCCCAGCGCGGAGACCTGGGTGACGCGGAACGCGCGTAGCTCCTTGTCAGGGTCGGCGATCAGCAAGTCCGGGTTCGACCGGACAGCGCGGAGCAGCTCGGCGGTTCCAGCTCGGGCGTGGAAAGCGAAGCACTCGACGCGAAGACCGTCTGGCGCTTCCTTCAGTTGCCGGGTCAGCCAGGTGACTTTGGTCTTGTTCCGGCCCTGCCTCGGGGCGTCGACGTCACAGTGGCAGGCGACCTGGCCGGTTCGGAGGTCAGCCCTGATATTGAGTGTCGCGGCCGCCTCGGGGATGCGGATGGCTCCGCTCAAACTGCCCTCGGCGGTCAACGAGGCGATGAGTGACTGGCCTCGCAGTCCCGGGTCGGCCAGCTCCTTCCTCGACAGCAGCGGTTGTACGTCCACGCCGAGCTTGCGACCAAGCGTCAGGCCGATGTAGCGGAGGAGGGCGTCGAACCGAGCGACGACGTCGGCTACGCCCTTGTCGGTCGCACGCAGGGTGCCGGAGCGGACCGCCTCGCGAACGCTGACCCAGTGCGAGCCCATGTCGTCGAACGCCAAGGCACCGGAGCGAGGGTGCTCCAGGTAGCGGATCAACTCACCAAGGATCCAAGCCTGGTCGGGATCCGCGACGCCGCGGTGCTCCTTCTGCATGATCGCGGCCGACAGCACCTCGGCCCACGGAAGGTGCAACAGCGCAACCTTCTTCATCTTCCGGCGATCGACCGGCGTCGGATGCTGTCCTGACGCTGGCGGGATCTCGTTCGAGATGGTGATCACCGCGTCGAAGCCGTGCTCGCGCGCGACGTCGAGGTAGTTCTCGAGTTGTTGGGCAACGAGCGCATTCGTGCCGGTCTTGACCTCCACCAGCGCGGTCCAGGACCGCTGACCGCGCTTGGTGCGAATCAACCCATCCGGGTAGAGCGTCTGGTCGCCCAACTGGAAGGGCACCTCGATGTAGGTCTCGAGGTGCCCGGCGGGAGCCCCCCTCGACCCAAGCAGGGCTCGGCCGAACTCCTTGACCGCGGGGATGACGGCCAGGAGCGCGGATGTCGCCCGGCGCTCGCGTTCGTCCTCTCCGTTGATCCCGGAAGTTGGGATCAATCGTGCTGTGTTCCACGACTCCTCTGGCACAGTGCGGTCCCTCCGTGAGCGCTCGAACACGGGACGCTACTTGCTCGTGACCTTCCCGTCGCGACAGCAGGGCGAAGCCGTGGCGCCGCGATTGAGGCCCGCGTGGGGAGCGACGGAGGACGCCGCTGTTCGAACGAGTCGGCTGCGGAAACGGTCAGCGCCAGAGCTCGCGGCTGGCCAGTTCAGCCCCGGCGCTGAGCGCCTCGAGCTTCGCCCAGGCGATCTGGGAGTGGATCCGCCCGCCCAGCCCGCAGTCGGTCGACCCCAGCACCCGCTCGCGGCCGACCAGCCCGGCGAAGCGCTCGATCCGGTCGGCGACCAGCCGTGGGTGCTCGACGACGTTCGTCGCGTGGCTGACGACGCCCGGCAGGATCAGCTTGCCCTCGGGCAGCTCGACGTCCTCCCACACCCGCCACTCGTGCTCGTGCCGGACGTTGCCGGCCTCGAAGGAGTAGGCACCGGCGTCGATCCGCAGCATCTGGTCGACGATGTGCCGGAACTCCAGGTCGGTGGTGTGCGGGCCGTGCCAGCTGCCCCAGCACAGGTGGAAGCGGATGCGGTCGGTCGGCAGCCCGCGCAGCGCGTGGTTGAGCGCGTCGATGCGGATCTGGGTGAAGGCGCGGTAGTCCTCGACGCTCGGCTCGGGGTTGACCTGGTCCCAGTTCTCCGCGATGGAGGGGTCGTCGATCTGCAGGATCAGGCCGGCGTCGACGATCGCCTGGTACTCCTCGCGCATCGCGTCGGCGCACGCCCAGATGAACTCCTCCTCGGTCGCGTAGTGGGTGTTGCTCACCCGCGAGGCGCTGCCGGGCGACAGCGAGGTGATGAACCCCTCCGACTGCCCCGTCGCCGCGAGCGCGGCCTTGAGGTGGGCGATGTCCCCGGCGATCGCGTCCTGACCGGTGTAGGCGACCGGCCCGGTGCAGGTCGGGAACGCTGCGGGCTTGCCGACCGTCACCCCGCTCTCGGGGTCGCTGTAGGCCTCCCGGAACCGCTGCCAGTCACGGCGGTCCGGGAAGCTGGTGAGCCGGACGTGCCCGGGCTCGGACCGCTGCGGCTGCTGGGCGAACAGCCCCTCGTCGACCAGTTCCAGACCGGACAGCCGCTGGAAGGAGTAGGACCACCAGGCGCCGTAGTCGACGGCACTGGACATCGACTTGCCGTACTCGCCGTCGCCGGGCACCGAGACGCCTGCGGCCTGCTGCCGGGCGACCAGGTCCTGGACCGCGGTGGCCAGCAGGTCGTCGTACTCGGCGCTGGGCAGCACGGTGAAGCCGTCGTCGGACAGCCGCCGCGAGGCATTGGCCGCGATCAGCTCTGGGGTGCGCGGAAGACTTCCGGCGTGGGTGGTCTGGATGGCTCCGTCGTTGGCGATCACGGCGTCCACTGTGCCTGCCGCCCCGGACACCGGCCCGTCGTGACGGCCCGCGACTCGCCGAGAGGGTGCGCGATCCGCCGAGCGGGTCTGCGATCCGCCGAGCGGGTCTGTGATCCGCCGAGCGGGAACAGGCGGTGCGGCCGTTCGGTTGTGATGGGGCTGTCTCCCCCGGACGAGCCGCACCGCCGCGGCGAAACCCCGGGCTGCTGTCGTACCCGAACGGAATCCTTCTCCTGTGAGTCTCGCCCCGTACCGCCGCGTCCTCGCTCGTCCCGGCGTCCGCGCCCTGCTCGTCCTCGCCGTTCTCGCCCGCATCCCGATCACCGCGGCCCCGGTCGTGCTGACCCTGCACGTCGTCCTGGACCTCGACCGCGGCTTCGCCGCCTCCGGCCTGCTCGCCGCCGCCTTCGCCGTCGGTGGCGCGGTCGGCGCGCCCCTGCTCGGCCGGGCGGTGGACCGCCTGGGCCTGCGCCCGGTGCTGGTGGTCACCACCGCCGTCGACGGGGCGTTCTGGCTCGCGGCGCCGGTGCTGCCCTACGAGGCGCTGCTCGCCGCGGCGGTCGTCGGCGGCCTGCTGGCGATCCCGATTTTCTCCTTGACCCGGCAGGCGCTCGCGGCGATGGTCCCGCCGGCCGAGCGGCAGGCCGGCTTCTCGCTGGACTCGATGAGCGTCGAGCTGTCGTTCGCGATCGGCCCGGCACTGGGCATCGTGCTGCTGACCGCGACCAGCTCGACCGTCACCCTGGTCACCGCCGCCGTGCTGATCATCGGCTCGGGGATCGCGCTGATCGTCCTGGACCCACCGGTGCACGGCGAGGAGGGCGTGGCCGCGACACCCGGTTCCCGGGCCCGGCCGCTCGCCGGCAGGGTCCCGGTCCGCAGCTGGCTGCGCGCGCCGGTCGCCGCGGTCCTGCTCGTCACCTTCGCCACCACGTTCACCGTGGTCGGCACCGACACCGCGCTGACCGCGGTGATGCGTGACCTCGACGCCGTGCCGCTGCTGGGCATCGTGTTCGCGATCTGGTGCCTGGCGTCGCTGGTCGGCGGTTTCGTCTACGGCGCCAGCGGCCGGCGGGTGTCCCCGCCGGCGATGCTCGCGCTGCTGGCCGTCCTGTGCCTGCCGGTGGTGTTCGCGCAGAACTGGTGGTCACTCGCGCTGCTGGTCATCCCGACCGGGCTGTTCTGTGCGCCGCTGATCTCGCTGACCGCCGAGGAGCTGACCCAGCGCACCCCGGCCGAGGTCCGCGGCCTGGTGATGGGCGTTCACGGGTCGGCGCTCACGGTCGGGAACGCCCTCGGTGCCCCGATCATCGGCCTGGTCGTCGACGCGGGCCCGCCGCGGCTGGGCTTCGTCGCCATCGGCGTGCTCGGCCTGGCCCTGGCCGCTGTGTCGGTGGTGGCCAGCCGGGACCGGACCCGCGGGAAGGCTGTCGCTCAGGCGGCTGCTGGTGGCTACGCCGACGGCGTCGAGCCGCGGTCCCAGCCGCTCGCGCAGGTCACTTCTTCGCGATGACCGAGGTCATGTCGGCGTAGACGACGACGTTGTCGGCGAAGTGGCGGGTCTTCTCGTCGTAGTCGCCACCGCAGGTGATCAGCCGCAGCGCCGCACGGTCGACGAAGCCGTAGACGTCTGCGGTCGGGAACTCGTCCTTGGGGTAGGTCCGGGTGCCACTGACGGTGAACACCGCGGTCGTCCCGTCCTTGCGGGTGACCTGCACGGTGTCGCCGCGCTCCAGTGTCGCGAGCCGGTAGAAGACGCCGGGCTCGTTGTAGCTGACGTGGCCGGCGATGACCGCTGAGCCCATGGCGCCGGGTGTCGGGCCGCCGGTGTACCAGCCGAGGTCCTCGGCGTCGTCGGGCACCTCCAGGGCGTTGGCCTTGGTCACCCCCAGCGAGATCGGCTTGCGGTCGATCTTGAGCCTGCGGACGACCACCCGGACCGGGGCCGAGGTGCCCAGCGGGTTGGGCAGCGTCCGGACCGGCGCCTTCGCCGGCGTGGACCGGCGAGGGGCGGGGGTCCGCGCGGCCGGCCTCGTCGCGGCCGGCTTCGGGGCGTCCGACGGCCGGCCGGTCGCCCGGGGAGCGGCCGGGGCAACGGTTGGCAGCAGGGGCACGACCGGGGCCGTCGGGAGCGCCGGCGGCACCCGGGCCGACGGCTGGGCCGGCGGGGGGGTGACCGGCTGTGCCGGGGCTGCCGCGGGCAGCACCGGGACCGGGACACCGGCGCTCGAGTCCTGGGCACCGGCGGCCACCGGCGGCCGGTTCGGGTCCGGCCGGGTGACGGCGTAGGCGATCGTCGACGCGCCGAGGACGGCGAGCACCACGGCGAACACGGTCAGCGCGAGGGGACGACGCACCAGGCGCCCGGCGGCCGCGACCGCCGACCCGAGTCCACCCCACACCCTGCTCACCTGGCAATCCTCCCGCAGTGACTGTCCGGCCGCTTCCGGACACGGTGAGTAACCATTCGACCAATCCCGCTTACTGGTCGCCCCGGGTTGTTCGAGCCGGGCGCACGGACGGATTGCGGGGGGCCCGCGGGTGACCGCCGGCCGCCCGCAGATGACGGGCAGATGACCGGTCTGTGACCTGGATGTGACGAGCCTGCCGTGACTTACCCGCGGCGAAGTGGGAAGCTCGTCCCGACCCTCACTCGGATCGTCCGGCACGTTCCTGCCGGTGAGAGGAAGTGCAACGATGGCAACCGTCACCTACGACAAGGCGACGCGGATCTACCCGGGAACCGAACGCCCCGCGGTCGACAAGCTCGACCTCGAGGTCGCCGACGGCGAGTTCCTCGTCCTCGTCGGGCCCTCGGGCTGCGGCAAGACCACCTCCCTGCGGATGCTCGCGGGACTCGAGGAGGTCGACGCCGGCGCGATCAGGATCGGTGACCGTGACGTCACCAACCTGCCGCCCAAGGAGCGGGACATCGCGATGGTGTTCCAGAACTACGCGCTGTACCCGCACATGACCGTCGCGGACAACATGGGCTTCGCCCTGAAGATGGCCGGTGTCAGCAAGGACGAGCGTGCCCGCCGCGTCGGCGAGGCCGCCAAGCTGCTGGGCCTGGAGGAGTACCTGTCCCGCAAGCCGGCCAAGCTCTCCGGTGGCCAGCGTCAGCGGGTCGCCATGGGCCGCGCGATCGTGCGTGAGCCGCGGGTCTTCCTGATGGACGAGCCGCTGTCCAACCTCGACGCCAAGCTGCGCGTCTCCACCCGCACCCAGATCGCGTCGCTGCAGCGCCGCCTGGGCATCACCACGGTCTACGTCACCCACGACCAGACCGAGGCGATGACGATGGGCGACCGGGTGGCCGTCCTCAAGGACGGTCTGCTCCAGCAGGTCGACAGCCCGCTGAACCTGTACGACCACCCGGCCAACGTGTTCGTGGCCGGGTTCATCGGGTCCCCGGCGATGAACCTCATCGACGGCCGGCTCACGCCGGAGGGGATCGTCATCGGGTCCTACACCCTCCCGGTCGAGCGGTCGGTGCTGGCGAAGGCGGGCAACGACACGGCGGTCACCCTGGGGCTGCGGCCCGAGGCACTCTCCCTCAGTGACGACCAGGGCTACGGCCTGCCCGTCACCGTGGAGGTCGTGGAGGAGCTCGGAGCAGAGGGCTACATCTACGCCAGCTCGGAGACCGAGGGCACGCCGTCGCAGCTGACGGCTCGCCACACGGGCCGGTTCGGCATCCAGCGCGGCCAGAAGATCGTCCTCGCCGTCGACGCGGCGAAGGCGCACATCTTCAGCAAGTCCACCGGCGAGCGGCTCACCTGAGCCCGACCCCTCGCCACACGTCCGCAGGGCCGGATCCCCGAGGGGGGTCCGGCCCTGCGGCCGTTCCGGCGCCGACACGCTGACCTGAGCGGGCGGTGTCCGGCGGCACCAGACGGTGGGAGGCTCACGGACATGCCGATGCGCATCCTGGCCGTCCCCGCCGAGCGCGACCTGCTCGGCCTGCCGTGGGACGTCCCCCTGGAGGACTGGCCCCCGGAGCGCCTGGTGGCGCTGCCGCAGGGGATCAGCCGGCACATCGTCCGCTTCGTGCGCATCTCCAAGCACGTCTACGCGGTCAAGGAGGTCTCCGAGCACCTCGCCATCCGGGAGTACCGGATGCTGCGGGACCTGGAACGGATCGGCGTCCCCGCGGTCGAGGCCGCCGGGGTCATCGCCGGCCGCACTGCACCGGACGGGGAACACCTGGAGGCGGTGCTGCTCACCCGCCACCTGCAGTTCGCCATGCCCTACCGCGCCCTGTTCAGCCGGACGCTGCGCCGGGACACCACGGTCCGCCTCGTCGACGCCCTGGTGGCCCTGCTGGTCCGGCTGCACCTGGCCGGCTTCTACTGGGGCGACTGCTCGCTGTCCAACGTGCTGTTCCGGCGTGACGCCGGTGCGTTCGCCGCCTACCTGGTGGACGCGGAGACCGGGACCATCCACGAGACCCTGTCCCGCGGGCAGCGCGACTACGACATCGACCTGGCGCGGACGAACATCTTCGGGGAGCTGTCGGACCTGGAGAGCGGCGGCCTGCTCGACGAGTCGATCGACGCCCTGGAGATCGCCGACCTGATCGTGGCCCGGTACACCTCGCTGTGGGCCGAGCTCACCGACGCCGAGGAGTTCGACGGCGGCCAGATGTACCGGATCGACGCCCGGATGCGCCGGCTCAACGACCTCGGCTTCGACGTCGCCGAGCTCGACATCGTGACCGACGTGGACGGCCGGACCGTGCGGATCGAGCCCAAGGTCGTCGACCCCGGCCACCACACCCGCCGCCTGCTGCGCCTGACCGGCCTGGACGTGGAGGAGAACCAGGCCCGACGGCTGCTCAACGACCTGGACGCGTACCGGGCCTACACCGACCAGCAGAACGAGGAGGAGGAGATCGTCGCCCACGAGTGGGTGACGAACGTCTTCGAGCCGGTGGTCCGGGCCGTGCCCCGCGGGTTGCGCGGCAAGCTCGAGCCGGCGGAGATCTTCCACGAGGTGCTGCTGCACCGGTGGTACCTGTCCGAGAAGGCCGGGCACGACGTGGGCATCAAGGGCGCCCTGGACTCCTACATCCACGACGTGCTGCCGAACAAGCCCGACGAACAGGCGGTGCTGGGTCGCCGGGTGAGGTCGCCCGGCGAGGCCGCGGAGCCGTACGACGACCTGGAGTCCACCCAGGAGTTCCGGCTCACGCTGGAGGACCTGACCCGCTGAGGGTTCGAGGCTCAGTCGCACAGCGACGGTGCG